>NZ_JBKGUA010000105.1:0-10249 GCF_046543485.1 Paraburkholderia sp. EG304 | reverse complement strand
TCGTCATTCATCGCTCGGCTTCACGTCGCCAACTCAGTTCATGCAAGACTGGCTTGCGGCTCAGCGGACAAAGGATACGGCTGCATAACCCCGGACCTCTGGAAGGCGAAAAACCGAGGGAAGCTCAAAGTCCGTAAGCAGTATCGTCCCACTTGAATTGGTGGTTGCCTTTGTCATTGATCCTCCTTCGTAGCCAGACCAGTGAAAAGCAACATTTGCCGAAAGTGTCCGCCAGAAATATCGCAACGTTCTGCGGTGCGCCACTGCTATTGGCGACGGTCACGGAATAGGTCACGATAAAATGTCGATCCTTCTTCTTCGCGGGAGAAAATGAATGCTTCAAGGGAATTGATATAGATGAATATTATATGCGCTTATTGATTTGCCATTGGCGGTGATGGCGCGTATTGGCAATTTATTGTCGCCGAGCTTAATAAAAACCAGTCTGTTTGAAAACAGACTGGTTTTACCGAGCCACCGAAAAGCAGGCTGCCAGCCTCCGGCTATACCGGGACCGGGACGAATTGTAACGTATCAGTCAGCTTGAATTTCAACGAAGTCGCGCCTCCCGCAAATTCGAATTGTGTCGGACTGCTGACAAAGCTGCCAGAGACAGCAACGCCTTGCTTGGCCTCAGTTGTGCAGATCCAGTAAATCGGGTGGGTGTCAAACAAAAATTTGCCATTTGGTTTGCCTTGCATTGCAAACGTTGGCAGAGAATTCATGTACACGGCAAGGCTCATTGCTTGTGACTGTGAAACTGTAAACGACGCGTCTGTCGTGACCAGCATGCTACCGTTGGGCACCTGCGGGTCGTTGAATGCCAGAGGACGAGTCTCAAACTGCTCATCAGCATAAGTCACGCCCATCTCGTTGTTGCCGCCAGCAGCGGTTGGATCCATCCTTTGGAGCGGGCCGCCAGAACTCCACTGGACGCCCGGTACAAGCGGTTGCTCGGAGGTGCCCCAGTTGAGCGCCCAGTCGACTGTCCAATTGTAGATATTGGTATTGCCATTGTTGACCGATTGCAGAAGCCACACTAGTGGCAATCCTGCTTTTAAATTAGGATACGTCTGGTAGATAGCGACATTCGCGGGAGCGCCGCTGGCATTGAGCACGGATATGGTGTAAGAAGACATGAGTGCATTCACTTATTTCAAGAGTTGATGGATAACTTATCCTGCCCTTGGCGGCAAATCTGAACGATTTGCTCAATCAAGGTGTGAAAGTTCTACGAAGTAAATGAGTAAGGTACTACGTTTCCGGTTGGTGGAACGTTTGTACGTTCGCCTAGCCAAAGCAGCTTACGTGCCAGGTGACCCGAGAACACGAGAAATGGCCGACACAACACATTAGTCTTTGAGGGTGATTGTCCTAGGTGTTGGGTTCTCGACATTGTATGTTCACAAGCGGGACCGAAGTACTCACGCGGCGGCGCAAGCGATCGGGCGAAGCCGGCGTCGAAGAACTGCTCACCTCACTCTATCGCAATCAGCTCGCCGCACGCTTCGCCGCTTGGCATCTTTTCATTGAGGTGCCGGGTTCCGTTTTCTGAACAGATCTGAGTCCTCTCCGCTATTGCGCCGCGAACAATTTAACGTGACAGCGCCGAAATTGGCCTCGTCGCAACTAAGACGATAAACGGCGGGTTTGTCGGGTTTGAAATGTCGGCCTCCACGTAAAAATTGCGTTGGCTGACCGACGGTCGCGAATGTGGGCGGAAACGAGTGAGTTGGCATCAAACTCGCTTTTGATAAACATGCGAGCTGCTCAGGAAAAAGGACATGCCCGTCTTACGGATACCCGCGCCGCCGCGCTTTGACACCATGACTCCATATGCGTGTTCCTTTAACAACATTCGCCAGGCCGGTTGCCTAGTTGGTTTGCTCGGGACGCTTTCGACGTGTTCTGCGATGGACAATTTTATTTATATGCCCACAATTGCATCCGAAATGAATTCTCGAGATCGAGCATAAATTGCCGGGGGATGATGTTGCCCGACTCAAGACCCGGTGAAACTATCTCAACGACGGTGGCGATCAACTCCATTGATGACTATCGCTTGCTGTTCAGCGGCGAAGCGTGCGAAGCAGCGCGGGCAGGTTTTTCCGACCCACTCAGTGCGTTATCTCGACCCGTAACCAGAACGGGAATTCCTCTGGGCGCTTTGAACAGACTGGCCGACTATGTCGATGGACATGGCGTTCTTGCTCCGAACGACAAGGCATTGAATACAAGTTTTCGTGCAGTACGGATCGGCTTGTCCTTTCATGAGAGGTTTTCTTGAAACAGGAATAACTTAACGATATTGGTCGATTTCATTGTTCAAGAAATCGAAACCGCAGGAAAATAAGTGTCCGTATCGCCGATATGGGCGTGAACGTCATAAACCTGTTGGATATTTTTGAAGGAGTTGATATGAATGACCATACGTCAAGCAGCAATTCATCATTGCGAGGTGCACGGCCGAACGGCGCCGAGACGGAAGTGCACGCGATCGATCCGGAAATGCTGGAAGCGATGCTCGTCGAAGCGACAGACACCGCACCGGCCGTGAATGACCCGTCGCTGGCGTTGGACGAGGATCTGGAGACCTGCGACTTGCACGCAATCGGCGCCGCTGCCTCCGGCACGCGGTCGAAAATGCGATTCGGCCGCACGACGCAGACCATCACCGAAAGTTGCGAGCACACCTGCGGCGGGTGTCGGGGCTGACGGAGAGGTTCGCGATGGACGCGCAAGTCGTCACGCTTCTTCCTCCACTCGCGGAATCGACGTTGCGCGATTGGGTCGCTCGCAGCGCGTGGCTAGGCGAGCGCCTGACCTGCCCCCCCGACGCCGGTGGCGTCGGGGGCGACAAGGAGGCTACCGCTTTTGCGTCCTGGCGCCGATTGGCCGCGAAGGATCACGCGCACCATTTCGACACCTATCTCGAACGGCTCGGGCTGAGCGAGCACCAGGCGGTGCTGCGCCTCGGCCCTACTAGGCAGGCCGGCCGCGCTGCGCTGCCTGACTGGGCGAATCGCTTGCCCGCGTGGATTGCGCTCGTTTGTACGGGCGACGCGGCATCGGAGGGCCGCGACAACGGCAATGTCCCGTTTGCCGATCTCTTTCGTCCGCTGGGCCGTGCCATATGGGATCGCATCGCCCGCCATTTGGATGGCTCGCTTTGGGCCGCGCCGGTTCGAGACGACGTGAGCGCTGGGCTAGCCCCACACCTGTCCGCCCTGTTCGCCGACAGCCTTTACGTCTGGTTCGACGCATTCCGGTCGGTCCGGCAATCGCACGGCCAGCTTGCGGCGGACGAGGCTGCGGCCGCGTCGAACCGAATTTACACCGATTTCCTGTCGTGGCTGCGCAGCGGGCATTTCGTTCGCTTGCTCGATCGAAAGCCGGTCCTTGCCCGCTTTTTCGCGATCTCCGTCCTGCAGTGGGAGCAGCATGTGACGGAGCTCGCGCAGCGTCTCGAGCATGATCGGCAGGTGATTGTCGCGCGGTTCTTCGGCGGTCGCTCGCCCGGTGCGGTCGCCGGCTTGGACTTCGGCATGTCGGATCGGCACCGGGACGGGCGCGGCGTCGCGATCGTGCGGTTCGACAGCGGGCAGCAGCTGGTTTATAAGCCTCGGGATCTGGGCATCGATGGTGCGTGGGCGACATTCCTGCAACGCATCCAGGCAGCCGGCGCACCGGGCGAACTCCGGACGCCGGACGTACTATGCCGGGACGGCTATGGCTGGACGTCGTTTGTCAACGCCGAGCCGTGCGCGTCGCTCGACGAAGTACGCGTGTTCTACCTGCGCGCAGGCGCGCTTCTCGCGCTGTTCCAGATCCTTGGCAGTTGCGATTTCCATCAGGAGAACGTCATTGCATGCGGCAGCCATCCAATACCGGTGGACCTCGAAACGCTGCTGCGCCCCGGGGGCAGGCTAGATGGCGACGACCGGCCTTGGCATCCGGCTATCTCCGCCGCGGTGCGGATCATGAGCGCATCGGTGCTCGAATCGGGCTATCTCCCGTACTGGAATACGTTTCGCAGTACGAGATGGACCGCGGGCGGGCTGAGCTGGTCGGCTCCCGAGGAGGTCAAGGTGACTGGCTGGCTGCATGCAAATACCGATGCGATGATGCTCGGCCGCAAGCCGCTTGCAATCGACGCCGTGCGGCATCTGCCGAGGCTCGCGGAATCCATTGCCGATCCTTCGGGCCATCTCGGAGACATCGATGCCGGGCTCGTGGCCATGGGGCGCTTCGTTCTGGCCCATCGCGAGACGGTCCGCGACGCGCTCGCCGTGTTTCGCGACACCAGCGTGCGGGTCGTGCTCCGCGACACGCGCTTCTATGAGATGTTGAGCCGGCGTGCGATGCAGCCGACGCGGCTGGTGGACGGGTTGAGCGCCAGCCTCGAGTTGGAGTTCCTGATGCGGTTCCATCATCCGGTCGACGCGAACGCAATAACGTGCGTGCGTTGCGAGCAGACGGCCATGCTGCGCCTCGATACGCCGCTGTTCCGGATGAGAAGCGACGGCACGACACTGCATGAGGTTGGCGGCGAGGAAGTCGAATTCTTCTACCTGAAAGACGACGTGCTGTCGCCGATGGCGCACGCGGCGGCACGGCTCGATGCATTCGACGACGCACACCTTGAGCAGCAGCGGCGACTCTTGCGCTTCGCGTTCTCGCGCGATGGCATCGCGCCCGCGTTCGCCAGCGACGCGTGGCCGGAGGACAGCGATCGAGCCTGGCGTCCTCAGGAAATGGTGCAGCGTGCTACCCGCATCGGCGAGCATCTGCTGTCGCTGGCCGTCGTCAGCGACGGCGGTGCGACATGGATCGGCCTGCCCTCGACCGCCATCGATGCCGCGCCGCACATCCAGGTGCTAGGCGAGAACTTCTATGACGGGACGGCGGGCATTGCCGTCTTCCTGCTGGCCCTTGCTCGCGCGACCGGACGCGACGATTGCAGGCAGACCGGCCTCAACGCATTTGCGACGCTGCGCGACGGTTTCGTCCGCGAACGGCATGCCGGCTTTCCCGACCGGGACCGGATTCTCGGCGGAGCCGAAGGCCTGGCGTCCTGCATCTATCCGCTCGTGCTGGGCGCGCACTTGGCCGACTCTGACATGCTGCTGGACTGGGCCGAGGAGATCGCGCAATGCATCGGTGACGCGTGGATCGGCGCGGATACCGCATACGACGTCATCGGCGGGGCGGCGGGTGCCATGCTCGGCTTGCTGGCTTTGCACGAGGCCGGCCGGCCGATCGGATTGGACCGCGCCATGGCCTGCGGTGCGCATCTGCTCGCACACTGTCGGCCGGCTCCGGCGGACGATACCGTCGGCCATGCGCGTCCACTCGCGGGGATGTCTCACGGCGCGGCGGGGTTCGCTTATGCGCTCCAACGCCTCGCGGCCGCGTCGGCGCGACGCGAATGCTCTAGCGCCGCTGCGGAATGGGTCGCATACGAGCACGCGCTCTTCGATGATGCAACCGGCAACTGGCCGGACCTGCGCTTCGAGGCCGAGGAACGACCGCAGTCCGAACACGCGAGCTGCCGATGGTGCCACGGCGCATCCGGGATCGGACTGGCGCGTCTCGGGATGGTTCTGCACGGCGCGTCCGCACGCGCCGTGCGCGAAGACCTGGAGCGGGCAATCGCCCGCACGGTGGCGGAACCGATGAGCGCGCTCGACTGCCTGTGCTGCGGCAATTTCGGACGGCTCGATCTGCTATTGGAAGCCGGCGTCACGCTCGGGAGGCCGGCGCTCGTCGCGCTGGCGCGCCGACGCGCCGCTGCTCGTCTGGATCGCACGGTGGAAGGCTTTAGCTGGCCGTTCGGCAGCGACAACGAGAACCTCGGTTTTTTCCAGGGTGTCGCGGGCATTGGCTACGAATTGCTCCGCCTCGCGTATCCGAGCAAGTTTCCATGCGCGCTGCTGTGGGGGATCGGGTCTCGCCCGATTGCGTCCACCCATTGGGATCGAGAAGAGGAGACATCAGATGCATAGCGAAGCGGAAGTGACCATCGTTGGCGGCGGGCTCGATTTTTCGAAGGATCCGAGCGTCGAGGCATGTCGGGCGATTCGCCACGCAGAGGTCGTGTTTCACGCCGGATGTCATGAGGGCGTTGCCCGCTGGCTGGCCGATCTCGCCGGCGACGCGGACGTCGTCGACATCGATACCGGTCACTATCAGGTCGGCCAGTATCGGCCCGACATGTACCGCGCGATGGCGTCCCGGGTGGTGGGCGCGGCGCGCGAGTCGGGCGCCGTGGTCCTGATCGAGCCGGGCAGTGCGATGGTGACGGACCTCGTGACGCGCTTCGTGCTGGAGGCCGCACACGGTGCCGGGCTGCGCACCCGGATCGTCGCGGGCATTTCCAGTCTGGAGCATCTTTGCATCACGTTCGGCATCGATCCGTCCAGCGGGTTACAGACCGTGCTCGCACAGGAACTCGTGGCACGGCGAATCAGGCTGAGCGCCGGGCTCGATACCGTCGTCATCCAGCCCGGTTACTTCGACACGTTGTGGCACGTGGGTTGGCCGCAATCCCGTGCCGACCGCTTTAACGCGCTGGCCGAGACGCTGTCGCTGTCGTTCGGGCCGCGTCAGGCAATGGCGCTGGTCAGGTTTCCGATGCATCCGGCCGACATGATGCACGAATTCTGGTTCAAGCTGGCCGACCTGCATCGAACGGTGCAGAAGAGGTGGCGCCGGAATTTCGGACAAGGTCGGTAAGTGGAACGGTCGGGGCCTGAGCTGGTCATAGGGACCAGCAAAAGGAACCCAAATATGGCAAAAAGAAGCCGCCGGTCGCATAGCCCGGCATTCAAGGCAAAGATAGCGCTGGCAGCCCTAAAGGGCGACAAGACGCTGGCAGAGCTGGCGCAGCAGTACGATGTTCATCCGAACCAGATTACGGACTGGAAGAAGCAACTGCAGGAGCGCGTGTCGGAAGTGTTCGAGACGGGCAAGTCGACGACAGGTGAGCCACCAGTGGACGTCACGGTGCTCCACGCGAAGATTGGCCAGTTGACGCTGGAGAACGATTTTTTAAGCGGAGCGCTCGGCAAGGCGGGGTTGCTGAGCGGAAAGCGATGATCGACCGTGCACATGCGCTACCGATTGCGCAACAGGCGCGACTTGTGGGGATCGCCCGATCAAGCGTCTACTACCAGCCTCAACCGGTCAACGAGACGGAACTGAAACTGATGCGCCGGATCGACGAGCTGCATCTTGAGTTCCCGTTCGCGGGAGCGCGCATGCTGGTACGTCTGCTGCGCCGCGAAGGCATCAAGGTGGGCCGACGGCATGTGGGCACGCTGATGAAACGCATGGGTGTCGAAGCGCTGTACTGCTGGCCGAACACGAGCCGCCGCCACAAGCAGCACAAGATCTGGCCGTATCTGCTGCAGGGAATGAAGATCAACCGCGCCAATCAGGTGTGGGCACTCGACACCAGCTACATTCCGATGGCGCGGGGCTTCGTGTATCTGACGGCTGTGGTGGACTGGGCCAGCCGAAAGGTATTGGCACATCGCGTGGCGATCACGCTGGAAGCGATCCATGCGGTCGAGGCGCTTGAAGAGGCATTCGCGAAATACGGCCAGCCTGAAATCGTCAACACCGACCAGGGCAGTCAGTTCACGGCGACCGCTTTCACCGACGCGGTTCTGGATCGCGGCATCAAACTATCCATGGACGGCAAGGGAGCCTGGCGCGACAACGTGTTCGTCGAACGAGTGTGGCGAAGCGTCAAGTATGAGGAGGTGTATCTGAAGGCATATGAGTCGGTCAGCCACGCCCGGCGCTCAATCGGCGATTACATCAATCTGTACAACCAGAGACGACCTCATTCGAGTCTGGAAGACCGCACGCCGGATGAGGCATACTTCGCGACACTGCCTGCGATCAAATCGGCAGCATGAACGCCCCGGTGGTTCCACTTAAAAATCTCGGGACCCTGCCCGAACAAGCGGCGCCACCTCTATGTGCTTACGCGATCCAGCGTGACGGATTGACAGGTCCCGCCATTAGCAGTGAAACAGCGTTCACTTCCAGAGGTTGCTTGAGCAGACTTCAATTCGATGGCAGAACGGTTGGGCCGTGTGGGGCCAAACCCGCTTTGCACCAAGGGCAACCAAGCCCGAGGCTATGATGGGGTACCCATTCGCGGATATTCATCGTGGGCCCGCAGCGAGTGCTGCCAACTGAGCCCGGATACATGGCTGCAACCTCGACCTGGTGCCAGAAAACTGAGACTGCTTGACAACAGGGAGTCGTCCATACATGGTGCATAGATAAGCGGGTTGAGAAAGGCCATATAGGTGGGAAGGCTTTCGCTTGATCCAGGCATCACGTTCGTTCTGGACTTGATGTGGCGATGGTCTTGCTCGATCACATTGTTCAGATATTTTGAGGACCGCACCTTCGTGTCTTCAGGCAGCAGACCATCGGTTTTCATTTCGCGCACCGCGCGGTGCGAGGCGGCATAGCCGTCGAGCGTGATGGTCGGCGCGCGTTTGAAGACCGGCTCGCCCAGTGCGAGCTGTTGGAACTGGCATTGCACGAAGAGCGGCTCAACCATCACCCATTTCGTGGTAAGTGGGCGACTGGTAGATCAAACGTCGCTTACCTCTTCTTCGTTCGATCGTTGAGCGATCTGGCCGTCCAGCACTTCTATCCGGAACGGGCCACGGACTCCCATTGAAAATTCGGCCGCCGCGGCCAAGGCGCGTTCGAGTCTGACGTCTGGCCGCATCGGCATACCGGCGGTGGTATGAAGTGAGCCCAGCGCCGCCTGTTCGCCGCTACCACAGGCATCGAAGTTCACGGCGCATTCACCAACCTGATAATCGTCGCCAATCTGGAAGATGCGCCCCATGTACCCAACCAGAAAAGTGCCAGCCCATTCGCGTTCGCCGTCCTTGCGCGCGAACCCACCGCGGGTGAAGCACGCGCGTACCGCCTCAATGAACGTTGTGCACATGAAGGCGAACACATCGGTGCCCTCAGGGCGCGGCGCGACGGTCAGACTATGGCCCAGAAGCTGCCCCATCCTGAAGGATGTGGTGAAGCCGATCAGGAACGGTCCCACCCGATAAATCTTGGGGTCGGCGCGCACGGTGATGGACCCACCCCCCGCTCCTGCCGAATCCGCACCCATGTAAACCTTCTTGCCATCTGTCAGCGCCACAATGCAGGTCATGCTGCCTCCGTAGGTGTTGCCCGATAGAACGCGACGCGCACGCCCTCGCACGGCTCAGCCGTGGTCGAATTCATGCAAGTACGCCCATTGCCGCCCAGAACTGCCTCGCGGGTCTATGACGTCCCGCCGGCGGGCGTCCCCCCCCCGTGACGCGCGCCTTCCTGAGCGTGTAGGGCGTGCGCAAAAACGCTGGTTGTGACTGCAGCACCGTGAGATCTGATTTCGTGTTCAATCCTCATTCAATCCACTCCTAATGACTCACGAGAAGCAAAGAGCAAAAGTCGAGCCAGCACCACCGGGGGCGCCACTTTGGCCGGTCGTTGACGTTTGTTTCGGCCGGTGGTGAGGAGTCGGAGGCGGCGTAGCCGCCGGAAAAGACGACCCACCGGCGGCGCCGCGTCGGTGGGGTAATAGGATGGCTGATCGATTCTTAAAGAAGAAGCGGTCAGCACATGTCTGGAACCCGCATCACCGACCAACAGGTTCGCCTCTACATAAACAAGCGCAAGCACCATCCGCAGGAACTCGCGGCCGCGACGGCAGGAATAAGCGTGCGCATCTACATGCGATCGACTCGACTGTTACCTGTCCGGCGTGCTGGTCCACAGCACCGATCGGGGCTCACGTGCGCACGACAACCGGCACGTGCTCGATTACCGCCACTTCATTGACGCCCTGAAGCGCAAATCCCAGGCATTCAAGGGGCTCGCGTTTCGTGACGCACTGTTCCCGCGTTAGGCTTACCGCAGAACGTGGGAGCAACGCGATGCCCGCCTGTCACAACGCGACGCATGCAAGACGATGATCAGCCTGCTTGAGCTCGCGGGCCTGCACGGCGTGGGGTCGTACTGGCAGGGAAGCTTCATGCGAACGACAACTACGCCGTTGGGCCGCAGTCGAATTCAATGCCCGCGATTGTGCGAGTTTTGAGATGCGGAGCGGTACGCGTTCGGACAAATCGCAGCAGGTTGCGCGGTGGCCATTCAGTGAGCCTGTGCACGAGGTAGACGTACGGCTCAAGGTCGCTGGCGCTGCATACGAGCA
>NZ_JBKGUA010000104.1:0-10296 GCF_046543485.1 Paraburkholderia sp. EG304 | reverse complement strand
GACTCTTTACCCGCGCAGCTTGAGGTGATTTGAAGCCAACTCCTGCAAGCCGACTTCGAGGGGCCCGCCCTCATCTTCAACAAAGCATTGCTCACGCAACCGCTGCGCTTGCATTCGTAGCACACTAAGGACCTCCCCATTTTGACAAGCGGGTTTTAATGCGTCGCTGACCAAGCTTCGGTGTCGTTCGAGACGTTGGTGGTGCGGACGGCGGTGAGACAGACTGCATGCCCATAAACGGCCTTACTGGGCGCTGTGGTTGCGCCCGGGCTCGGATAGTAACCGCGCAGCGGGACTCCATCCCTGGGACGGCGAATAGATGCGATTTGGCGCCTTACGGTTCATCGAGTTCGCCCGCTGCCGGTCTGACCTGTCGCTATCCTTTACCTGTTGCGTCTTCGAGTGCAAAGTGGATCGTGGTTGATGGCTAACTCAGCTGTCTGTTGCGCAAATCACTGCGCGCGGAGCAATCCATACGTGCGATGGATCGAATTTCTCGCCTTTCGCGAGCACGCCCAGAGAATACGCGCATGCTTGTTGGCGACGGCGACCAGCGTCTTGTAGTAGCCGACGCGCGCCTGTAGCTGGACAATCCAGCGCGAGAGCCGGTCGTCACGTCGGTGTGCCGTCAGGACCGCTGAGCGCGCGCCCTGAAACAGCAGGGTTCGGAGATAGTCGTTGCCTTGCTTGGTGATGCGTCCGAGCCGCTGTTTTACGGTGCCGATCCAGGCAGCCATCTGCCGGCCGTTTTTGAATTGTCGCGCATCAACGATGGTCGAAACAGCGGCGGATGCAGTCAGAGGGCCCACGCCGCACACGTCCATGCACCGCTGTGCCTGAGGATCATGACCGGCGGGTTCGGCAATCTGTTTGTCAAGCCACGCGATTTCCTGATCCAATGCCTGGCATTGTGCCCAGCCACGCATCAGGGCCTGGCGTGTGGGACCAGCGAGTTCGTTGCTGCCGTCTTCGATACGGTCGACGATGTGTTGGTGTAATGTGCGGATGCCTTGCGCCAGAAACACGCCAAACTCGGCAAGCAGTCCGCGCAGGCGATTCACCAGCGCGGTACGTTCCTCGACAAACCCGGCATACTGCGCCGACGTTCAGCTCACACGGACGTAATATCGTTTCGGGTGCTTCTTGATGGCGGCGAGATCGACGCCCTGTAGAAGCCAGCGTAGTTGCTCGATGCTCAATGTCATGATCGCCGCATCGCTGGGCCATGCAAAGCGATCATGACCCTCAAGCCGCTTCAGAAGAAGCCAGAACCCATTGCCAGCCCAGGCAATGATCTTGATACGATCGTGACGCCGGTTGCCGAACACATACAGTGCCTCGTCCAGCGGGTTTAGCGACATCGTCTGCTCGACGAGGATCGACAAACCATTGATGCCCATCCGGAAGTCAACGGGATCGCGGTGAACGTAGACCTTCAGCCCATCGTCGAACCGGAACACGGCAGCCTCCCCAGCATCTGGACGATCGTCGCCAGTTCCTCGAGACTCGCGTTGCCGAGCCCAAATTCGACGCCATTCGGCAACCGCACATGAAACGCGACCACCATCAGTGGCGGCGACTGCGACGGCCCCTGAGGCACAGCCGGCGGTGGCAATGGTGCGGTGACGACTGGGATGAATGGCGGCGCCTCGCTCGGGCGCAATGGTGTCGGAGTATCGATCGGCACACCACCCGTGACTCCTGATGGCGAGATCTGCTGAGCCTGCGCCATTCGCTGCTGACGGTAACGAGTGATCCACTTGGGAAGCTGATTCGGCTTTACATCATGTTCCATTGCTGTGCGCGCGATTGACACGCTGGGCTTCAGGCACATCCTCACCAATTCGTCGCGTGCGCCTTCGTCATACTCGCGACGGCCGTCGCGTTTTGCGCCAATCACCAGGCGGCTCTTGAGATCTTTGTTCCCTGTCATCGGTGTCAGTGTGCAGGTGTCCACGTGGACACCTAGCTTCTGACCTTCTGCCCCTCGATGGAAGGGCGTCTTTTATTGACCGCTTACCGATATTCAACGTAGCCACTACGCGTCGCAGCATTGCGGCTCAGTTCGCGCGAGATAGTCGATGGATGTCGTCCTACACGTCGGGCAATCTCGCGAATGCCATGCCCCTGGACGCGTAAGAGCGCGATTTCCTCCCGTTCCTGAAGAGCGAGAAACCGGGCTGAAAGCGGAGCAAGGCTGATATTGGGCATACCGCCACTTTGCCTGAACCAGCGAGCTCCGACCGCAGAAGACACACCGGCTATGACTGCCGCTTCCTCGCTTGACAGACCCTGTGCAATTGCTTTCCAGAACCTTTGCAGGTTCTGCTTCTGATTGACGCCAGGGCGCGCCCGATAGAGCCTACCATTATCTCCTCCTCTGCTGATTCAGCATTCGGCCGTCGAGCTGCCTCACAGAAGTTGCTCCATCAGGAAGCTCGGATTGACCTTATGAAGGGGCTCACCGACCTTCTCACGGCATCGCACGTCGGCGGCAGGGCGAGTTCTGCACTTCTAGCATTAAAGGGATCTGGCGCGACACACTACCGCGGAAAAAAGGGAATAAATGCTGTGGCGGAGAAGCTGATCGATGCTGGGGTAAAGCTGGCACCATGCGATTGGGGGTATTGTGTGTATTCACAAAGCTTGTCTCCATGTCGTGGCGATGCAAAGGGGCCGGATGAAACGAGGCGTTCCCCAGACATCTGCTCGACCTGCTCCAACTTTGCCGTGACCGAGCATCACCGCGCCTCGTGGGAGCGCCGGCTCTCTGGGGACGACGAGTTTTTGAGACGGACAGATCTTCCAGAACAAACCGTTCAGTGGGTTTCCCGTCGTCGAGAAAACACCGTTCGATTGCTCCGCGGTCTCAACGAAGGCGGTCGTGGAGATGGCGTTACTGGCTCGAAGGATGTTGAAGATGAAGAAGGAAGGTCTGAGTGTCGAAGACAAGGTTCGCGCCGTCGTGAGGGCGAAACGAGATGAGAACCCATGCGAAAGGCTCTCGATTAGCGAAGTATGCCGCTTGGCGCGTGTGAGCCGGGCCGGGTTGTATGCCCACCACAGGCGCCTTGTCGACGAGCTTCTTGCGTCCGAAAAGGCATCGCACGCCACTCCGTGCACGCCTTCTGACGCACGCGCGCGATTCGCGACAAAAGCACGAGCAGACAGGTTGACAAAGGCCTTGATGTACCTGTGCCTTGAATTGCAACTGGAATTGAGGACACTTCGTGCGCGCGTATCTGCGCACGAAACAAGAAAACACGACGTTTAACTCGCTGAGCTACGCGCAGTGCGAACATTTAGTTGCCGCGAGAAACATCGTGGCCGCCGAAGACAGGCGTTGCCAGCCAACTTCCACTTTTATGCCTCAGCCAGTATGCAGGTTGGGCAATCTGGCGAAGATGTGCTCCAAGCGTGACGTGCGCATTCCCGCCAGACGGGTCTCCTTCATCCGTTCGAACCGCGCCAGGTCATCTTTCGATACAAACTGGGCGGCCGACACCAGCAGGGCGTTAGCCGCATGCAGACTGCTACGCAATTCGCGAATCTGGGTGGTGGCCCTTCCTCGGGCAAGGTCCGCCGCGCCTACTGCTGTCGGCCGCCCCCGAGTCGCCGTTGGTCCAACGGGACGAACCGGACGTCCAGCAGATAGCTAGAACACGTACCGCGCCCCGCCATTGATGAGCCAACCCCGGAACCCGCCGCTACCGATCTGCTGCTGGTACGACACGCGCCCATAGAGCGAGAGCCTCTGCGTATACGTGCCGTTGATGCCGAGCGAGTATTGCAACGCATCGCCCATCTGGTCGCCTGCCCGCCGGTCGTGCTGTCGCTGACGCTCTCCACATCCGGGGCGAGCGGCACAGTGGCCTCCGCCTCCTCGGGTCCGGCCGCGGCGTCGGCGGAGGGCTGCACGCCCGGCGTAACGCGTGTGCGGGCGAGGGCACTGTAGGCATCGGTGGCGGCGACGCGTAGCCAGAGCGCGTCACCATGCACGGTCGTATCGGTCAGCGAGAGGTGCGAGAGCCCGCTGGCGATCGTGACGGTCGGCACCGCGGCACTCGTCACGCTGCCGCCGGTGAAGCTCACACGGGCACCGCCACCTGTGTTGTCGCCCATGTACAGTGCCGCGCTGCTGGCTCCAGTGGCGCGGGCCGTGACATTCGACGCCGTCAACGTCGCGCCATTTTCAACGTCGATGCCTTCCGATCCCGTGCCGCTGGTGCCTATTGTCGTGCCGTTCAACGTCGCCGAGGTGTTGCTGCCTACCGCGACAACGCCGATCGCACTATCGCCGGTGGTATTGAAGCTGCCGCGCGTAACGTCAAGGACCGAGCCATTGCCCGCATAAGCGCCGTAGCCGTAGAGGCCGGCCGGGTAATGCTGCCTCCCGTCATATCGACCCTGGCGCCGCCGGCGAGGGCCAGCACGCCATAGCCCGTATTGCCGTGCGTCTCGACTGCGACATCGGTGGCAACAATGGCCGAGTTCGGCGCGGATGACCCGGACGCGCGCAGACCGACGCCACTATACGAATTGGTCAGGACAGAACCGCCATTCATCGTGATCTGTCCGCCGCTCTGGGCGTTGACGCCATACGCACTCAGGGTTGTACTGCTGCTTTCCGTGCGCACCGGGACGTTGATCAGCGTGATGATGCCCCCGAACGAAATCACGCCATTGCCGACGTCGCCTCTGGTCGTGATCGAACTGTTTGACAGCGTGGCGGACAACGTATCGGAAACCCCCAGTCCGTAGGCTCCGATGCCACCGGACGCGGCGCCATTCGTCGTGATGTTCGTGTTGCTCAGGTTGACCGAGCCGTTCTGATGCAACTCGATCCCATATTCGCCGGGGCCGTTGGTCGTGATCTCCAGCCCCGAGCCCTGCGCGGACGACTCTTGCTGTACCTGCAGCGCGTGGCCCAACGCCGTGTTGCCGATCAGCTGGATCGGACCGGCAGCGGGGCCGGCAGTGGAATCGAACGTGACGTGGGAACCCTCGCGCGCGAGGATGGCCCAGCCGTTATTCGGAACGTTGGGCACGTTAATGCTCGTACCGCCGACGACGGTGACGGTCTGACCATTCAGGATCTGCGAAGTTGTGATGGTGCCCGGGCCGATAGTCGTCTGCGCATGCGCAACCGCCAGGAGCTGCGTTGCAACCGCGATCGCATTCAGCCGAAATGCATGACCTGGTTTGATGCGCCGGAAACCGGTCAGATAGCGGAAGGCCAATACATTAGACGGTCGTTTGCGTTGCTGAATGTTCCCGGATGCTCCCATGACATCTCCATAAATTAAGGGTCGAGCATGTTAGGCACTTTCGGTCAGACACTGATCGGCGTACAAAACGTCAATCCGTGGATACATCGGTGTTCCTCATCCACAGCGTGAGGGATGCAGCTGCGGTCGCAGAAACTGCAATCAGGACGTTTTCAGGCTTCACGGCACCGCCTGTCGCGTAAACGCAGGGCCGATTGAACGCGATGGATGTGATGACGATCAGCCGGCATGGTAGCGAGTCTGGCGAAACAACGGGATTTCCCTCGCTTACGGTGATGGCCGGGGAGGGCGCCGAAGAGCCAGCGATAGACACCAGACAGGGTAGTCGAGCTGACGACAGTCGTCGTACGCTGCTAGCGGTCACGTTGGAGTCTTCACCATGACCCATCGTTGCGTGGGCAACGGCAAGGAATCGCAGTGACGATTGTTCTGCACGACAATATTCGGAAACAGCCGTTGCGAATTCCCTTGGCATACGTCCTCCCTTGCCTGAATGCTAACGATTACGCATACCTATCAAACAGAAGAACGACCACTGAAAGAAAGAACGACTACTGAAATGTGAAGTTCGGTAGTCGCCGAAAAGCGCGAGTTTTATCTAACTTGCGTTATGTGCTCGCACCCCGGCGACCGGAGAAGCGCTTCTTTTCGTTCTTCTTGGTAGGCTTTCATTCATGCCAATTCTACCGCCCTGGAGTAACTCACAGCTGCATCTCGATAGTCAGACGCCACATAGGTTAATTAACCGCATCGGACTGGGCATTTTATGAAATGACCCGCGTTTTCTTGAAAAATTTCACAGGTTGTATAACCTAAAACTCGATTATTTGCCAAGAACTTTTCCGGTGTGTCGTCCGGAGATGGCAGGACGGTACGTCGCATTGATGTCGCACGTGGAATGGCATGTATCGTCCGGCAACGAGGCGAATGATGCGCCTTCAAACGGACGAACAGTACGCTAGCAAGCTGGCATACCCGACGAAATAGCGCGCCGTTTCGTACCGACTCATCTTGCATTATTTGAATCCAATGCGTTGTGTGCAGGATTGCTAATTATGTGCATGCGGCATGCTGATAGAAAAAGCTTTGTAGCTTGGTCACCCGTTTTGCAGGGAGAGGCACTCGTGCGTCCGATGAACGAATCCGAAATGCGAAACGCCCTGCAGCCCGTTTCCATGGCCCCGGATTCTGTTTCGATAAATGGAGTTCCCAGACTGCCGTTTCTCTGGAGTTCACGATGAAGCGTTGTCCCAGACGTGCAAACCATCGTAAATTGCGTCTCGCTGCTGTGGCCGTGGCGCTTGCGTGCGGAGAGATGTCTGTTCCCAGGATTGGGTTCGCACAGAGTGCCCTCAATATTGACGGCAACACCACCGTGACCGCACCCGCCGGGCCGAGTTCGTTCACGAATGTCGTCGCGGGCGCCAGCAGCGGGAATAATGGAGGAGGTGCTCCGGGCGGGACATTCATTGTTCCGACTGGCGCAAACGTTGTACTGTCCGGTATCCAGATTGGGCAGTTCGCTGGAAGCACGGGGCTCATCACCGTAAACGGCGGGTCGATCAACACCACAAACCCCGAATCGCAGTACTACATCGGCTTTGAGGGTTCGGGAACGCTCACGGTGAGCGACGGCGGTAGCGTGCACAGCCTGTTTATAAGCCGCCTAGGGGAGCGCGCTGGCTCCACCGGTGTGCTGACAGTCGAAGGGCACGGCTCGACGTACACGAATGACGGCCAGTTTATCGTCGGGAACGGCGGGACGGGACAAATCAATGTGCTTAATGGCGGCTCAGTTTCAACGGGGACAAGTTTGCAGATCGGAGGCAGCACGACGGCTACCGCGCTGGTCAGCGGACCCGGCAGCACGCTCCGCTCCACGACCAGTCTGAGCGTCGGCATCGGCACGGCTGGCGCGTTGACGGTCACCGATGGTGGCATGGCTAGCAGTGGAACCACGATCTACCTCGCTTTCAATCCCGGTGCGAGCGGAACAGTCACCGCGTCGAACGGCGGGTTGATGAGTTCGCCGAATCTGGTGATCGCCCAGGGTGGCACGGCGGATATGCGCGTCCAGTCGAACGGCACCGTGACGGTCGGCGGGAACGCCATTATCGGTGCCTCCGCAGGAGCGGTGGGCAACGCCACGGTCACCGATCCGGGTTCAGTGCTTAGTGCGGCAACGCTAGCCGTCGGTCAATCTGGCACGGGAAACCTGACAATCGAAAACGGTGCACAGGTTTCTGCGAACGCCGTCTCTGTTGCGCAGAATGCCGGCTCGACCGGGACACTGAACATCGGGGCGCCCACTGGCTCTGCGCCAGTCGCTCCCGGCACGCTCGTTGCGAACACGCTGACGTTCGGCGCCGGCACGGGCAATGTCGTTTTCAACCACACGGATAACAGCGGCAGTTACACGTTTCCCGCCGCCATCGCGGGCACGGGCACGGTCAACGTGCTGAACGGTGAAACGGTGATGACCGGCGCCAGCACCTATGCCGGCCCGACCCTGATCGAGGGCGGAACGCTCGCTGCGGGCGCTACCCAGGTCTTCAGCGCGAATTCGGACTATCACATCGCATCGGCCGGGAAAATGGGCCTGCGCGGCTTCGACCAGCGCGTTGCCAGCGTCGTCAACGCGGGACTCATTCATACCGCTGGCGATCCGGGCACCACGCTCACCACGACGCAGTACGTCGGCAATAACGGCACGATCGCGCTCGACACGTTTCTGGGCGCGGACAACTCGCCGTCGGACAGGCTCGTCATCGATACCGGCACGGCCACGGGAGCGTCGAAGCTCGCGATCAGGAACGCGGGCGGTCCCGGTGCGCTGACGCGGGCCGATGGCATTCCGGTCGTGATCGTCACGAACGGCGGCACGACGAATGGGGACGCCTTTACGCTCGCGGGCGAAGCACGCGGCGGCGCATTTACCTACGACCTGTTCCGAGGTGGCGTCAATGGTAATAATCTTGAAGACTGGTTCCTGCGTTCGCATTTCGTGGTGCCTCCGACTCCAGAGGAGCCCATCCCACCAGTTGTGCCGCCTGTACCCCCAGTGCAGCCCGAAGTCGTGCCTCCCGATCCGCCTGCGGTTGGCCCTTTGCCGCCTGGAACGTATCCAATCATCGGCCCGGAGCTTGCCACTTATGGTGTTATGCAACCGATCGCTCGGCAAATAGGTCTTGAAATGCTCGGTACGCTGCATGAGCGCATCGGCGACACGCTTACACCGCAGGCTGGTGGTGCGGATCGTTCAGGATTGGCATCTTCCGCGTGGGGGCGTGTGTTTGGTTCGCAAATCGATAACCGCTATCAGGCTTTCGCCAATCCACGCGCGAACGGCTCAGTGATCGGCGTCCAGACTGGTCTTGACGTTTGGCGAGGCAGTTTCTGGCCCGGACATCGTGACATCGCTGGTGTGTACTTTGCGTATGGCCACGGTAGTGCGGATGTTGATGGCATCATGACGAACGCAGCCGCAACCGAGTATATATTCGGTCGCACTGGTTCAATGAATCTAAATGCATATTCAGGCGCCGGATACTGGACGCACTATGGACCAAGTGGTTGGTATCTTGACGCCGTATTGCAGGGCACGCACTATGATGGCGACGCCAGTACACAATCGGCCAGCCTATCGGTTCAAGGTTCTGGTTTCGTGACATCCCTAGAGGCAGGCTACCCAATACCGCTTGCGTTAGGTCCGGGCTTCGTGATCGAGCCTCAAGCGCAAATCATCTGGCAGCATGTATCATTCAGCGACACGAATGACAGTCTTGGAAGTGTGTCATTGGGTTCGACGTCTGGGGCTACTGGCCGGCTCGGCGTGCGTGGACAATGGACCATCGAAGGCGGCAATCATGTTGTATGGCAGCCGTATGTGCGTGCCAACTTGTGGCGGGATTGGAACGCTCAGGCGACCACGACGTTTGGTGGTGACCAGGTGCCGTTGATAATACAGGCGACGCGCTTAGAATTTGCCGGTGGCGTTACTGCAAAGATTACTGGGCGCCTGAACCTCTATGCACAGTTCGGTTATCAACTCGCCGTAAGTGGGGACAGCAACGTTCGACGTAATGGTGTTAAGGGTGATTTCGGCGTACGCTACAGTTGGTGAGAAAATATACTCGGCGACCTTCCCTTGTTTATGCAAGGACGGCTTTTTCAGGGGATAACGATGTCGAACAATGAATACAAGTTTTCTTTCCAGGAATTACTAATTGGTGTACTGCGTAGTCAGCATATTCATGAAGGTCATTGGGTACTTAACGTTGAATTCAATGTAACGGGAATATCGATGAACACTACCGAGTCGCTTGGTCAAACAGTTCCCGGCCTGGTCGTCTCCATGACTCGTGCAACGTTAGTCCGTGCGGATCACGGGGCTAAAGGGGCGATCGATGCCGCTGTGGCAAACCCGATCCAACCTGTTTCTGGTGCAACGCCATCTCGTCCAAAAAAATCATCGTCTATAACACTTCAGTAGTGCGCCGGACGGCGCTTTCACGTTGTGGCATGATGAAGAAATTCAAATCGCTCTATCACGGTCACCGTTTCCCAGGCGAGGTTATCAGTTGTGCTGTGCGCTGGTATTTCCGCTTTCAGTTGGGCTTGCGCGAGATCGAGGAACTGCTCTTCGAGCGCGGCGTGACCGTCGAGATTGCTGCGGCAATACAAGCAGCTTCCGGCCCAATCTTCTCTCTGACGCGGCTTCCTCAAATCCAATGACTCGGAACTTGGCGTACGCCAAGTCGATAAGGTTCTGCGGCGCTGTTGACTGTGTTGGCCGATGCCCGACCGACAAGACCGGCCGTCGGATGACCGCAGTACTTCAAGAAGCGACGAAGGGACCGCGATCTGACGACCGACCACAATGGGTCGAGGCTGTGTGAAAACACGTTACTCTTGTCCATCGAGTAACTCGCTAGTCATCGGTGCCGCTGGGCTTGAAACGAAGGGTGATGGTTGTTTCACTCATTGAAAGGAACGCGCATACCTGCTC
>NZ_JBKGUA010000103.1:0-10519 GCF_046543485.1 Paraburkholderia sp. EG304 | reverse complement strand
AAGCGCTCACACGCTATTGCGATGATGGCCAGCTCGAAATCGATAACCTGCCAGTCGAGCGCGCGCTACGCGGGGTAGCCATCGGTCGACGCAACTATCTGTTCGCTGGGGCAGACTCCGGCGGCGAACGTGCCGCCGCGATCTACAGCCTCATTGGCACCGCAAAACTCAACGCCATCGATCCAGAGGCGTATCTGCGCTTCGTGCTCGCGCGCATCGCCGAGCATGCGATCAACCGCATCGATGAACTCGCACCGTGGGTCGTCGCCGATCAACTCCGCACCACGGCCTAAAGATCTCAGTCTCCAGTCAAGACGTCGCTGGGGCCACGCTTACGAAGGATGCAGGGGAAAGTCCAGTTGCAGCAATATGCCTACCTCCTGCAAATCCACCAACGACGCCGTTTCGCCCTCACCGCATTTCTGCATAATCCTTCCAACATTATTCAGGGCTGTCTCATTAGTAGAGTCAATACCTCTGTGCCACCGAGGCGCGTACGTAAGCTTGTCGAAACAACGACAAAATATGGCGGAATTGTTGGCGTTAATTGTCGGTCTAGGCAGACAAATATCACCCCAGTCTGTCCCGGCTGGTGTACTGCCGGACTTCAAGCCAGTAGGCATGGATCTCGCTATAACCTACCTCGCGATCGCTGCCGGTTGCGAGGAAAATAAATCCTTGATAGTACGAACGCCTGCTGCCCGCGCTGGCCTTTGCTATCACTACCACCCGACCGGGAAGTATTGCGGCAAATGATGAATTCTGCGGGAGCTACCTAATGAAGTTTTCGAAATTCCGGACACGATGGCGATATATCCGTTCCCAACAGCGGCTACAGCTATGATGCGGTTGGCTAACGTAGGCGCGGTTCTCACCGCGGCCGAGTTGTGAAACACCCGCTCGTCGCTCGTGAAAAACCTGAAGCCCGCACTGATAGGTTCGTTTATGCACAGTAGAGAAGGATTTGGTGAAGCGATTGGACATCACGGTGAGCTTTTGCAGGGAGTTTTCGAAAGCGACGGAGGTCGCCTGCGTCGTGGCTTAGTTTCGCTGCCTTGTCCTAACCTAACGTCAAAAGCGAGATTTTTAGTCGATGGCGAAATGCAGGTTTCTGTTAGTCCACGACGTTGCGAAAAGGCAAGACGGGCTGCCGAGCTTACGCTCAATACCTTCGCGCAAACAGTAGCCGGCGGACATGTGACAATTAATAGCAATATCGCCGTCGGGCGCGGTATGGGATCATCGACTGCTGACGTTGTGGCCACTATCTTAGCCGTGCTGGACTGCTTGAACGTCCAAACCTCAATTGACCGTGTAATGCAGATTGCCGTGAACGCCGAGATGGCATGTGATTCCACGCTGTTTTCCCAGAACGCCGTGCTCTTTGCACAACGCGAGGGGCTTGTAATTGAAGCCTTCACAAACTCACTGCCCAATGTTGACTTCATTAGCATCGATGCAGCGGCAGCGGAGCCCGTCAACACCCTCACATTTAAGCCGGCCGAGTATAGCCACGTGGAGATTGAAACCTTTCGTTCGCTGCTGGCTCTCCTGCGCCACGCGATTAACACGTCCAATCTCAACTTGCTGGGCCGCGTGGCTACGGCGAGCGCCCGAATCAACCAAAGATTCTTGCGAAAGCCCCACTTGGACCGCATCGAAGAAATCGGTGTCCGGCACGGCGCGATTGGTGTCCAAGTTGCCCACAGTGGAACAGTCGTTGGTTTGATGTTCGACCCAGCGGACGATCGAAACGCAGATCATATAGAGTTGGCTATGCGTGATCTAAGGCGTTCAGGCTTTGAGCAGTGTAGCGTACACGCTCAACTAAGCCATGAAATGTAGGAAGGAATGAAATGCATGTGCAAGTTGGGGGGCGAGGTGCCAGCCACGTGTTGACCTTCGGATGCTTGCGACTACTGTCGTTGTCGACGATGCAGCGCACGTCGAGTTCGGCCGGTACGGCCTTATCGATTTCGCACAGGAGCGACAGGAATTCTAGGTGTCTATGACGTGGCTGCAGATGGCAAGTACGGTCCCGTTGAGGACATTAAGCGTGACGAACAATGTAGTGGAGCTATGACGGAACATAGTCGTGCGTGACGGATTCGGCGCAGCCGAAAACTCATTGGCGGCATGGGTTGGGATCATTCGAGCGCCTGACACTGGCTGTTCTCGTCCACTCACGGGACTAGGCGTCTCCCGTGGGATCAGTTACAGACCACCCACATCGCGCAATTTCTCGATGGAGAACTAATCGGTCAAGAGGTTGAAGCTTTCGCTGCGATGCGGTTACAAACCCAACAGCTTGAAGTAACGGTGCACATTCGTCGGTGATGTAGCTGTTTCCACGCCGATCGGGGGCACGCTCCAGTGCGCGTGGCACCGTCCGCCGGTTCGTATGTAAGGTTTTGTGGATCAGTTGGGCCAGTCCTCCCATGGGCATGCGACGCATCCCGTTCCCTTGATGGGATCAACGCTACGCGCGCAGAGATCGAGTTAACAACAGAACACTAGTTGATGGAGAACCTAATGTTTGATCGCATTCAAATGCGAAATTTAGAGGATTTTGAGAATCCTCGAATCGTCAGACTGACTGACGATTTGTATGGCGCCAGCTTCTTCCTCATGAAGCTCCTACCGGCGCGATTTATGCTGGAGCGGGCTTCGGAACAAGGCTTGTTAAGGCCCGGGGCCACTATCTGCGAGTCGTCATCCGGCACTTTTGGTCTTGCCTTGGGCATGCTTGCCGTACAGTATGGATACAAGTTAATACTCGTGAGTGACTGGGCGCTCGACCGGCATCTTCATAAAAGACTTCTCGAGTTGGGGGTGCAGGTCGAAATTGTGGACAGGCCAGCGCGCATCGGCGGACTTCAGCAGGCGCGGTTAAACAGACTCGCCAAATATCTAAAGGAGATCCCTGGCTGCTATTGGCCCTCACAGTACTCCAATACGGATAATCCGTTGTCGTACGGAAAATTTGCGGAACTACTGATCCAAAGAGTTGGAAAGATAGATTGTTTAGTTGGCCCTGTTGGATCAGGCGGGTCGATGTGCGGTACGACAACGTTTCTTCGGACGCTGTTTCCTGAGTTGCACGCGGTCGGTGTTGATACTCCGAACTCTGTCCTGTTTGGGCAACACAGCGGAAAGCCGATACCTCTCAGCGGCCTTGGCGGTGCATTTGTTCCATCCAATGTAGATCACACCCAGTTTGACGAAATTCACTGGCTAACGCCTGTCGAGGTGTTCCACGCAACTCATCGATTACACCGGCATCACGGATTGTTTATGGGTCCGACTAGCGGTGCGGCATACAAAGTGGCCGACTGGTGGTCAAGAAAAAACCCCGGGAAAAAGGTCGTCGCGATTTTTCCCGATGAGGGCCACCGTTACGTCGAGACGGTCTATGACGAGAACTGGCTTTCGTCCGTACCTGGATGGGCTGCATCGGTGCCCCGCGAACCCATGGTTGTAGAAACGCCGACCCAAGAGATGACCGTATGGTCTACCTACGCTTGGCGCAGGCGAACGCTTGATCAAGTCCTTTCTAGCCTCATTCATGAGCCACCCATGATTCTTCATGCATCTCCGCAACAGGTGTCCGACCCAGCCTCGACCGGGCGGAATCTGAATGCACAAAACAAGAGTCTCACCCCTATCGGAGAAACGCGAGACGCACGGCTGATATTCTTGTCGCGCTTTGATCGCGCGTCGGTTTCCCACCTTCAGTTGAAGCCTGAGCAGACACAGTTCGTGGATCCGTTGTATACAGTGTTCCTTGAGCTTCAAACTAGTTCTCTTGATGAGGATGAGTACCCCTGCTCGGTTGCGGTCGGAGATAAGATCGTTGGCTTCTTTGTCCTGCGTGAAAAGGCGGCCTTGCCGGACTGGGCGCCGTCAGATGCTATTACTGTGCATAGCTTCCGGATTGGCGAATCATATCAGGGCAATGGATATGGTAAGGCGGCGTCTCGATTGATGGCTGATTGGGTTTTGTCGAATCGACGCCATGCTAATCGTCTTATGCTCGCAGTCAATCGACGCAACGTTATAGCCAAGCGAACCTATCTGAGTTCGGGTTTTCACGAAACGGGTATTAACTATTGCGGACCGACCGGACGCCAAGAAATTCTCGAATACAAACTAAGGTAACTTCGCTGATGCACCGTAGTTCTAATCTGATTCGTTGTCGTTCTTTAGCGTTGCAGAATCCCGTTTGACCGGCTGAGATGCAAAACCAAGATCAACATGATATGAGAAAACGACACCTGATTGTGCTGCATTTTTTCGGCGGCGTGCCCAAGTCGCGTGCACTGCGAACGAATGTTGTCGACGTACGCAGCTTGGTATGGCGCCGCAGACGGTGGTCTCGACAAAAGGTGCCTATGCCAACGTGAAGATCCGATCGAGAATCTACGCAACCGATACAGAAAGCGATAAAAAACGCTTCGTGCACTTTGCATCTCATCGACGGATTGAAGAAGGCTTAGCAGATGTTAGAGCAATTTAACCAGCTTTCCCGCTTCCCAAACAAGCCCGCTATGCGCGGGATTGTGTTTATGTCCTGCGGGGCATTTCTCTTTTCTTTGGTAGATGCGGTCGCGCGGCTTATTTCGACTCACTATCCCCCAAACGAAATAACTTTCTTCCGGATGCTGTTTGGATTGATTCCCGCTGCCTACATGTTAAGACGTCACGGTGTTCTTGAAAATAAAATGACGCTGCATCGCTTTTTTGGACATTTCTCGAGAGCGGTCACCGCACTGACTGCGAGAGTCCTTTTCTTCGCTGGGTTACCTAACCTTCCGCTATCAACTGCTGTGGCGCTCCAGTACACCGAAGTGATGTTCATCGGCCTACTTGCCATGGTTTTCCTGTCCGAGCGTTTTCATCTTTCAACAGCATTAGCTTCGATAGTTGGTTTTTTCGGAGTCGTCCTCGTGTCATTGCCGCTTACCGGAATTAAAGGGTCATTGACTGCAGTGAGTCTAGTCTTGCTCAGTGCGATATTTGGCGCGGGTTCGATCATTCAGGTTAAGAGGCTTTCGACAACCGAAGATCCGGCGGCAATCGTTCTATATTTTACGATCATTGCCACAATTCTTAGCGGGGTTTCACTTCTCGTCGCGTGGGAGACGCCCAACGCGAAGGATTTTGGATACATGGCGCTTATAGGACTGACTGCCGGCGCAGGCCAATTGTTGCTTACCGTCGCACTAGCAAACGCTGCCGCGTCACTTGTGGCTCCATTCGGCTACTCCGGCGTCGTATGGGCAATTATTTTGGAGTATATGATTTGGGGTGAAACAATTTCTAAACGAACTGCGATCGGATTTGTCGTAATTATCGGAACTGCGCTTTACCTGTGCTTATCTGCAAGGCAGGCTGAAGCAGTCGAATAACTGCGATACGCGAAGTATGTGGAACCACCGAAGCGAGGAATAGAGTGTGGAAAGCGGGACGCAAGAGTGTGTCTAAAAGAGTGAGGCTTTGGCAAAGACGATATCCAGTCTGTCGGGCAGAGCGGAATATCTATGCGAGGGAAGTGGTGAGTGCGATCTCGGGTTGTATTTGCACCGTACTTTGTATAACTGATTCGACAAGGTTGAGATAATATGGAAAGAGAAGTTCCGCCAAGTGACTCCTGGTTTGCCGTCCCGTATGAAGTAGATGCTGGTATCGGGAACCGTGCTCATATTGGCATGGTCGTCATTTCAAACGATCAGACTCTCTCGCACGAAGCACACGCAATGCTGAAGATTCCTGGCGTGGCTCTTTATGAAAGTCGCATCTTGACTTCTCGACAACGCAATCAGGCTGTCAGCGCTGAAGTGCTAAAGAGCCAGATGGAAAAAATCGATGCGGCGGTTCGCCAAATAAATTCGATACGCCCGTCTGACGTCGTTGCACTAGGGTGCACGTCTGCGGCAATGGTGATCGGGCTACGTGAGTTGGAGCGGCGCGTCCGCGAGGTTCACCCCGACTCGCTCGTTACGGAGCCCTTCACTGGGATAAAGACTGCGCTGAGGTCGCTTGGTTCGAACAGCGTTGGATTGGTGTCGCCATATCCACGCAAAGTTGCGAGCCAAATGGCAGAGTGTATCGAGGCTGAGGGAATCAAGGTGAAATCGATCTGCACCTTTCACAACGATAGCGGGTTCGTCAGCGATGAAGCCGCGTTTATATCGCCCGCGAGCATAGCCAATGCGGTGCGAGCTACCGCAAGAAGCGCCGAGGTTGATACGGTCATCGTCGCGTGCACTCAAATGCGCGCAGCGGCCATAATCGGCTCCTTGGAGCGTGAAACTGGTAAGAAGGTCATATCTTCAAACCAAGCGTTATGCTGGCACGCTTTGCGGCTAACTGGATGCGAGGACATTCAATCGGAGTGGGGGCAGCTCTTTCAGGCGTCGTTGCCGAGGCCCGCAAAGGTTCCGGCGGAGCGCGCTTCAACGGGACCGTGAAGCTCGTTCGGTCAGTCGATTTTGACGTGGCGGGCGCTCGGAACGGGAAATCAACGACACTGAGGCGGTCGGAGAGCTCGGTGCATCTTTGCCTCACTTTCTGGGCCGGGAACCTGCCTACTTGGGACAGGTTGCCAAGTGCGTCGGAAAGCCAAGGCTAGCTCCGGTCAACGTCAACCGGGCCTATCGCGTCATGCGCGTAAGGATTATTGAGGCGCAGGTACGTGCCGCAGCGTCCGCATGACGGCACGGTGGCAGTCGCAAAGGGCAATCAGCGGCGGTTCCCACTCCGGTGAGCCGCTGAGCGCGAGGTCGTCTAGGCTCGATGGACGCGATCCCGCGGCGATTTGCTGCGCGGCGGCAACCCGCTGCTACAGGGGGGACGTCGTGCATAACCTAACCGTCGGGTTCGAGCAATGGTCTGAAACGGGCTTGTCGTCGTTGCTTTCGGCCGCTTTGCGGGGATCCCGTTGGCGTTTACCTTGAAGTAAGGTGGCGCGAAATATGACAGTAGCCTGAATCTGCCACAAGCGCAGTTAAGAAACTCGGATACCGATGAATAAAAGTGCTTCAACAGCTAACGGTTCAACTCTTCACGAGATTGTGCGCGCTGAGATTTCAAGACGTATTACTACGGGAATATATAAACCCGGCGATTTGATAACGTCGACCGCCCGACTTGCCGAAGAGTTCGGCGTGAGTTCCATCACGGTCAAGCGGGCCTTGCGCGAGCTCCAATCAGCTGGTCTGCTGACGTCCATACCCGGGAAAGGGACATATGTGAAAGATCGGTTTCGCATCATCCGCGAATTGGATGTTTGCATGTCGGGTTTAGACAATGCACGGTCGCTCGGCTTTCAGCCAAAGGTGCAGCTAGTTTCGCTTACAAAGGAAAGGATCAGGGACTTAACCTTAAGCGTCTTCAATCCTCCGGACCAAGTGCTGTTGTGTGTTCGGAGGGTGATTTACGGCGACGATGTGCCTATCATGTACGATTCCTCATTCGTTCCCACCGACATGTCGGACGAAATCGTCGACGAGTTCGGAGAGCACTTCATCATCGATGCTCTCAAGCGACATAAGGTCGCAGTCAACGAAATGTCGTTTGTCGTTGATGCGGCTCCGGCCTCGCAGGAAGCTCAGCAGGTGTTCTCGGTTCCCAATGGCTACCCAACACTGCGCCGACTCTATAACTTAAAAACAGACAGTCCCACTATGTCAATTGTCGGCATAATTGAATCACCGTTTGATCGGCTAGCTTGCACAGTTCGTTTCGGCAGCACGCGAATTTCGAAAATGGATAAAGAAGAATAAGAATCCTTAACAAAATGATGAATGGGGCTGTTTACTTCTGGCCGTTCCTGTTAACCTGATCGTTGTTTCGACGGCGAAAAGGCAATGGCCAGACCCATACTGGCCGACGATCTCGGTGTTTGTCAACGTAGTTGTCATGTCACTTCACGCGCACTGCTTTAACTCGGCCGGGGGCATGCGCTCTGGAGTGAGCCAGACTTCGTCCTTCAATTCCCAATTGCGGGGCGAGCCAGACCAACGCTGCGGGTTGCGGGCCTTGGCCTGCGCGTAGACGGCTTCCCGCTGTGCCAACACTGTGGCGGCAACGCCGCTATGACGCTGCGCCGGCGTGACGAATTTCAGGCCGCTGTGTTTGTGCCCGTGGTTGTACCAACGCACAAACTGCTGCGTCCAGGCACGTGCCTCGTCGAGGCTCGCGAACGCCTTGCGCGGATAGGCGCTCTCGCCAAGGCGCTTCCTTCGGGGAGCAACGCCGGCGGCACCGAAACGACGGGGACGAATGCAGATGACGTTCTCGTGGGTGATGCGGCCTTGCACGGACCCAGAAGGTCGATGGCCACGCCATCGATCACTTCTGCCGCAGGCGCCGTCTCGTGATGCTCAGCAACAGGCTCCTGTGGTGCAGGCGAGATGCCTTTCTCCCGCTCCAGCAGGTATTTTGTGATCGATTTACGTAGCAGATTGGCATTGATCCCGTGTTCCTGAGCCATGCGCGCGACGGAAACGCCGGGTTGCAGCGCGGCCTCGACCACCGTGCGCTGGACATCACGGCTCTGCCGTACGACTCTTAACTCTGAGTCTTTGTCAGCCATAGGTGTCCACCTCGAAATGGACTGACCCCCAGAAGTTGGACACTTCTGCAGGGAGTCTTGTGGGCAAGTATTCGGAAGAGACGAAGCTCGCGGTCGTCAAGAATTATTGTTCGGGAACGGCCGGGCTCAAAGTCGTTGCTCGCCGCCATGATGTGGATGTTACGTCGCTACGCAAATGGGTGGCAGGCTATCGTTCGCATGGTGCTGCAGGCGTCAGGGAAAAGGCGCGGGCCACCTATAGCTTAAAATTCAAGCTGTCTGTGTTGCGACGCATGCGTGACGAGGGCCTTTCCTATCGGCAGGCCGCCGCGCTGTTTGATATTCGCAACTTCAATATTATCGCTACGTGGGAGCGCAACTACGATCAGGGCGGACTGGAGGCCTTGTCACCACACGCTTCCTCACGCCGCAAGAAGATGACAAAGCATCAGACCACAGAATCTCCGAGATCATCAAAGGGTGACGCTAGGCGCACTCGCGACGAATTGATAAAGGAACTGGACAACCTCCGCATGGAGAACGCCTATCTAAAAAAGCTCAATGCCTTGGTTCAAACGACCGCGGAGCAAGCGCAGCGCAAAAAGCACAAATCGTGATCGAGCTAAGGCACCAATACCCTCTTGCCGGTCTGCTCAAGCTAGCAGGCTTGGCGCGCAGCACTTTCTATTATCAACAGAAGGCGCTGCAGGCGGCCGACAAGTATGCTGACCTCAAGGCCCGGATCAAGACAATCTTCGACAGGCATAAAGGACGATATGGCTACCGTCGCATCACCGCTACGATTCGGCAAGAGGGCCTCGCCGTCAACCACAAGACGATCCAGCGTCTCATGGGTGATCTGCGACTGAAGTCCTGCGTGCGGATCAAGAAATATCGCGCCTACAAGGGCGAAGTGGGAAAAATTGCGCCAAATGTTCTCGAACGCAAGTTCGACGCAGAATCGCCGAACCAGAAGTGGGTCACAGACGTGACCGAATTCAACGTTCGTGGGGAGAAGCTCTATCTCTCCCCAGTGCTCGACCTTTACAATGGTGAGATCGTTGCGTACCAGATGGCCCGGCGTCCTTTGCTTGACGTGGTAGGCACTATGCTAAAAAAGGCATTTGGTCGGCTCAAACAGAGCGACAAGCCAATCTTACATTCCGACCAGGGCTGGCAATATCAGATGGCGGTGTACCGTCGCCTTCTTGAGAACCGTTCGATCACACAAAGCATGTCACGCAAGGGCAACTGCTATGACAATGCCGCCATGGAGAGCTTCTTCGGCACCCTCAAAGCGGAGTTCTTTTATCTCAACAAATTTGATAATCTTGACGAGCTGGAGGTCGGCATAAAGGACTATATCCGGTACTACAACCATGACCGTATCAAGCTAAAACTGCAGGGCATGAGCCCCGTAAAATATCGGACTCAATTCGGTCAGGCGCAGCCATCTAACCGTCCAACTTCTGGGGGGCAGTCCACATTGGTGGGCACCAAAGTAGCCAAACTCAACGACGAAATCTACACGGTAATGAAGACACGCTTACGCTGTAGCGCAGGGTAACGGTTCTGCTTGCCGATGGGTGGCAGAACAGTCATAGGCTGGTAGCGCAGTTCGAGCGTCGCGGTTATCGGACGGCCTTTCGCGTCGCGAAGCTCGACGCGGTGGAGCCCCTTGTCCTGAACCTGCTGCATGGCTTTGGAGATCGTGTACTGACCGTCTCCTGCGAGCCTGTCAACGCAGGTACGCACAAGGAAGTGGGTGCAAAGATCGTATGCGGTGCAAAAAAGCTCGTAAATGTCGCTTTCCCGATCGCCGATGTGAATGCAACGCACAGGATCGTCGAGAAGCTCGGTCGACTGGCGCATATTCTCCAGCCATCGCCAGCTTTCCTTTTCCTCAATCGGTACGCGCGTGGGATTGATATGGCGCTTGAGCTC
>NZ_JBKGUA010000102.1:0-10677 GCF_046543485.1 Paraburkholderia sp. EG304 | reverse complement strand
AACGTCCTGGAGCCGGAACTCGACCAGAACTGACAAGGAAATCTACAATCGACACCGCGCAACGCCCAACCCCGCCGAATCGGTCACGTTCCCGAAATCGGCGGTCACGTTCGCCGAAATCCGCACCAAAACCACGGCGCAAGAAGTATCCGGGACGGTTGCCGGTTGCGAACAGGGCTGCGCTGAACGGCATCCTGTTCGTGCTCAAGACCGGTATTCGTTGGCGCGACTTGCCGACAAAACTTGGATTTGGCTCGGGCTCAACCTGCTGGAGACGGTTGCGCGACTGGCAGAAGGCGGGTGTGTGGAAGCGATTGCACGAACTACTGCTGGCGAAGTTACGCGAGGCAGGCGGACTGGACTTCTCGCGAGCAGCCGTCGACTCTTCATCTGTGCGAGCCGTTGGGGCGGGCGAAAAACTGGACCGAACCCCACGGATCGCGCGCGACCAGGTGCCAAGGACCACATCCTGGTAGACGCCAACGGCGTTCCTGTCAGCGCGATCCTGACAGGCGCGAATCGCAACGACGTCACCCAATTGCTGCCACTCGTTGACGCCATTCCACCGATGCGCGGCGTGCGTGGCCGACCTCTTCAGAAGCCCAAAGTCATCTACGCAGACCGCGGCTATGACTCCGAGACGCATCGTCAGAAGCTTCGCAAGCGCGGCATCATTCCGGTGATCGCCAAGCGCCGGACAGAGCACGGGAGTGGTCTGGGCAAGTTCCGATGGGTTGTCGAACGTACTCATGCGTGGCTTCACAACTTCCGTCGTCTTCGTATTCGCTTCGAACATCGCGCTGACATTCACGAAGCATTTCTCAAACTCGGTTGCTCCCTCGTCTGCTGGAACATCTTCAGACGGACGGAGCAGCCTTTTTGAATCCGTCTCTTAACGGTGCTTTGCATGTCGTGCCGGCTAAAATAGTCTGCACTGGCCGACCTCGACCACCTCTGCCTCCAAGCTGATAAACGCCCGTCCATGTGGACGGCCACCGCCGATTCCATCCTCGGAAGGATGAGACGCCTATACAAAACGGTTTCTGAGACACTGGAGGGGCGGGATCAATTGTCTGCATGGTCGTCCTGTTTGTCCAACTCCCCACGACATATGTCGACATTGTCGCGTTAAGTCGTTCCCTGAAAGTGGCGGTTGGCCTGTTGCAGAAAACTGCAGAACCCAACTCCGACGAGCATTCCTGTCGGATCACCATCACGTCGCTTCTTAGCCTCGCCCGGAGTTTGCGTGTGCTAGCCCGCAGGCGTCGGCCGAAGACAGCTTGCTCGGCGGGGCGGCATCATGCAACTGGTTGCGGGTTTCTTCCAGCTGGGGAATCGGTTGAAATGGCCGCCGGGCCTGGGTTCTACCCGGCTGACAGGAATCGGCTAGAATCCCAATGCTTTGAAGGTCGAAATGGCCGAAAGGCAGTCGTGGCAAAAGATTCCAACGAAATTGAGCGTCGAAGAGTTCGAGCAATTTGTCTGGCCGCATCTGAGCAAGGGCCGTCGCGGACCACTGCTCAGTGTGCTCCGACCCGGTACGATGAGCAACTGGGAGAACTTGACGGCAAGGCTGGCCGTGGCAGTCAAGGACCGGCTCACCCCATGATTGGGCAGATTGCGATCCACCTGGGAAAGCGGAAAAGAGGGTGTAAGGATTTCCTGATGTGAAAATCAGGACGCCACGCCTCGTTTTTCCAGCTTCCGCTGAATGTGACAGGGATTCTGGTCGCTGACTATGAGTCGTCGAAGCGCAATTGGAAAACCGATACATCATGATTGCCTATCTGTCGGAGCGGGAGAACGCCATCGAGGAAATTAATTCGCTCTGTCTACGACTGTTCGATGCGTGGTGCGAGACTCGTCGTGTGACCTTGCTTGCGTATCTGATGCACTGCTGGCCGTTGCTCGACAGCACGCCGAAGATGCTTTAGCGCCTTGGCGAAACCATGCGCGATCTGCGGTTCTATTACGTCGACCAACTCGACGAATCAGAGTTTCAGATGCATCTGTCGATCGACCCGGAGATGAATGTCCACCAGATCGCGATCACCGGGGACAACGTCTCCGACGAGGCGGGCCTGAATGCGATGCTGGCAGTCGACGCGAACGTCGACTGCGTGATCGCCGACGGCGCGTACTACAGTATTGCGCAGACCGAGGCGTGGTCAGCCTGCGGCGTGCTGCCGGTGATTCCCCCACCGGCCAATGCGGTCGTTCACAATCAGCCGGCGACGCGCTGGTACGACCATCTCGTTCGGTACATCAAGGACAAGGGCATCCATGCGTTCCGCAACAAATACGGGTACGGCCAGCGCGCGCTGGTCGAGGCGCAGATCTCGCGAATCAAGCGTTGCATCGGCGCGCGGCTACTGACGCGCAAAACCGAATCGCAGCAGCGCGAGGGCGCGATTATCGCGAACCTCGTGAATCTGTGGAACAGTTTCGGCAAGGCTGTTTGCGTCAAAAATGCCTAGTTGCGTCTGCAACCAACTGCGGCACTGCCCTGCTGAACAAAGCCCCTCCAGGGTATGTTTCGGTGGCCGGGGAAAGCCCAATGTTCGGCTCAAACGAATGAGGGAGCGCACCGGATCTACCGGGGCCGAAACGACGTGGGCGGCACTGTGCGCGTGGGCGGCGACAATTAGCTTGGCCGGCGCATTGACTCAGGTTATTTGTTACCGAGCCGAGGCCGTTGCCTCATGTAATTTGCTATCCGTCAGAATGCTGGCGGGAGCGACTTATGGCGAGGCGGCTCAGCATGGCAACAAGACGGGAATTGGTCGAAGCGGTCGGCGAGCGGTACCGCCGTTCGGGGCGCGTTGAGAAGTGCGAGATACTGGACGAATTCGTTCAGGTGACCGGGTATCATCGCAAGCACGCTATTCGCGTGCTGTGCCGCGAGCCCGGGCCTTCAAGAACGAAGCCCGGCCCGCAGCGACGCTACGATGATGAGGTGCGTGCCGCGCTGATCAACCCTGTGGGAGGCGGGCGATCGGATCTGCGGCAAACGGTTGAAGGCGCTCATCCCAACGCTGATCGACTCGATGACACGGCATGGCCACATGACGCTATCGAAGGACGTTCGCCAGCGGTTGAACCAGATCAGTGCCGCCACCATTGACCGGCTATTACGTGACGTGCGCGAACAGGCTTTTGCCGGTCAACGCCGACGCGCTGGCGGGATCGGAAATGCGATTCGCCGTGCGGTGCCAATCCGGACGTTCTCTGACTGGGATAATCCTCTGCCTGGTTACCTTGAGGTTGATTTCGTCGAGCATTGCGGTGGCACCAAGATCGACGGCGACTTCGTGCACAGCTTCGTCCTGACCGATATTGCGACTGGATGGACGGAATGCCTGGCCATGCCCTATCGAAGCGGTGCGTTCGTTCTCGAGCACGTCGAACAAGTTCGTCGAGCATTGCCATTTCCGCTTCGCGGTCTGGATTGCGATAACGATACGGCTTTCATGAACGAAGCTGTATTCGACTTCTGCAAAGCAACGGGTATCGAGCTGACGCGCTCGCGCGCGTACAAGAAAAACGATCAGGCGTGGGTCGAGCAAAAGAATGGCGCCATTGTGCGTCGCCTCGTTGGCTATGGCAGGTTACGCGGACTCGAAGCCACGGCAACCCTTGCTTCCCTGTACGAGGTGTCGCGGCTGTACATCAACTTCTTCCAGCCGTCATTCAAGCTGAAATCGAAGACCCGTCACGGCGCGAGGGTGACGAAGCGCTATGAGGCGCCCTTGACGCCGCTTGAGCGCGCCTTGCGGTCGGCGTCGGTTCCGGAGATGACCAAACGCAGACTGCGTGCGCAGTTTCGCGCGCTCGACCCGCTGGACCTCTTGAGCCGAATGCGCGACGCCCAGCAGCGTGTCGCCGAATGCAGTGCTTCCGGAGCGGCGCCGACGGAGACAAAGCCATCCGGTCAAGTTCCACTCGCGGAATTCCTGGCGAGTCTCGGGACAGCGTGGCAGGCCGGCGAGGTAAGACCAACGCATCACCGAAAAGCGCACGTCCCCCACACTTGGCGCAGCCGGGAAGATCCGTTCGAGCACACGTGGCCGACAATACAGAAATGGCTTGAAAGCGAGCCCGGAATTACAGCAAGGAAACTGCATGAACGGCTCGTCGCACTGGCACCGGCGATGTATTCCAGCGCCCAGTTGCGTACGCTGCAACGCAGGGTGAAGGCATGGCGATCGAACCGTGCCAGAGAACTGGTCATCCAGATACTCGGCGACACGGACGCGATAAAGGCTGGCACCGCTACGCGGCACCAGCCGTCATCGCAAAACAATCGGAGAATGACAACTACCCGGGAGTAACATGATCCCGTGAGGCAACACGCCGGCCACGCTGCTTGACGCTCTCTAGTGCGCGAACGAACGCTTCGCAAAAACGCGATCTTTCGACTCAAAATCTCCCGAAGTATTGTGTATTTTGGGTCTTTAAGTCGTGCGCGAGCGACAAAGGAGAGTTTTGTACCCTGAACCTTGATGGCTTGACGCTCGGTTCTGCAGGAAGAGCTACTTCTTCGTTTTTTTTCGAGGAGAAAAGAGATGGGAAAAGTGTATTGGGACGAAGCCGAATTCAAAAAAGCGAATGAAAGACTCGATGTATTGGCCTTGGGCGACTCTTGGTTTTGGTACCCCGAGAATAATTTGCTGAACTCAATCAACAGATTTTCAAACGAGCCCAATATCCTATGTTTCGGGGCTAATGGAGCGACGTCAGTTGAATTAGCCAGCGGCTTTTACTATGCGAGCTTCATTTCTGCATTGAAGGGATACACAGCGGTAGCTGCCGTCCTGATCAGCGCTGGAGGTAACGATTTCGCCGGATTCGATGACTTTCAAAAAATATTGAAACCGGATTGTTCTAACGCCAAAAAACCCTCGGACTGCTTCGACAGCGTAGGCTTAACGAATTTGATCAACACTGTTTACCAGTCGTATGAACGGCTTATTCACGCAACGTTAGCGATTCGGCCGAGCGCCAAAATTCATCTCCATAACTATGATTACGCAATCCCGACGGGAAAAGGCTTTTTAGGTCTCGGGCAATGGTTGAAAGCGCCGATGGATGCCCGAAGAGTTCCCGATCCAGACGATCTAGCACCGGGTTCGTTTCGGCGCACTCTAATTAAGATTCTCATTGACGAATTGGGCGTGATGCAAGACTCCTTGGTGCGCGATTTTATTGCCTCAGTAATTCGCGTGAGGACGCCTGGGATCTTGTCGGATAACGAGTGGGCAAATGAGTTGCACGCCACACCAAGTGGGTTTAATAAACTAGGAAAGCAGTGTTTCTCGCCAGTTCTCGGGCCAATAGTTCTTGGACCCGCTCCGCAAAAACATCCCGAGCAGATCATGCTTGCGTCGCCATCGACAAAGTCACGGAAGAAAGTTTCCAAGAAAAGCGGGGCTAAAGCACGGAAGGAAGCTCGTATTTAATATCCGATCGACCAGGGAGGGATAGCATCCCTTTCATGAGACTCCAAATTCTCAATGGAAAAGGCAGTTTGGGCCCACATCGAGCTTCCAGGATGAGCCGGTTTGCAGGGGTAACTGGCAGGGTTCTGTTGCAGTAAGGCCCACGTTAAAATTGGGTAGCGAATTTTTGAGCTGTGCGATGAAGAAGACAAAGACACCGCGAACCACACTCGCGCCGTGCCTGGCCAAGATCCTGAAGCGCCTTCACTACCCGCTTGAAGTGATTTTGCTGTGCGTGCGATGGTACGTGGCCTATTCGCTGAGTTTGCGCAATCTTGCGGAAATGATGGGCGAGCGTGGTATCGCGGTAGATCATTCGACGGTGTACCGCTGGGTCATCAAACTGCTGCCGCTCTTCGAAAGGAGCTTGCGCAAGCACAAGCGTCCGGTTGGGAAAAGCTGGCGAATGGACGAGAGCTATATCAACATCAAAGGCGAGTGGAAATATCTTTACCGGGCAGTGGACAAGGCGGGCGACACGGTCGACTTCCTGCTCAGGGCCAGGCGGGACAAGGTCGCTGCCCGGCGGTTCTTTGAAAAGGCGATCGCCCATAATGGTACGCCAGAGACCGTGACCATCGACAAAAGCGGCTCCAATCTGGCCGCACTGGATGCGGTGAATGCCGATTGCGAGACGCCGATCAAGGTCCGTCAGATCAAGTACCTGAACAACATTGTCGAACAGGACCATCGGGCTATCAAACGCCGGACCCGGCCGATGCTGGGATTCAAGAACTTCCACCGTGCGAGGGTCATTCTCGGCGGCATCGAGGTAATGCACATGATCAGGAAAGGACAGATGAAATGTGCGGGCAAAGACCCGTCGTCTGCTTCCCAGCAGTTTTACTCCCTTGTGTCATAAGCAATACTTATCATATCGACATTTCTCGTCCCGACACCCTTACTGCAACAGAACCGGGCTTCGTCTATGTCGCGTTCATCATCGACGTGTTCGCCCGACGCATTGTCGGCTGGCGTGTGTCAAGGGCGGATCCAACCGGTCGTCGCAACACTCGATTATTGAGCAGACCTCAGGTATTCGTCCAGTGCTTCGGCAGGTGTCTTCCAACCAAGTGTTTTCCGGGGTCTGGTATTCAGTGCATTGGCAACGGCCTGGATTTCTCGAGCGCTCCACCGGGACAGGTCTGTACCCTTTGGGAAGTATTGTCGCAAGAGACCGTTCGTGTTCTCGTTCGTGCCGCGCTGCCATGGACTGTGCGGGTCGGCGAAGAATACCTGTACCCCGGACTCGACCGTGAAACGGGCGTGATCGGATAGTTCTTTGCCACGATCCCAGGTCAATGACCGCCACAACTGGGCGGGCAGGTCAGTCACGGTCTTCTTGAGCGCATTGGCCATCGTGACAGCTCCGTAGCCAGCCAGCGCAGGACCATTCTTCGTTCTGGGAATCAGCCCGTAGCCCTCCTCGCGAGGCAGATGGACGAGCATGGTGAACCGGCTTGACCGCTCAACCAGCGTTCCGATCGCGGACCGGTTTAGGCCGATGATCAGGTCACCTTCCCAATGCCCTGGCACAGCACGATCTTGCGCTTCAGCAGGCCGGCTGGAGATCATCACCTCCTCGCTAACGTGCGCCCAGGCCTTGGCCTGTGCCCGGGCCCTCGGCACGCGCAACGCCCGCCCAGTGCGCAAGCAGTTGACCAGCTCGCGCTTGAGAGCACCTCGGCCCTGGATATAAAGAGCCTGGTAAATGGCTTCGTGAGAGATGCGCATGGATTCGTCATCCGGGAAGTCGATCTGCAGCCGATTGGAAATCTGTTCGGGCGACCAGCCATTGACCCATTTGCGATCACCGCGATGCGGTTTGTTTCTCCCTTTGAATGGTGCTTGCCGTGGCCCAGAAATCTCACGACCATCAGCGTCGCGAACCTTGCCCTCCAGACGGTCTTGCGCGTAGTGGCGCAGCCGCGAGTTAGTCACCAGTTTCGAAGGTTTGGGTCTTTTGGCAACCAGCTCCGCCTTCCACTGCGCAACCGAAGCCCGATACTCAAGCTGCCCGCCACGCGTTGCAGCGTTACGTGTCAGTTCCCGGGAGACCGTTGATGGGTTGCGTCCAATACGGCGAGCAATCTCGCGCACCCCGACGCCTTGATGCGAAAGTAGTCCAATCTCTTCTCGCTCCGCGAACGACAGGTACCTCCCGGATATCGGGCTCAACATGGAAAGTGGCATGCCGCCATTATGTCGGAACCAGCGAGTGCCTACTGCCTGCGACACGCCAACCGCCTCTGCAGCCTTCTCGCTTGTAATGCCTGTTGCGATTTGCTCCCAGAATCGCCGCTCGATCTCGCGCCGATGCGACGGCGCACCGGGCGAGCGCATCGCTCCTCGCCCTGTCAACTTATGCATCCAACCGGCTGGTCGTCCCATAAACATCTCCTCGATCAAAGGTGTTGCGACGACCGGTTGAATCCGCCCGGTACGCGAGCCACGAATTTCAGTGCAGGCTGGCTGACTATGGCATGCGTTGCTCTATGAGCCGCAAAGGAAATTGCTGGGACAACGCGCCGACGGAGAGCTTCTTCAACAGCCTGCTAGGGCTTCGCTGAAGAAGCCATCGTTTTCGCAAACAGCTTGATGCTGAATTTCGGAACGCGAGATGAGCGATGCGACTGGTTCGATTTTCTGGCCATGAAGGGCCTTGCAAGCGGGTCTCTCGACCCACTTTGGCTGCTCATGGACGCACCTGTGCCATCAGCCGCGTGCGGCTCATGTAGATGTTGGCAAGCGCGAGTACAGAAGGCGCGCGTGGCGTTCTTCGCGAGGCCGCGATAGCGCACCTTGCCAAAACCCCACAGCCGCTTGACCACCGCAAAGAGGTGTTCAACCCGGGCACGAATCTTCGACTTGTTGCGGTTTTTCGAACGCCTAGCTTCATCGACTTCACCACTGCGATTGCGTACACGCTGGTTGGTTAAGTCCTTCGCTTTCTTCGCCTTGCTGGTGATGAGTTTCTTTTGGCTCGCATAGGCGCTGTCGCCGTACACACGCCGCTCGTCGCCGTGCAGCGGCGCCGGCAGCGGATGCTTGTCATGCACGTTCGCCGCCGTCACTACCGTGCTGTGTGCCAGACCCGTCTGGCTATCCACACCGATGTGAAGCTTCATGCCAAAGTACCACTGCTGGCCCTTCCTCGTCTGATGCATTTCGGGGTCTCGCGCCTTGTCCGCATTCTTTGTGGAACTGGGCGCACCGATGATGGTGGCATCCACAATCGTGCCGGTGCCTACCTTCAGTCCGCGCCCTTGCAGCACCTCGCCGACCCTCGCGAACAATTGCTCGCCGAGCTTGTTGCGCTCCAGCCGCCGCCGGAACTTCAAGAGCGTCGTACCATCGCGAACGCGCTCGCGTCCCAGGTCAACCCCGACGAATCGCCGCAATGCGGTGCTATCCAGCAGCGCTTCCTCGCAGGCTTCGTCGGCCATGTCGAACCAGTGCTGCACAAAGTGCATGCGCAGCATGCGCTCCAGACCCACCGGTGGGCGACCGCCTTGACCCTTCGGATAGTACGGCTCGACAACCTCGCACAGTTGCGCACACGGCACGATCTGATCCAACGTCTCAAGGAATTGTCCTTGTCGACGTTGATCGACTTCATGTCTTTAATCGCTGTAGCGTCGTCGCGCAAAGTGAAGTCGCCCACCACAAGCAATTTAAGCGGCAGCTCAACTTCTTCCCTTGATTCTCCGGTGGCCGGTCGATAAACGATATTGACCCGCTCCTTGGGAGCGGTTGAACTTTCATATGCCATATCTAACTCCGAAAAAAGCTAGCCGGTGTGGAGGTGCGAGACAGCATGCCCTTTTTCTGTCCACGTCTTCACCGTCGCGTTGTGCGCTAGACCTTTGACAAACCGGTATTCGGTTTTGGCAGAGTTTAGATGCGGAACGAATGTGCCGCCATGCTGCTTGTTCCGGTCGAAGGACCCGGCAGCGCATCAGAATCGGATTGCATTCCGATGTAAAGGACGGTTTCCGAGATTTCCTGCGGAGCCAAGCCATCCACGTTCGTCAGCACCAGCGCGATCGAATCGCTCACATCCTGCGGAATCGGCTCGTCTCAGGCCCGCTTCATACTCCGGCCAGTTCGTCACACGATGCGCCATCTTCGGGATGTGGTGCCGACGAGCGGCGTTGTGCTTATGCGGCATGCGTCTATTCAGAGAGAACGGGAACGTCATCTTATTACCCCTATCTTTCATCGACCTATCTATGCACCAACGCCCATTTGATCGCTTTCACTTGCCAGTTTCGCCATCACTCTCGCCGGGCGGCTCGGCACCGTGCGCACGGATCGCGGCAATCAGCTCGGCCGGCGTGATCTCATAGCGCACCTCGCGCTGAGTCCCGGGTTTGCGCTGGTCGACGTCGATCAGGACCAGGCTTTTGCCGTCGGGCGCAGCTTCGAGTCGCACTGTGCGCCTCACGCTCGCGGTCAGCGCGTCGCTGTCAGTCAGCAGATGGACGGCGCCGTGCGCGCCATTGTGTGTGGGGGGGGTCATCGGACCAGGCTCCTGAAAAGACTCACCGGTGATACCTGCAAAAGCTCACCGTCCGAATCGGACGGCGCGTTCAGTCGAGGTCGAACAATGCCCGGTCTGCCGGCCGGTTGAGAGCCTCATCCATCATTTGCCGAAAGTCGGCTTCGTCCATTTCTCCGCGCTCAACTCGCCGCAAGACGGCCTCACCCACGAGCGCAAGCTTTCGTGCCTGGTCGGCTTTGCTCTCCTTGTATGCCTTGCGGCGCGCCTTGTCGGAAGCTTTTCGTGCCTCTTTCAGGGCGCTCAGCTTTTGCTCCGTCGCCGCTAGACGGTCTTTCAGCAATGTCATCAGTTGCTCCTTACACGTCCAACCATTCTAATCGCACACGATTTGACACGCGCTATTGACACCGCAGCCCTTGATCTGCCGCAAGGAGCACCTTCATTACGTCCTTCTTGTCACACGCACCCTGTATCGTGCAGGAATAGGACATTCCGTGAGGAATAGGTAGCCATGCCGAAAATCGATGCAGGATCCCGTCCGGCGGCACTAGCAGGCTGTTGAAATACCTCCCGCGCACGTCATCCGCGCGGGAGGGGTAAACGTTGAAACAAAGAACCGGACAACACTGAGACTGAAGCGATGCGCGGAGCGGACGGCTATACCGAGTCGATGTT
>NZ_JBKGUA010000101.1:0-10888 GCF_046543485.1 Paraburkholderia sp. EG304 | reverse complement strand
GGTAACCAACCCGCGGATATCAGTGTGACCCACCGTCGAGACGTACTGCTACGTCGCCCTCAGGAAATTCAGATGTACCCAGACCGAGAACCGATCGCGATTGACACGGAAAGTCATATCAGTCCTTCGGCCACTTTCGGTCACTCGACGTCATCGCTTAGATCGCCGACAATATCGGCCACCGCGCCCGCGCATATGAAACGGCAGCTTATGGATGATCAGCACGTTTTTTCCGGTTTTGGTATCGATATATTGCGGCGCTCGGGTTGCTACTTTCTTCGATATGACGCTGGTGAGCTAGTGGTTCAGATCCGGGAACTCGAGCTTTCCCCGGAAGACGCTCTTCTTGCCACGCAGAGCGAACAGTCAGCGTATGAGGTCATCCTTCGCCTTACGTCCAACGACGGAGAGCGTCGATAAAGCCCCGACCGGCCAGGAACGGTCAGTCGACGTCAGGACCTGAATCGCCGACAATCGGCGCAGGCTGACGCAAGACCTGACTTGGATTGGCACCGGATCCACACATGACTACGAACCGCACAAAAACCCGGCTAGCTGGCGAGCTTAGTCGCTTCGTCCAGCAGTACGCCCGCAAGGCTCAGGGCTCAGAGCCAAACGACCGGCAATACGATCGCAAGCTCGAAAAGAAGATGAAGCGCCTCTCCGCGTCTGAACTATCCGACCTTCTTTCTCAAGACGAGCAAGAGCCAGTTGAGCCGGGCCGTGAGAAAGGGTGAGAACAGCCAGTTTCGGACGTTGCGAAATTCGCTCCAGACACGCACTATTGGACGAACGATTTGAACGTGGCCAATGCATCGGCATTAATAGCGACCAAGAAATCGTTACCTGTGAATTTAGCCTTCCTTGCCACAGCCCGGTCCGATGCGGACACCCTAGTCGACATTCGTATTGCCGCTATGCGCGAGAGTCTGGAGCGCATCGGGCGCTTCCATCCGCAACGCGCTCGCGAGCGTTTCTTGACATCGTTTGATCCTTCTCTATGCCGATTCATTGAGGCCGATGGTGTTCGGGCAGGCTTTATTCTGGTTCGCCCACAACAAGACCACTGGCTTCTGGACCACCTTTATATCTTGCCGGAACACCAGGGTAAGGGTATTGGCGCAGCAGTTTTACTGGACGTATTCAAGGATGCCGACGCCCATCACATGCCAATCCGCCTAGGCGCCTTGCGCGGTAGCGATTCAAACCGCTTTTATCAGCGGCATGGCTTCATGCAGACTGACGAAGCGGAATGGGACATCTATTACGTTCGTCAGCCGAGTGGAGAATGACCGCTTTCGGAAAACTCAAATGGCTGCTCCGGGTCGGGAGTGCGCGCTGACAACCGGCCGCTTTCGGGCAGCGAAATACCAATGGCCGCTGTTCTGCGATGAGTTCGAAGCGCGGATGGAGTCAGCCCAACCCGTTACGGCCATTGCACCGTTGACCATGTCAACGGCCGCTTCCTGTGGTGAAAGCGACATTGGAACAGATCAACGGAACGAAGCTTCGACTTCGAAGTATGCCCGGATCGGGCGAGGCTGCGCCGAGCCGTTATAGCCAGCCGCACGGGTGCAAAGCGAATCGTCGAAGGCGCGGCACCCGACGATGAACGCGGCGCATCTTCGCGTCGATCGGCAGCACATCCCCCGGCGCAAAATGTGCGCCGGTTCGCTATGGGCGAAATAAGCGGGCAAGCAGGCCATTCTTCGGTTAATCTTCGCCGTTTCAACTGACCGTGAAAAGTTTGGCTTGCTTCATGTCGTATTAATCATCCCACGCCATGCATATACCTCCTGTCCGGCGCTTCTCCGGCTACCGCACTGCCATGATCGCGCTCTCCTTTTCGCTTTCCGCGGGGCTTGCGTACGGTGACATTGAGGCCGCCGAACACGCGCTTTCTGAAAACCGAACCGCCGATGCAGCCGCGGAATTGCGGAGTCTCGCCGCAGCGGGAAGTCCGCGCGCACAAGTGGATCTCGGCACCATGATGATGTATGGACTTGGCATGCCGCGCGACCCCGCCGGGGCGCTAGCCCTCTTTAAGCAGGCAGCCGGCGCAGGTAGTCCCGAAGGCGAAATCGGCCTTGCGTCGTGGTACATGTACGGCCAGGCCGATGAACGAAACTACCCGCGGGCAGTGGCGATCTATCGCAAGTACGCAGAACAGGGGCTGCCCGCCGCCCAAGCGGGCTTGGGCGTGCTCTATATGCGAGGGTTAGGCGTTTCAGTCGACAACGCACAGGCGGCGCGCTGGTTCAGTCTCGCGGCGGACAAGAGCACTGCTGCGGCTTATAACCTCGGCTCGATGTACCAGAGCGGAACCGGCGTCCCGCGTGACGTCGCTCATGCCCTCAAACTCTACGAGAAAGCCCTGGCGCTTGGTGCGGTCATCGCGGAAAACAATATCGGCGCCATCTACGAGTCCGGCGGCCCGGGCGTTTCGGTCGACTACGACCTGGCGCTGCTTCACTTTCGAAAGGCGGCCGCCGCGAATATTCCACAGGGGTACACGAATCTTGGTCGCTGCTATGCGAACGGCTTGGGCGTCCCCGTGAACAAGGCAATCGCGTACGAGTGGTATCGCAAGGCCGCCGACGCTGGGGAACCTAACGCGTTTGCCGAACTCGCGGGATTGCTGTACCAAGGCGTTATCGGGAAACCCGACTACAACGCTGCCATGCAGTGGTACGAGCGCGCGGCCGCACTCGGCATCCCTGCCGGTGAAGCGGGAATCGGATTTCTGTACGAACACGGCGCTGGGGTCGAGAAGAACTTGACCACCGCCTATAGCTGGTACCGCAAGGCTGCCGAACATGGCAACCCCGATGCACAAGTTTCAATGGGCCGGCTGCTGATGCTAGGCGAAGGCGTCGCTCAGAACGACCACGAAGGCCTCGACTGGATACGGCGCGCGGCGGAGCGCGGCGACGCGCATGCGCAATCGATGTATGGGTCGCTGTACCAGCATGGGACCCACGTGCCGAGGGACTACGCTTTGGCGGTCAAGTGGCTGAAGCCGGCGGCTATCGCGGGCGACAACCGCGCACAGTTCGAGCTCGGCTGGGCTTACATAACGGGCCTCGGAATCGAGAAGGACTTGCGCCGTGGCTACGCGTGGGAGTCTGTCTCGGCGACGCGCGGGTATGAGTTCGCCCAAAAGACGCTGCCTGACAATGCGGCCTACTTGACACGTGAGCAGATCAAGCAAGCTGAAGCCGCAGCTGCCGTCTGGAAAACAGGAAAAGACGTCGAACTCGCACCGGAACCGCCGGGATACGTCGGACTGGGTGGGGGCAAGTGAGCTTCTTTCGATCAAGAGCGCGAAGGACCGTTGTCCAAGGCCTAGCAGCCGACCGAATGGTCCGTGGCAGGCGGAGCTCAATGGCATCTCCTGGCCGATTGGGTTAAGTCGCCGACGGTCGTTTATGGGCACTCCGGTTGACAGAAACTGAACTTAGCTGACTGACCGGTGTGGAGAAGGTCATCTGACAGGAGTGGGTCGCGTGCGGCCGATCGCCGTCAGGCGACTCGAACGGGTCGTGTCCTGCGGAACCGCCCCAAGGCAGGACCCGGCCACCAACGCCATTCAACACTGTCGCCACGAGGTCATTCGAGCGGCAATCTCACTCTTGGAGCGGACCTTCACGGATGCGAAAATCCCCCGCAGCCCGCACATACGCGCTGCGCGCGTGCGGATTACGGATCGCCGAAGCGCGGGTGGCCGGCCCGGTCATCCGCTACAACCTAGGGGCGCTAGCTGAGCTCTGCCAATCCAGCAGCGGAAAGCTCGCAATTCACCATTTTCTGCCCGCGAATGACCGTTGTACGGCCGGCGAAGCAGCGTAAACTGAGTGACGACAACGGGTTGCGCCGACCGGCGCCCCTCCCCTCGGCCGCCTGAAATCGGCCAGTGTTTGCCGGTGGCCTAGCGTGAGGCAGCATGGACCCAAATGAGGCAGGGCGCATTTTGCAAGGTTCGATCGAACTGTATGGAGCGTTGACTGGCAACTGTATCCGTGCCGCGATCGCGCTTGACGAGGCGGACTTCCTCTACACGGTCAGGCGGATCAACCTGGCTGCGGGCGAACAGCGCAGCGAGCAACATCGCGTCCTGAATGTCTTCGGCAAGGTTCCGGTACTTGTCGAGTACCGGAACGGCGGCAATTTCGTGTTGACGCAGTCGAATGCCATCATGCTGTTTGCGGCCGAGCGCTCCAAGAACAAGCTCCTGCCCGCCGATCCGGTGGCACGCGCCAAGGTCTATGAGCGCTTTTTCTATTTTCTGACTGACGTGATCGCGGTAAGTCACAGTGCATTCCGGCTTGAGCAAACCGGCGCGAGCGCCCAGGCCTCGCACATCCATGAACTAGCAAGAGCTGCACTCATCGAAGCGGAGCAATTCCTGGCGTCGACGGCATTCATGGCTGGCGATGCGTTTTCGCTTGCCGACATTGCGGCGTTCACCATCGCGCGTGCGCTCAGCGGCAATATTCAGTGGCCCCATCACCCGGCCTTGATGCGGTGGTTTCAGGCTGTCGCGCAGCGTCCCGCCGTAGTGAAGGGACTGCAGGCCTTCGAATAGGATGCTCTTCCACCTCGTCTTGCTGCGCGCATCGCAATAAAAGCGCCGCAGCAGCTACTTTCTCCGCCGGAAATCCGACGGCAGCCGCTAGGCGGGTCCGTGCCCTCTCGTGCTCCTGCAGTTCCAAGACCGCGATCCCGCAGGTTTCTTTCTTGACTTCTGTTTAGATGTTACCTACCATCTAAATAAGATGTTTAGCGACCACACACAAACGACACGGAGCAAGCTGATGCGCAAGTCCAAGGTTGAAGCAGCGGATACCCGCCGCCGCATTGTCGAGGCCGCAGCGCGAGAGTTCCGGCTCCACGGCATCCAGGCGACGGGATTGAACGACGTGATGTTGCCGTTAGGCCTCACGCAGGGTGGGTTTTATCGGCATTTTTCGTCGAAGGATCAATTGGTCGCAGAAGCGTGTTTGCAGTCGATGACCGAGGTCATCGACGGGCTCGAGGCCGCCGCGCTAGATAGCGATGCGGACAGCGGACTTTCCGCTGTCGTCAATGCCTATGTCTCTGAGGACCACCGCGACACGCAGACAGGCGGGTGTCCGCTGGCAGCGATGGGGAGCGAACTCGCCAGGGCTGATGAGCAGACGCGGGCAGCCGCCGCGCAAGGTTTTGAAGAGCTGGTCGATGTACTGGCGAAGCGTATGGGCGGTCAGCCGCCAAAGGCCGCCAGGTCGTCCGCTGTGTTCGCAGTGGCGGCCATGATTGGGGCCGTAACGATGTCAAGAGTCGTTGAAGATTCCGACGCTTCAACGGCGATTCTGGAGGATGTGAAGCAGCACCTCAGGGCGATTTAAACCTGTCGGACACATTCACAGATTGGAGCAACTCATGGAACAGCGTAAAAATCTCATCACTGGCGCCACCGGGAAGACCGGGGTCCACGAGCTTCGCATCGAGAAAGCAGGTCAGTCCATCTACGTGAAAGACTATCCCGGTGCGGAGCCGGCAATGGTCATGGTTCATGGCTTTCCAGACAACCATCGAATTTATGACGAGTTGGCGCCCATCCTTTCCGAGCGCGGCCAACGTGTCATCACGTTTGATTTCCTAGGCTTTGGAGATTCGGAAAAATCAGGCACCTTCCAGTATTCATTTGACCAGCAGGAATCCGATCTTGCGGCGGTCGCCGACGCATTGCACCTGAAGTCCTTCATTCCAGTGGCACATGACGCAGGTGGCCCGGCGGTGATCAACTACGCACGCAAGCACCAAGACCGTGTCAGCGCGATCGTCCTGCTCAACACCTACTACGCCGATACGCCGACCCTGAAGCTGCCGCAGTTGATCCGACTGAGCTCTACTGGATGGCTCAAGCCCGCCGCCGAAGCAGTCATGAGCAACACGACTCTACGGAACTGGCTGTTGAGCTACCAGGCCAACCAATTCGTGGCGGATGCGCCTGAAAAAATCCGAACAAAATTGAAGAGCAGTTTGCTACCGATGATCGAAGACAACTTCGAAAAACTCGATTCGATCCGTGGATTTAACTTGATGACCGGAGACCTGAACAAGAACGTTGAGGAGAACCGCAAAGCAGTGGACAAACTGGCAAGCCTCGAAATGCCCGTGACCCTGATTTGGGGTGAAGGCGATCCGTTCCTAAACGTAGGTGTTGCCAAAGACTTAGCCAAACAGTTCAAGCACGCCGAACTTCACCTTCTGCCGCTTAACCACTGGCCTCAAGTTGATGACCCGAAAGCAGTTGCCGACATTCTTTCGCCTGTGGCGGCGGTTAGCCATTGAACCCCGTCAGGTTGGAGTTTCAAAATGTCCAAGCCACTCGTTGTTTTCGTCACAGGGGTTTCCTCAGGGATTGGCCGAGCCACAGCGAAGCAATTCGCCGACCGCGAGCATATGGTCTTTGGCTCTGTACCGCAGGACTACGCGAACTGGACACAGATTCCTGCCAGCGCCCTATATGGGCCTCTACTCGGCAACTAAACACTCCATCGAAGGGATGTCGGAGAGCCTGGACCATGAGACCCGACAGTTTGGCGTGCGAGTGGTCCTGGTCGAGCCTTCGTGCACCCGGACGAATCGTGAGCTGAATGCCCCGAAGGCAGCGGAGCTCTTGACCGCATATGACACCGAGCGTCGCGCGGCAACAAGCTCTGTGGCAAACCACGTCAACACGGCCTCAGATCCAAGGCTCGTCGCCGATGCTACGGCAGATTGAATACTGCGCGTGACTGCACCTCGGTCTAACCTGTTTCTCACCAACGGCCTCTCATCGAGTGGAAAGTCCGATGGCGGCGCACGACCGCGACGGCAGAGCACTTGCCGTCCGGGCCGACGACTTGACGGGCCGTAATACCTTGGAAGCGGCCTTCCGCCTGTCGCGACCGCGTATGACCGCTCGGGGTCGGTTTGGTGCATTCCCCGGCGCGGCGGCGGCGGCCGGGAGCCAGCGTTGGACGGCTGGCAGGACCCGGCCACTTTCTGCCGCCGAAGGCGTGCAGTCGTCACTCGAACGGCCGACGTACTCTGAAACTCGGCAGATGCGCGACGCGCGCTCGTCGGTCACGGCTAACAAATGTGCTTTGACGCTGGCATGCCTGCTTACGGCTTGACTGTCCTATCAGGACCAGCCTGCGCCATGACGATGCGTGATGTATTCACCGCAAACTGCCAATATTTTTTTGACGTCGGCTTTGCGATAGTCAAGACGGTTCAGGGCCAAGATCATTTGAATTAAACTCGCTTCATCGTCGAACGGCGGCAAGCCGACAAACTGTTCAGCCGCGGCGACCGAAAGCCGCGACAACTCAGAGCGTTCCCGGGCACCGCAATTGCCATCATTAGCCGAGAGCCAAAGCAGTACAGATTCGCAGACATCCGCTGCTTCAAGCCATTGCCCCGTGCTTGCTCGCGCGATGAGTTGAGCAACCACTAGATACCCTAGCAGTTCCGTTCGCGCTTCATCGTCCAGATTGTAGTGCTGAAGCCGCATTTCCATTGCGCCGTTTTCTGTCGCGTCACTTCGATGAAGCCTTCGACAGCCGGACGGAGTTATCAAACTGATAATTTACCCGCCTTTTCCCTGAACAACGGGAGACCTGCGACCGTCCCCAACCGGTGCCCAACCGAACGACTGCCTCCCTTGGCGTGCAGTCATTGCCGCCGCGAGACATCAGAAGTCCGCTCAGGCCGGGTACGGCCGACCGCACGGGCGGCGGTCGGCCATGACCGGCCGGTCGACGTACCTGCACGAATCGCTGACAATTTGGCTACTTCACATACCGGAAAGCTAGCGATGAAATGTCGGATATGTGGGCGGTCACTCGACCAGCCCGACGACCCCTTGTCGATGAACTGCGGCGGCGACTGCTGGGGCTGCGTCGGTGAGATTGAGGCCGATCTGGGCAACGTGGAATCGATGGAGCAGGTCCGAAAAGAACACATTCGCGGGCTTCGCCCGGAATGGATAGACCCGGATAAGTGGCCGGCACCAGCCCTCTTTTTCAGGTCAGTGTCGGCCAGGCTTGACGACCCTCCAAACACTACGTTCAACGGACGCGAATTACCTATGCGGATTTGGGCACCGACACGGACATCTCTTGATGGCCGAGGCGCAAGCCAGGCACGACCTGGAAAGTCGAGATTGAACAGCTTAACGACGGAAGCTTTCTGCTGATGCGGTACGAATCCACAGAAGAGGCATCTCCGACCTCCGATCATTGGTATGCCACGCTCGAGGAGGCATACGACGAGTGCGATCGCATTTATGGCATTGGTCGCGGCGATTGGCTTCAACGGTGACTGCGTGCGGGCCGTGATGCTCGATCGCGGGACACAGATCGGGCCATCAGCGGCCGTTCGAGGCTGTCGTCCAGTTTGGCTAGCAGATGTCTTGCGCGCCTTCCCTCAATGGCCGGTTTCCGGCGAGCGAGTTACGCAGGGCGCTGCCTCAACCCGGCCAGAAACGGTCGTTCGACACCGACTCGAAGTTCGTACACAATTCGTGAAGTCGTCCCCTTGCTAACAGATGCCCATCACTATGAAGTTGAGACCCCGATTGAGCACATGCTTCGTGGAGTCTCGATGTCGTCAGGACGGGCGCCCGGGTTTATTCCACGACGCCCGCAATAGGTGAACGTAAACGGCAGCCGGAGGCACTCCATGCAGGAAGAGAAAATACGTGAAGCCCTGAATGCGCACTGGCAAGCGTCGGCGGCCGGCGATCTCGACGCAGAACACGATATTTACGATGACGATGCCATCTGTGACTATCCCCAGTCGGGTGAACGAATCCTCGGGCGAATGAATTTGCAGGCACTGCGGAGTCATCATCCAGGCAAGCCAGCAGGTTTCGATGTCAGGCGAATTCAAGGAAAAGGTAATCTATGGATCACGGAATACTCCATCACCTATAACGGGCGGCCGGCTTACACGGTAAGCATCATGGAGTTCCGCAACGGGAAGGTCATTCACGAGACCCAGTACTTTTCAGATCCCTTTGAAGCGCCGCGTTGGCGGAGTCAATGGGTTCAGCAGATCGCATGACAATGCATTGCGGCGATATAAGCACAATCACTTAATGGTCGCCTCGCTGGAATTTGGCTTCCTCGAATTCGCAGTTCAGCGAATCCTTGCGGAGACGTCGGACAACACGGCGGCGATAAGGCTCTGCAAAACGGTTGGAAAGCGTGTTCAATCAGAACGCGTCAATGATCGACGCTTCAAGGGCCGCGAGTGCACCACGACAGTATTGGCCATCGCGCGGAACGAGTGGGGGCCAATCGGGCTCTGCTCAAACCGCACTGGGCGTACTTTGTCGCCAATCTGAATGGCCGCCGTGGGGGATTGTGAGTGTCGCCTCCGGGTCGGGTATTGCGCGGCGGCGCCGGGTGCAAACTGATTCTCCCGTCCTTCGAAAGGAGATTCGTCATGGAAGCCACCATCAACCCGGGCGTCGGCCGTGTACCGTGGAACAAGGACAAGCTGACGGGGCAGAAGCTGCCACTGAAGCTGAGGGAGATTTGGGGAATCCGTATCCGCCTGCAGCTTGCTGGAAGAGCGCGCGAGCTCGCGCTGTTCAACCTCGCGATCGACAGCAAGTTGAGAGCGTGCGATCTAACGAAATTGCGAGTGAGGGATATCTGTCTTGGCTCGCGTGTGGCACCAAGGGCGACCGTAATGCAGCAGAAGACCCAGCGGCCGGTCCAGTTTGAAATCACTGAACAGACCCGGGAGAGCGCCGCTGCGTGGATTCGAGAGGCGGGACCGTCGTCGAGCGACTATCTCTTCCCAAGCCGCATTCACGGCTCAGCCCATCTTTCGACGCGCCAGTACGCCCGCCTTGTCCATCGCCGGATACGGTCGATCGGGCTCGACGATACAGCTTACGGAACGCATTCAATGCGTCGAACGAAAGCGTCGCTGATTTACCGGCGCACAAAGAACCTGCGCGCGATACAGTTGCTGCTCGGTCACGCAAAGCTCGAGAGTACCGTTCGATACCTTGGCATTGAGGTCGACGACGCTCTCGAGATGGCGAAACAGACAGAGGTTTGAACGACAGGCGGCCGGACGGTACTCGGGCGCTGTCCGGTCACCTTCGGCCATTCGACATCAGTGCGTAGATCGTTGACAATTTGGATGTCGTCCTTCGAAATCGACTACCAAAGTGAATAGAATGGTCGGGGCTCTCCTGACGGTGGCCCTCGTTTCATGGGGAATATGCATTGCATACCCGATCAACGGTATCCATTTCGGCTGGATCGGAACTCTCGTCGGATCAGCGGGCGGCTTAATCGCGACGCTATCAAGCTATCGAACGGAAGAAAAGGTCCATGGACGTTTCGGGGGCGACATATACAAGTCCGAATCACCGATCAAATTTCTCCTCGCTTACCTCTTGGTCGGCTCGCTCCTCGTCGCTTTCGCGGTTGTAAGCATCTTCGGCTGTATGGGGCGACTGGGGCGGTAAGTCGCAAATCTCCCGGATTTCTCTACCGGCTTTACTCGATTTTTCTTGTACTCGACGCGCGTCGTTGATTGTAGAGTCTGCGTCGCTGTCAGGGCGCGGCCGAGGGTGTGTCAAAACGTGCGGCTTCGACGTCGGGCGCAAAAGTCGACCCATCAGAATGCTCTGTACCGGCTTCGTTGCACTTGGGGAGGGGTAAAGTGACACCCGAAAGCCGGGTAATTTCGAGTTTTGACACACCCTTAGGTGAGTAGCCCGCGGGAATCGCACCCGCAGGCCCTCTCAGAACCGGACGTGAATCTCTCAATTCATCCGGCTCCTATTGCCCACCGTTCTGCGCCAGAATCCAGTGAGCAAACAGACCCGGCC
>NZ_JBKGUA010000100.1:0-10904 GCF_046543485.1 Paraburkholderia sp. EG304 | reverse complement strand
ACCCCGACGCCAAATTTGTGCGACTGCGATTTTTTGGTGAACGAGGTAAGCGGAGCGATCTGGAGAGACGGGTCAGACGGGGGCGATTGCCTTCGTTGTTTCAGGCTCGAAGCCCGACTCGAGTTCGCGCAACTGGCCGTCGTTCAGTGAAAAGATCCAGCCGTGCACAAGGGGAGAGGGTGCACGCTCACGCACGAGCGGATGCTCGCGCAGCAGGCGTACCTGTTCGAGTACATTAAGTTCGACGAGCCGGTTGATGCGTGCCTCTTCCGATGGCAGGCGAGCGAGCGCCGCGTGATGCGTGTGTGCGAGTGCGCAAAGCGGCCTGATGCGGCGGTTGAAGTGCGGCAGGGTGTCGGCTGGTGGAAGTAGCGAGGCGCGCACGCCCCCGCATCCGTAATGTCCGCAGACAATGATGTGCGCGACCCGCAGCTCACACACAGCATATTCGAGCACACTCATGGTGTTGTCGTCGTCGAGATGAAGAAGGTTAGCGATGTTGCGATGAACGAACAGATCCCCCGGCGCGCAGTGGGTGATGGTTTCGGCGGGTACGCGGCTATCTGAGCAGCCAATCCAGAGCACTTGCGGTTTCTGCCCCATGGCTAGCGCGCGAAACAAGTTTGGTTCGCGCCGTCCCATTTCTTGGGCCCACGCGACATTGGCGACGAGCATGCGTTTTGGAAGATTCACGAGTCGAGACTCCAATCAGATTGTTGGCTTCGATCAAGGCTTGCGAATAGCCTTCTATCAAGAAAATGGCCGGTCGCTCGAAAAAAAGGAAACCGGAACGATGCCAATACGTAGCGCGGACTTCGCCGTCTCCCGTCAATCAACCTAAGCAGTGCGCGCGTCCCGGCCGGCATACACTAGGAGAGTGCTCGCACATAGGGAAAATCAGCGGGCGACCGCTCTGGAGCTGGAGACGGGCTACTGCGCAGGAAACGTTCTCCGCGCCTTGCCGTGATCCGATGGACTGGTCTTGATATCCCCTGGCATCTATCTATCACGACGACGCGCCGGCCATTCGGCCGCGCGGGGTCGTCCCGTGGCAGTATGCATGAGCGTCCGAAAGGTATTTCGAGCGTCCTCTCCGATCGCCCACGCGAGGCGTTTCATTTCCAGCGTTTCCTTGCTAACCGGGTGTTACAACTGAAGAGGTCCTTGATGGGGGCTGAGAACACCGATGCCGACAGGACTGGCTCAGCAGCTTGTGCTAGCGCCCAAAGTGTTTTCGCGAGGTTCCTTGCCAGCCAAAAATTTGATCGACGGACGCCGTGCCGACTTCCATTTGTCCTCGCTCCGGCAGAAGATTCCTCCATGATGGCGATCTCATACAGTGTTGTGCGCCAACAGTTGGTGTTGAGCTTGATGAGAATTTCGATGCATTTGGTCCAGTCATTAAGGTTTCCTTAACAGAAAAGTCTACTGGATATTGTAGGGGAGTCATTGTGTCGCAATTGTGTCGTCAAATGCCTTAGGAAACCAACTGCGCTTTAGATATATTGATCAGATATAGCAAAACAGACCTCAATAGGACCTGCGAAGCATAAATTAATTTGATGGCCTGCTTCTCAGTAGTCTCGCTTGGTCGGCACTGTCACGTTGCCGGGATGGTCGAGTAACGTCGTGGGATGAAGAATGCAAAGTCGCTTTACCACGATCACCGCTTTCCGGTGGCGGTCATCTGCCACGCAGTCCGGTGGTACTTCCGATTTCAGCTCAGCCTGCGCGACATCGAGGCACGCTCATTCCGATCCCGATCGACCCCTTCCGGAAGAGGCGTTTTGCTGCGGCCTTATCGCGCCGATTTTGCACCAGCACGTCGAGTTCAGCGCCGTGCTCCGCGCAACAGATACCGCTTGCCGCGCAGCGTCACGAACATCCCGTCCTGATGCCCTCTGCCCGGCTTGGACAGCGCTGCTTTGGCGCGCTGGGCGAATCGAGCGCCAAACTTCTCGCGCCATCAGCGGATCGTCTCATAGTGACCGCGACACCCCGTTCGAGCCACACCTCGTCGACGTCCAGAAGGCTCAGGCTGACCCGAAAACCTCACCGACCCGCCCAGCTGATGACGATGGCAGGGAAGCTGTGCCCGTGATGAAGCGATTTCGTTTTCTTCACCACTTCATTCTGTCGCTGGCCTACCGTCAACCTGACAATGCCGGTGCAAGTTGAGAGGCGCCACTAAGTGCAGCGTTCCTCTGTGAGGATTAAAAAATTCCCATATAACCCATCAAAAAATTTGATGGCGGGTAGCCGGTCTACTGGTTATCAAATTCGGCGCAGGGTTCGCAGATTGCGTCAAAGCGGCTCGTCGCAAACCCGGCCGCACATAGCATCTTGACGAAGTCTTCGTTACGTTGCTCGGCGAGCGCTATCTGCTCCCTGGCGGGCAGTCGGCCAGCACGGCGCCGAACTCGACATCCTGCTGCAGAAACGTCGCGATAAGGCCGCGTAGCAGAGCGCTTGTTCAACCGCGTGCTGGTAGCCTGTCCCGACGCGCCACGAAGGATGGTCATCGAGCAGTTGCGCAGCTATCCGGCCGCGAAGGCCGAAATTCCCGAACTGGCAAAGATCAAACGCGTCTTCGTCAAAGCCAGTGCTCGGGTGAACTACTGCGCCGAAGACAGCCATCAACCTACGGGTGAGCGCGAGCGCCGGATGCGTGGTTTCCGCGATCCTGATCGCACACAAGCGTTCTTATCGAGCTTAGCTCCGATTCGTCAGCACTTCGCGCTCAAGCGACATTTACTGCGTGCATCAGTGTATCGCGAACAACTCGCCGCACGCTTTACCGGGTGGCATCGCTTCACTGGGCCCACCCACGATCCGTCCAATTTCTGAGGAAATGTACCTCCTCTGCGCTCTTGCGTCTAGAATGCCTTGACGTGACAGCGCCTGCGAAGCTGCCAAGATCTAAATTCGCGGCAGCCCCGGGATATGCAGCCGTATCCCTTGTCCTCTGGGCCTCAAGCCCGTGTTTTATGAAGTCGGCAGGCGACACGAAGCTACGCGGGCTGAGGTGCAAATAGGAGTTCTGTCACGACAAGGAAAGTGCGAACGCGCTCTATACGGCGGTGCGTAACGAAATGAACGGCGCGTCGGTCTGGCAGGCGGAGCTGGGTGGCATGTGGGTGATGGCGCCAGAGTGGGTGTTGAGTGGGGCGTATATGTACATGAAGGGCAATCAGGTAGTCGACAACAACCATGCACATCAGCTCACCGGCACGCTGAAGTACTTCCTGTCGAAGCGAACCAGCGTCTACGTGGCTGCCGTCTACCAGCGGACAAACCAAAGGGGCGAACGCACAGATCAACGACGTGATGGTCGCGTCGAGCGGTCCGTCGCAGTTCATCGGTCGCGTCGGCTTGCAGACGAGGTTCTAAACGACATCTGGACGCCCTCTATGCTGATTGCAACGTCAACGCGGGGTTAGAGCGTGTTAGGAACTTTGAAGTACTGGCACGGCGTGGACAAGCATGAGCATTGCGAAGACGACAAAATGAAGCCCGGCGAGAGTTTCGGGGGGCCGTTCATAGTCACGTGCGAGACGCCGGAAACGGTTGAGCCAGCCAAAGCTGCGCTCGACCACCCACCGCCGGGGGAGCAGAACGAAACCCTTTTTCGTTTCTTCGAGTTTGATCACCTGAAGGTCAATACCCTCGTCGAATGCAGCCTGCGCTGGCTCTTTGCCCGTGTATCCCTGATCGGCAAATGCCACCTTGACCGTTCGTCCTGTTACCTGCTGGACCCGCCGCGCAAGCTCAGCTACCTGTGCGCGCTCCTGTTCATTGGCTGGGGTTACGTGCACCGCCAGCAACTGTCCCAACGTGTCTACTGCCATATGTACCTTGCTACCGCGCTTGCGCTTATAACCGTCATAACCCGCACGCGGGCCGCTCTCGCAGGTCGACTGTATCGTGCGGCCATCGAGGATGACCGCGCTGGGCTGTCCCCGACGGCCCTGTGCCACGCGTATCACCGAGCGCAGGTCGCTCACCATGCTCTCAAAGCAGCCCGCCTGCAACCACCGTTGAGTCTGCTGATACACCAGCTCCCACGGCGGGAAATCATTGGGCAGCATCCTCCACGGCGCGCCGGCACGAGCCATCCAGCGCAACGCATCAAACATGTCGCGCAGTTCGTATTTGCGCTGGGGCGCGTCGACGTCCATCAGCGTCAGATACGGCGCCGCGAAACTCCATTCCTCATCCGACACATCAGTCGGATACCCTTTGCGGTCTGTTCTTTTCATCCCGCCAGGATAACAGGTCTCAATCGAAGTTCCTAACACGCTCTAGGCATCATCAGTTTCGGCATAGGTCTGATTCTTTTAATGAGTTCGCATGCCGTTTGCCGGCAACAGATAGAATGCGACGGTGGTCAGTTGCGTGCCTTACGTCGTTATAAGCCAACATTATGCTCGCGTGCCGCCTCTTGCTATTGACAGCTCGTTGGGCGGCTGAGGTCGATATGCCGGTGGTTCTGTGCCAGACAGCGCGTATTTGTGTCTGCCGAAAGCATCGAGCGTGGCCGTTGGCGCGAGCGCTGAGTCTAACCATGGATTTCTCCTATTGTTTGCGTGGCGTGAGATGCGCAAGTGTCGTACCAATCCAAAAATGCTTGCGCAACAACGAGATCATCTTCAACGCGTTGTTTCATTCCCGACATTGTCGAACATCTGACAAGGTCGCACGCGCGCGCGGTTGTTACCATATAGCGGCCTTCCAATCCGCTGACGTGAGATAGGACCAACGCGAACAACTTTGATGTCCATGTCGCGGTCCATAGTGGAGGCGAGGCCCGCGCCCTTTGCGGTGTCGAGGGTCGTCGCCGTCGAATTGAATGTAGTTGGTGACGTTCACGCTTTTCACTCTTCTTTAGTGGTAGCGATGTTCGTCCCAAAGGCACGGCGGAAAGCGGCGCGCACCGTAGGCTGGAGCGTGAGCGGCAAAGGCGACTACGAATTCCGACGTGAAGGCGAGCGCCATCCCGATCAAACGCCGGACAGCCCGACAACGAAAAGGCTCACCGCGTCGGCGCCAAGTCGTCCCGTGAGGATAACGTCGAGGTGTCGGCATCTGAAAGGAAGAGAACCAAGGCGGCGATCGCGACTACACCCTCTCGATCAGTAAGCTTGCCACTGTCACGTTGCTGAATTGGTCGAGTAAGATCGCGTGATGAAGGATGGAAAATCGCTTTATCACGGTTATCGTCTTCAACTGCGGTCATCAGCTGCGCGGTGTGCTGGTACTACCTGTTTCAGTTGAGGCTGCACGACATCGAGGAACTGCTGTTCGAAGCCGAGCTTATCGTCAGCCACGAAACGGTCTGTACGCCGGTGCGATAAATTCGGTGCGTGTTTCGTGCACCGTGCAAGCGGCGCGTCGTGAGCCTTAGCCTCTCGAACTCGCGTGCCCAGTGATGCGCGCCGGATCAGCTGCCCATCCCGATAAGACAAGGAGGTAAAGATGCCACACCTTCAAGCAACCGAGTGCGGCGAATTTCCGGGCGTACCAATTCGGGCTTGCCGGTCGCCGGCAGCGCACAGACATTCGTGGCCAGATCAAAATCCTAGCTTTACGATCGCCGTGGACTGCCCCTTCGAGGGAGTTGATAGGTGCGAGAACCACATCGTGGCGCCTTGATGCCATCGTCCGCAACAGGCACCTGATTGCGGACGAAGCCCCTTTCATTCGGACTTGGCCTCCGTGGGCATGCCGCGAAATGCCTTGAGTGCCCGCACGTGAGAAGCCAGCAGCGTTTCGATACGCAATGTCGGCGACGACTCCGCGCAGCTGACGCGGCTGTAACTCGACGTCGCAACGAACGCGGCAATCGTATCTGATTGAAGTCGGGCCTGAACCCCGGACCGCCGACGCCCGTCGCCTAAGGCCCCTAAACCCGTCAACCGTCGCGGAAGATGAAGCTGTACGCGCTCAACGCCGGCACGCCGCCCAGGTGCGCATACAGCACGCGCGAGCCGGCCGGAAATTCGCCGTTACGGACCTTGTCGATCATGCCGTGCATCGACTTTCCCTCGTACACCGGATCGGTCAGCATGCCTTCGAGCCGCGCGCACAAGCGGATCGCCTCGAGCGTGCCGTCGTTGGGCAGACCGTATTCCGGGCCGCCGTAGCGCTCGTCGAGCACGATGTCCTTGGCGGTGATGTCGCGGCCCAGTTCGACGCTCTCGGCGGTCCGCTTCGCGATGCGCGTGATCTGCTCGCGCGTCTGCGCCGGTTTCGCCGAGGCGTCGATGCCGATTACCCGCTCGGCGCGGCCGTCGGCGGCGAAACCGACCACCATGCCCGCCTGGGTGCTGCCCGTCACCGAACACACGACGATGTAGTCGAATTTGAAACCCAATTCGGCTTCCTGCTGGCGAACCTCTTCGGCGAAGCCGACGAAGCCGAGCCCGCCCAGCGGATGATCCGAGCAGCCCGCAGGAATCGGATACGGCTTGCCGCCGGCAGCGCGCACGCTGTCGAGCGCGTCTTCCCAGCTCTTGCGAAAGCCGATGTCGAAGCCGTCCGGCACGAGCCGCACGTCGGCGCCCATCATGCGCGACATCAGGATGTTGCCGACACGGTCGTACACCGCATCCGGGTAGTTGACCCAGTTCTCCTGCACGAGCACGCACTTCAGGCCCAGATGCGCGGCAACCGCCGCGACCTGGCGCGTCTGGTTTGACTGGATTCCGCCGATCGACACGAGTGTGTCGCAGCCCTGCGCGAGCGCGTCGGGGATCAGATATTCGAGCTTGCGGGTCTTGTTGCCACCGAACGCGAGGCCGCTATTGCAGTCCTCGCGCTTGGCATAAAGCATGACCTTGCCGCCGAGATGCACGCTCAGACGGTTCAGCGGCTGGATCGGCGTCGGCCCGAAGGTGAGCGAGTAGCGGGGGAATCGTTGCAGGTTCATCGAGGCTCCGTGGTGGGTGATTTCCGAGAGTTCATGGTAAGAGGCCAGTTCAAAGATGTGACTCCTCTCCTTTGAATATGTTCCAGTAGATGAGCGAGCAAGCAAAAACTGACGAACGCTTGCTTCATAATATAGCCGCGACGGTCGATGCCGATACGACGACGTCGGACGTTGCAGAGCCACGCGTGAGTCCGTGCTGCCAACCAGCGGAATTTGCTAAGACCGTTACCATCGTCGGTTCTTCGCTGTGCAATCACTGGCTTTATGCCACGATCATGCAAGTGTTGGCGATTTGTCGGTGAGGTAGTCACGATCGCCGCAAATGACCGCGGGCCTGCGAAATGTTCTGCCGCACGCGATGCGTCGGGTATGGCCTGATTTCGCTGCCTTCGTCCGCAGTCCCTGCATTTTCGCCATCATGTGTGTTGTACGTTTCGAGTCCAACGAGGCGGGCACCAGAAATTGTGCTACAGCCTTTTGACAGGTTTTTCTCGCTATCGCTCCCGGCGTCGACGGGCATCTTACGTGTTAAAGCGACGATGGGGCGCGGATGACATGCGCATCGCGAGTTACACTGTTTCCCATTTCGAACGATTGATCGTTTCGCTATATGCGAATTGTCGCCTTATCCACGGGCGCAGACCGAGAAGTCCGTGTTTTTGAATAGCCAAAGGTATTCTTTTCAAGGTGTATTAAGTCGGCAAGCCGTGCAATGCTGTTTGTGTTCGCTGGGCGATATGGCATAGTGCGGCTTACTCATTCTATCCAAAGGAAAACAAGCATGGCTACGCTGGAAGCCGTCCAGGCAAAAATCGCAAAGCTCCGAGCCCGGGCAGCAGCGTTAGAGAAGAGAGATTCGGCAACAGCGATCGGGAAAATCCTCAGTATGCTGGAACAGCACTCTCTATCTATTGCTGATATTGAGGCGTCTTTGGGCAGACGACGCGGCCGCAGACTCGGCGCGACCGCACTGGCGGAGCGGGAGGCCTCGGCAACGAAGTACGCCGACCCAAAGACGGGGGCGAACTGGTCCGGTCGTGGCCGAGCACCGGCTTGGATCGCTAAGGTGAAAGACCGCACCAGGTTTCTGGTGACGAACACTACGACGAATTCAACAGCGACTGCTCAGAAAACGCTTAAGTCTGAGAAGAAAGTCAAGGAGCCGCAGCCTCACATCTATCAGGACCCTAGGACAGGAGCGACTTGGAGCGGGCGTGGTCGTACGCCGTCGTGGATCGCAGGTGCCAGAGACCGCACGAAGTTCCTGATCTCCGCGGCCGAGACACCCGCACATTCTCGAAAGGTGGCAAAAGCAGTCCATTCCAGCAAGACAGCTGCTGCGAAGAAAGCCGCAAGCAGGAAGGCAGCAACAAAAAGCCGGCGGAGCAATAAGGCGGCGGAGCAATAAGGCGGCGGAGCAATAAGGCGGCGGCGAGGAATACCTCAGCACCGATGCGGAAAGAGTGCCTCGGAGACTGGTGGTGGCGATTTGTCGGCTATCCTCCGGCGAGGTGTGCATCGAATCGCTCGGCGAAGTCGACGACCGCTGCTGCGGACGTTGCGCCGCAAACGGCAGCAATCGTCAGTGCACCTGCTCAGATATATCTAGGAGACCGACGGGGCTGCGGGATATACCTCCGCAGCCAAGCGTTGTTCTTGCACTCGGCTGCAGTTCCTCCAATCGGGCGTCGTGCCAGTCTCCGACCCTTTCCTGTGCAATTGCTCCGGGATGAGCGATTTGCCGCACTCGCAATGGGGAATGCTGTCGTAGAACTGACCACCCGTTGGGTAGGGGTGGAAATGTGCCGGGCCCGCTGACCAAAGGTCTAGTGATGCCGGGGAGGGAAGGACGTAATGGCAGTTGCTTAGAGCGCGTAATGCCCTTTTGCCAAGGGATGAAAATTGGATGAGCATAGGCACGGAGAATATAACGAAACGCGAGTCAGCGAGGGTCTCGGCCGATCGCCCGTAGTGTCTGGCCAGCCTGTGGAAGCCGTTGAGCCAGCGGAAGATGCGGTCGACTACCCCGCGCGTGGCAACAAGACAAAGCCCGTTTCGCCTCCGGAACCTTGATGACCTGTAGCTCGATCCTTCCAGTGCAGTCTGTGCAGGTCCTGCGCCGGTGTCTCCTTGGTCGGGGCGCCATCTTGTCAGTCTGGTCCTGTGGCCTGCTGAAGGGCGATCGCGTTGGACGAGGCCGCGCTTGAGCGCTTTTTTCCGCCGCAGTCGTTGAGTCCGCCGGATGCCTAACTGGCCGCACCATTAGCTCGGTAGGAGAGGCGTCGCCCAGGAGCCCGAAGACTCCAGCTGTAGCTGTTTCTGCGAAACAGTAGGTGCGATGGGCAAAGGACTGTCTGTCGCGCAGCGCCAGACACCCCCGTTACTATCTTCCCGCCTCGATAATTGAGGCTTTGGCCAGCCAGGCCCGGGATAATTCTCGCTGCCAGTCGCAGTTTCGATGCAAGAATTCCAACAACATGACGTCGTCGATGTCTTCATCGGTGTCGACGTCGGTAAAGGCCAGCATCACGCCGTGGCACTAGCTCGGAATGGCAAGCGCCAGTAGAACAAGGCGCTCCCCAACGCAGCATGGCGAACAGGACATCACAGCGTCGTCGTGCCAGCGCGATGAGTGCCTGGTTATGTCGCTTGCCCTGCTGGACTTTGCGTGCGTAATACGGTCGCGAAACGGGGGTCTCGCAAGGCCTGCGAAGGCGGATAGGAACAAGGCGCGCTTGAGTTGGCATGCCGCCTCGCGTATCAAGCCATCGCGGAACAATTCGTCGAAGCCCGCGTAAGCGTCCGCTTGCAGAATCCCTTTCAAACTGGCGAGATGGGTTTGAGGATGGATGCCTTGCCGGTTCGGCGAGTACGCGAACCAGACTGAGCAGGTTGCGTCGAGCCAGAGCGATGATCGTCGCGCACGTAGACCCATAGCCGGCCGGTGCGGGTCTTCCTGTTGCCCGGTGAGAGCACCGGGATCGGCGTGTCATCCGCGTGGAGCTTGGTCGCGGCCATCGTATAGCGGCGCAGCGGATCTGTTAGCGGAGCGCACAGTGCCTCGCACTGGCCGACCCCGCGGCCCATACTGGCCCGGTCAAGCGTCACGCCGTCGCGCGCCGCGATCGCCGACTGCCGGTACAACGGCTGGTGGTCTGCATACTTCGAGACGAGGCTGTCTGCCAGCAAGCTCGGATGGGCGATGCTCCGCTGGATCGGCAGACCGGGCATCGGCGGCTGGGTTATGGTGCTGCAGCAGGGGCAAACCAGTTTGCGCTGGATCGTACGAATGACCTTGAACGCCGCCGCGACCCGGGCGAGTTGTTCGGATTCGTCCTCGCCGAGCACCTGCATTGGTTGACCGCAATCCGGGCAACTTGATTCAGGCTTCAGCACATGATCCTCGCGCGGCAGATGCGCGCGAAGCGCTTGCCTGGAAGCCGCTTCGTCCGTCGTCGCATTTGAGATCGACGCATTTGCACCGCGGGCCTGCGCACGCCGCACATCCACAACGTCGCTCCCGGCGGCCAGATCCTCAAGTTGAGTCTCGAGCGTCTCGATTTGCCGCTGCAGCTGCTCGGACTTGCGACCGAACTGCATGCGCCTGAGCTTGTCGATCTGCGCCTTGAGCTGCTCAATCTCGACATCGCGTTCGGCAAGCAGGCTACGGGCCTCAACCAGCAAGGCCTTCAGGAGCTCGACATCATCAGGAAGATCGGCGCGGTTCGACATGCGCCGTAGTTTACGAGTCTGCCGCGCGGTTTACACCATCCATAATGCGGCAGTGCGACGGGGCTGTCGCTAGTCGATGCCCTCAAGCAGCATCGACAGTCGCGCAGAGCTCAGATGTGCGTATTTCGGCGAACGTGACCGCCGATTTCGGGAACGTGACCGATTCGGCGGGGTTGGGCGTTGCGCGGTGTTGATTGTAGATTTCCTTGTTAATTCTGGTCGAGTTCGGGCTCCAGGACGTTGG
>NZ_JBKGUA010000099.1:0-11292 GCF_046543485.1 Paraburkholderia sp. EG304 | reverse complement strand
ATGACCCACAGCCACTTTGTGCTGCTTCGCAATTCCTGGATTCTCATCCGCACCCAGCCATCTGGCGATGCCACATCGGCTATCCAGAACGCACCCCGACGGTCGACAGGATATGGGCACTTCTCGGCGAATACCTCGGCCCATTCCAGCGTATTGTCCTGAGCGACAGCGAATACGTCTTCGATACACCTCAACCGATTGATATCATCCAGCCATCGATCAGTCCGTTCTCCGCCAAGAATCGCAACTATGAAGGGCCGGCAGACCAGAAGCTGGAAAATTCAGTTTCGTTTAATGGCCGCAAATCGGGACCTACGCCATCGCTTCAGGAAATCCTCGGTTGGCGGTATTTTCTGCACGTTTCCAGATGGGATAGCCTCAAAGGCATCGACCGGATCATCACCGCTTTTATCCGTTTTGTGCGTGCGGCATCCGACGAGAAAAATACGATACGCCTCGTGATAGCAGGACCCGACCCTCTGGATGTCGCTGACGATCCGGAAGGACGGACGTATTTCGAGAAGTGCCTGGCACTACGTGACCAGTTGCCAACGGAAGTACAGCAACATTTGTATCTGGCCTGCATCTCGATGAAGGACAACGACGCAAATGCAGAGATTGTCGGCCGACTTCAACAGAATGCTCATGGCATATTTCAATTGTCTCGCGAAGAGGGTTTCGGGCTGACGACGACGGAGGCTCTGTTCCGGGGTAGACCCGTCGTAGTGTCGTCCGCTTTTGGTCTGAAAAGGCAAGTCGTAAATGGGCTGAATGGAATTGTCCTAGAGGAACCGGACATCGAGGCCAAAGCCGCAGAGGTGATGCGTCGGCTTTCGACCAACTATAGTGATTACGAGGGAATGGCGAGAAGAGCGCGCGAGAACTGCCTGCACTTCGGCACGCAAATCTCGCAAATTCCAAAGTGGTATGACTCGATTCGTTCGGCCCTATCTAGTTTTGAAGAGCACACGGGGCCTCAGCGCGCAAATGCAACTGAGGCGTGAGTTGATGCCCACACGCTTACGACAACCTCACAGGGATAGAGAAAAATGCATGGCTCCCTGATGACGCAGACAGCGAACGCCTCATGCTGATTGAGACCTTCATCTGTTTTGTCTCTGCCCAAGAGCATGAAAGCCACGACCGTTCCGCAGGCGAGGCGAAACGGTTCGAGCGCTTGACGAACTCGGGGTATCCGTCCTTTTCGTGCTTGTATGGCGGTTTCTCCACAGAGCCTTTATTTATATGGCTGCCGTCGGCTCTGGCTCTTGTCAGGAGGTCCCAACAGTATCTGCGATAGCATATCTGCGCGCGATTACGGATCGCGCGCCGTAGTCGGGAGGCGCAGATGCCAGATCTTGGAGTTTGCTATGTGGGACAAGATCGCTTGCCCGCCCGACTGTCGGAATTCGACGTGGAGCGCTACTTCGCGTTGACTGACAGCGACGTTGCCGCGGTCAAAGAGCGTTTTCGGCGCGGTCAACGTGTCGGCGTTGCGATCCAGTTGGTCTTTCTGCGTGCCAGTGGCCACATTCTCGATCATGTCGGCACACTGCCGCGCCAGTTGTTGCGGCATGCCGGCGAGCGGCTCAGCCTGCCCGCCCCGACGATCGCCTACCTCCGCACGCTCTATCAACGCTATAAGACACTGTACGAGCATCAACTCTGGACCTGCGAATATCTCGGCATCACTTCCATCGGACCGAAGCACTGGACGGAACTGAAGCGTGGATGCGACAGGACGCCGCCGAAGCGCTCGCGCTCGACGAACTGCTTCACCACGCCCATTGCTGGCTGTATGAGCGCCGCATTCTGACACCCGCAGAGCGGAAGCTGCGAGATTCCGGCCGTTCGATCTGGTCGGACGTTGAACATAGTCTGCGAGCACTTATCGAGGCATTGTCACGTTATCGAGATGGTCGGGTAAGATCGCATGATGAAAAATGCAAAATCGCTGTACCACGGTCATCGCTTTCCCGCATCGGTCATCAGTTGCGCGGTGCGTTGGTATTTCAGGTTCCAGCTCAGCCTGCGCGATATCGAAGAGCTGCTGTTCGAGCGCGGGGTTATCGTCAGCTACGAAACGGTACGACGCTGGTGCGATAAGTTCGGCGCGTGCTTCGCACACCGTGTGACAGCGTCGCGTCGCAAGCCCGGCACCACATGGCACCTTGACGAAGTATTTGTGAGGTTGCGCGGTGAGCCTTACCTGTTGTGGCGCGCCGTCGATCAAGACGGTGCCGAACTCGATATCCTGCTACAGAAGCACCGCGACAAGGCAGCAGCGAAGCGGTTTTTCGAGCGCGTGCTTGCCGCGTGCTCTGAGGCACCGCGCAAGATCGTTACTGACCAGCTGCGCAGCTATCGGGCGGCGAAAGCCGAGATTCCCGCACTGGCTTGCGTCAAGCACGTCTTTGTCAAAGCCAGCGCGCGGGTCAATAACCGGGCCGAAAACAGTCATCAGCCGACCCGCGAACGCGAGCGACGCATGCGTGGCTTTCGCGATCCAGAGCGCACGCAGGCTTTCCTATCGAGCTTCGGTCCGATCCGGCAGCACTTCGCGCTGAAGCGACACCTGCTACGCGCCTCGCTCTATCGCAAACAGCTTGCCACACGCATCGCCGCCTGGCATCGCTTCACAGAGATCACCCAAGTTCCGCCGGTTTTCTGAGCAAGCGCGTTGCCCCCCCACTATTACGTCGCGAGCAAATTAACGTGACAGTGCCTGCGAATGCTCTCGATCGCGCAAAGGATGCGTCATGACCAAGTTTGAGGTCGCTGTTGCCGCACACCGGGCAGGCCGACTGGTCGAGGCAGAAGCTGCCTACCGGCAGCTTCTGTCGATCAATACGGCGCACGCTGACGCCATGCATCTGCTAGGCGTTATTGAATTGCAAAGAGGCAGGCCGGGCGAAGCGGAGGTGCTGATCCTTGCGGCGCTGACACACCGCAAAGACGCTGTTTTCATGACAGATCTGGGTGTGGCATTGGGTTGCCAGGGTAAGCTTTCCGCCGCAGAAGCCGCGTTCCGGAAGGCATTGGAGTTGAACCCCGATCTGGCGGAAGCACACAATCATCTGGGTATTCTCCTTGTCCAGACGCAGCGAACGGTGGAAGCGGAGATTGCCTTTCGACGTGTAGTCGGCCTCAGGCCTGATTCTGCCGAGGCATGGAACAACCTGGGACAGGTTCTTTGTGAAACCGTGCAGCTCGTAGAAGCAGAGGCAACCCTTCGCCATGCGCTGCTGTTGAAGCCCGACTACGCAGAGGGGCACAACAATTTCGGAATCCTACTGAGTAAAACCGGACGTTACGCCCATGCGGAAGTTGCTTTTAAAAAAGCACTCGCGCTCAACGTAAACTATCCAGCAGCCCACAACAATCTGGGTCATTTACTGTCTGGCATCGGCCGGTTTGCCGAAGCAGAACCGGCCTTCATCCGGGCACTGGAACTGACTTCTGACTATGTTGATGCCCGTTTCAATCTGAGCCTGCTGCTCCTTGCGACAGGAAGATATGCCGAAGCATGGCCGAACTATGAGACCCGTTACAGTCCGAACATGAGCGACCGGAAAATGGTGGTGCCGGGATTTTCATATCCGCAGTGGCAGGGCGAGCCTCTGGGCGGCAAATCCCTCGTGCTCCTGCCGGAACAGGGATTCGGCGATTGCATACAGTTCGCCCGCTACATTCCCTTGCTTAAGGGACGCGGCCCGTCGCGAATCAGTGTGGTTTGCGACCCGGTCCTCGGCGCCCTGCTGGAGACGGTCGACGGGGTTGACGAAGTGATAACGGATTCGGGATCGGTACCGGAGCATGACTACTGGACGTTTCCGTTAAGTCTGCCGATGCATTTCGGGACAACCGTTGACACGATACCTGGTTCTCTGCCATATGTGCATGCGATGCCCGAGCGGCTGGAGTACTGGCGTAACGAACTGCCCGCTGAGGGATTAAGAATCGGGCTGGTCTGGAAAGGCAGGGGCACGCACGGAAACGATCACAACCGTTCCTTGCGTGACATATCGGATCTGGCTCCGCTGTGGTCGGTACCGGGGCTCACATTCGTCAGTCTGCAGCATGGGCTACGCGATGAATCCCGGCAAGCGTCCGCAGAACAGCCTCTCATCGAACTGGGCGGGAAAATCAGGGATTTGGCCGACACAGCCGCCATCGTCGCCCAGTTGGACCTGACAATCTGTGTTGACACGGCGATCGCGCACGTTGCTGGCGCGCTCGGCAAACCATGCTGGGTACTACTCCCTGCCTTTGGGTGCGACTGGCGCTGGCTGCAGGACCGGATGGATTCGCCGTGGTACCCAGGAGCTGTAAGCCTGTTCAGGCAAAGCAGGTTTGGCGAATGGCGTGAAACGATTGAGGACGTTACCACTGCGCTGAGGATCTGGGCGGCAACGGAAGTTATCGTTGAAACTGGGGGCGCTTCAGGAAACGGAAAATAATCTATGATCGCCCCCGTTTTTGCAACGCTGAATGGATGCATGGTTGGCTTGCGTAAATCTATTCGGCGTCGTTGTGGGGATCGCTCCCCGCGCCACGATGAATTCGCGCCTGACAGTCCTAAAAAGCACGTCGGCTTTGCGGTAAGCCGATATTTTCCACAGGGTGTCCGTCAGGCCGGTGTGCTGTTCATGTCATCAGCTTCAACAGCCGCAAAACCAGGTGGGACGGTTCAAATTGAGGTCTCAGGCCTCAACATGGTGGTGTTTAGAGTGAACGAGGCATGGTGCGCCGACAATGCCCACGCGATACGCGCGAATTTGTTGGCCAGTGCACAAGCGACCACGTTGGAATGCCGCCTAGCAAGCATCGAACGGACCCACTCGGCCAGTGGACCAGCCTTGTTGGAAACCCTGTGCATGTAGGTCCGTGCGCATTGAACGAGGAGTCTGCGAATATTCGCGTCCCCCCTCTGATACCCAGCAGGTTCGTGCGGCCGCCCGTGCTGTATTGTCGGGGCACGAGTCCAATGGGCGCTGCGAAGTCCCGACTGCTCGCATACTGCTTGCCGTCGCCGATCTCGGCGGCAAGCACGCTTGCGGTGACAGGACCGACACCCGGAATGGAGAGAAGACGTTGACCTAGATCGTTGTCGGCCAGCTGCATCGCCAGTTCGCGGTCAATCTCTCCGATTTGTTCGCTGAGATATTTGAAATGAGCATGCAGGCGCTCGAGCGTTGTGATCAGTCGCGGTGGCAACGGGTGCTCGGATAGCACAGCAGGCAAGCGTCTGATTACCGCATTGCCCACGGGCAGACTGATCCCGAATTCGAGCAGGAATCCGTGTATCTGGTTGATCGTCTTGACGCGGTCCTGTACGAATGAGTCCCGAACCTTGTGTAATGCGCACAGGGTCTGCTGCGATCCGGTCTTGGGAGTCCCGAACCGCATTGAGGGACGCGACGCCGCCTCGCAGATTGCCTCGGCATCGACAAAATCACTCTTGTTACTCTTGACGAACGGACGGACGAATTGCGGAGAGATGAGCTTCACCTGATGGCCCAAGGTCGCCAGCCTCCGCGCCATGTGGTGCGCGCCTGCACATGCCTCCATTACCAGCGTGCAGGCATGAAGCGTCGCGAGAAACTCGATCAGCTGCTTGCGGCTCAGCTTGTTGCGGAATATGGCCTTTCCTCTTGCGTCCTGTCCATGCAGATGGAACGAATGTTTGCCGAGATCGATTCCGATGAGCGTCACGTCTTGCACGATGTTCTCCTGTTCGCAATTGACGCGGTAAGGTTAGCGCACGCGTCGCAGGTGGGGGCGATCATCTCATTAGCACGTTAGCCTGAGCCAAGGGACGGCAAACCCGGTCAAGCTCAAGGTACTGCGTTGCCGGCAACGTACAAACGGGGTTCGGGATTTCCCGACGAACCAGCGATCTTCGTCTGGGACGAATGGGATGACGCCCAGGCGAAAGGCTTCTTCCTGCAAATTGCGCGGGATGCGGCGCGCGTCGACGATCATGCCATTGATTTCGATAAGCCAGACGAGTGGATTTCTGTCGAGCTGACTGGGAAGTGACCAGCGAGGATCGAGCTGACCGATCTTCAGAAGGCTCAGAATTGATCCTGAGCGGGCCGAACCGGTCTGGGCGCTTAGCCCGAAGTGCTGGCACAGTGCATCGGCGCGCATGTGGGGCTTTTGGGACTTGTCAAAGAGGAAGTTGACCCTCCCGATCGCGTAGGCCACGCCGCAGGCCCAGGAGCGTGCAGGACCGGTCACCAATGGCGATGGCCGCTTGCGGCACAGGGTGGCAACGAGACGTCGGCAGAGGTCGCGGTATTCATCGGTCAGGTGTTGCGCACAAAAGGCGTCGGTAAGCGCAATGATCTCGTCATACCGGTCTTGCATGGCGGCTGGCACCCGCTCGCCGCGAACGGTTGGCTTCATGGAATTCGCGATCCGTATGCGTCAGTTGCCCAGTTCGGCGAGCCCATGAACATCACCCTCCCGCTCGATCAGGCGCAGCCACGTGTCCAGCTTCTCGCTGGTGCCGTCAAGCAACCGGTCAACCAGGGTCCGGTCGTTCGCCTTGCCGAGCATGTTATGTAGTCCCAAGTATGCCACGAGAAGGCGATACATGGTGCAACGCAAATCATCACGTTCTCCCTGATAGCGCCGGGCATGGGGATGCAGATCCTCGATGGCAAGACTGAGTTTCTCGCCGACATACGACAGCGGTATGCCGTCACGATCCTGTCGCGACGTGTACGCCGGGCCGTTGGCGTTCAGGGGAAGATCGGCATCATCCGGGATCTGGGGCATTGGGTGTCTCCGTAGGTGTGTTGCCTGATCAGTGAAACGTCGGCGAACTGGCCATGCAGCAATGCTTGTGCTTGCGGCCACTACCGCACGGGCACGGCTCGTTGCGCCCGACTTTCGGTTCTTCCCGGCGCATGGGCAGACGCGCCGGGATGTGCGCCAGTGCCCGCCGATGTGGCTCGAAGTAACGGTAGATGTAGGTCAGCCCGGCGATCATCGTCTCCAGCAGTCCCTCGCGCTTCTCCGCAGGGATCGATGGTGGCCGCATCTGCGGGTCGGGATTGTGTTCATGATGCAGCATCATGATCGGGATCATCGGCCCGCCGTGGTCCTCGTCGTGGATCAGTTCCCCCCAGCTCGCAGGACGCATCTGTACGCCGCGCATGAAGCCATGCGCCCAGTCGTTGGCCGGGGCAACACCATCGTCGCGCTCGAGCAACACGGGCAGGTACACGTTCGGCTCATGCAGCGTTTGCTGCAATTCCGTGCTGATCGTGTTCCAGTGACGCATGAGCAGCTCGATGATTTCGGTGGCCTGCCCGTCGCTTTCAAACGAAAAATCTTCCCCCCAGATCTGGGGCAGATACTCGCTGGGCAACACGATGTCGGGTCCGCAAATCAACGCGACGAAATATCCGTCGAGCGTTTCGATGTTCATCGCCGCATCGCCGATGGAGTCGAGAAACCCGGCGAGACGGGCGAAATCGTCATCGGCAAGCGGCTGTTGAGACGTCAAGTTATTCACAGGGGAGGTTCTCTTCGCGAGGTCAATGCTGTATGCGATGATTATACGATGTCGAGCTCGCCGGGTATGGCGGCAAGGTCGGTTGAGCCTTCGGCAGTTTGTGAGGGACGCCGAATCCGCGGCTCCGCCCCCGGCATCGGCCGCAGTGGCCTGAACCTGCCGGCCTGAAGCTTGCGGTCCTTATGCCAGACGTAGTCGCCGGTCAGGTTGATGTGCTCCCAGCCAAGCGGCGACAGATACGGCAGCAGCGTAGCGTCGGCCGGTACACCACGGGCGTGCATGGTCTGGACAGCCCGCTCGAGGTAGACGGTGTTCCACAGCACGATCGCGGCGGTGACCAGATTCAGACCGCTGGCGCGATAACGCTGCGCCTCAAAGCTACGATCGCGGATTTCCCCGAGGCGGTAGAAGAACACCGAGCGCGCAAGCGCATTGCGGGCCTCGCCCTTGTTCAAGCCGGCATGAACGCGTCGGCGCAGCTCGACGTTCTGAAGCCAGTCGAGAATAAAGAGCGTGCGCTCGATGCTCAATCTCGTTGGCAAAGGCGGCAAGGCAGGCAAGGTAGCCTTGCCGTCACTCGCCCTGAATATTCGGTACATCATCGTAATTTCATGCAGAACAAGAAAGCCACGCCAGATGACGGTAGGCCCTGGAGGATGATCACGCTTTCGGGCAAGATAGCCGCCGAGTCTGGTGATCCACAAAATCACCTGCGCGAGTGAGGGCGGTTCATCGGGCATTTCTGTACTACCGTGCGTACGGCAGTAGAGGGCCTGCCACTCGATTGGCTGCAGCAATACTTCGCACGACAGGTTTCCATCAAGCCGTGCAAGCAGCATCGCGTACAGGATTCTCCAGCTTACTACGGCGAACAACGCGGTGGCGCGTACGAATCGTTCGACATTGCCAAATTGGCGGGTTTCAATGCGACAGCCGCTTTTAAGCACACGATGCCACGATTCAATTGTCCATCGACGTGCATACCATGCCAGACGCTCGAGGGCCTGTGCTTGCGTATACGTAGGCACTGAGGTCAGCAATAGCCATTCCAATGGCTCGGCTCCTTCGTCTACGTTCGTTTCCAACGCATGAATCGCAAATACATCAATTTCGGGAAGCTTCTCGCGACGACGATTTTGCGGCGGACGAAGGCGTACGGGCATGCATCGCACAACCAGCCGTGCGGTGCGCGCCTGTCGGTTTTCGCGCGCAGGCACCTGCAGTTGCGTTTCTCCAATCACTGGCGAGGCTAGCGCGGTTTCCCACAAATATCGATCAGGGTGTGCAACGCGTCGATTCCACGACGCGCGCACCAGCCAGTCGACACCGGCAGGCCGCCGTGCCAGGAACACATCGTAGACATTGCCTTCGCGATCGCTCACGCCGATGACTTGCGTATGCGGACAGTGTGTCTTGAGTATGCACAGCTGCTCGATTCCTTCGAGCCATTTCGCGCTCTCTTTCTCTTGTACGCTTCGTTGTCCGCGCAGATGTTTCTTGCCCAACTCCTCCAGCCTACGTATCCACGTCTTCAGGCCGATCACGCCGAGTGGCAGCCCCTCAGGCGTGAGCGCAAGCAGACTGTGTATCAGGAAACCACGAACGTGTGGATCGGAGCCATATCCCAGACCTTCGGTTGCCCGCAAATGAGACAAATTGAACTCAGTGGTGTCCTAAACCGCAAGTACGATCGGCACCTGCTGCATGCGACAAAGCGTTTGGCCGATGTGTGCGCCCAGCACGCCATCGACATCCACCTGTGGGTTATCGAAAAACCGATAAGCCGCCTTCAGCTCAGAAGCATTGAACGATTGCGGAAAAGAGCAATGCGGACTCGTCGAAAGCCTACGCGCCAGCATCACGAGCCGTCTGGTCAGGCGAGCGTCGCCAAGTTCGGCAGCACCAAACTCTTCACTTGCCCAGTCATCGAGGTCAGGGGTGTGCGACAACGCCCGGCATCACAGATCATGAACGGCTCCAAAGTTAACATCCGCTGTCTTCGTTTACAAGCCATCCCATCGCAGAATTACGAACAATTTGTGGGTAATCCTGAGGGAAATCCCGGGGCGGTTCAGTAATGCACATGGTCGACGTATTGTGAAGGTATGGACTGCTCACGCTGCCGCGTCGTCGCGGCGCGCATCGGTACGACGTCCTCAGTCCACAAGTGGGGCGACAACTGACGCTCGACGGGCGCCGCGCCTTCGAAAGCTGGCTGATGTTCGAAGCGGATCCAGTAACGAAGAATCTCTGCGACGACCTTGATCCATGCCAACGCTTCGTGGGCAACGTCCGCGCAACGCTAGAACATCATGAATGTTTGTTAGTATGATTCGAAATCGAGTCATGACGAATTGTCCGCGGAATCAAGTGGAATGTTGATCGGAGGGGATCGACGCGCGGCGCATTGGGACAGGACGATGGAAGGTCATCCTCGTTTGACATGGAAACGAACGCCGCTCGATGCCTGTACTTGTCGCGCATGCCATTTCCCGAAGTTCTATGTGCGATAGGATCAAACATATCGGATGGTTCTGTTGCAGTAAGGCCCACGTTAAAATTGGGTAGCGAATTTTTGAGCTGTGCGATGAAGAAGACGAAGACACCGCGAACCACACTCGCGCCGGGCCTGGCCAAGGTCCTGAAGCGCCTTCACTACCCGCTTGAAGTGATTTTGCTGTGCGTGCGATGGTACGTGGCCTATTCGCTGAGTTTGCGCAATCTTGCGGAAATGATGGACGAGCGTGGTACCGCGGTGGATCATTCGACGGTGTACCGCTGGGTCATCAAGCTGCTGCCGCTCTTCGAAAGGCGCTTCCGCAAGCACAAGCGTCCGGTTGGGAAAAGCTGGCGAATGGACGAGAGCTATATCAAGATCAAAGGCGAGTGGAAATATCTTTACCGGGCAGTGGACAAGGCGGGCGACACGGTCGAATTCCTGCTCAGGGCCAGGCGGGACAAGGTCGCTGCCCGGCGGTTCTTTGAAAAGGCGATCGCCCATAATGGTACGCCAGAGACCGTGACCATCGACAAAAGCGGCTCCAATCTGGCCGCACTGGATGCGGTGAATGCCGATCGCGAGACGCCGATCAAGGTCCGTCAGTCGAAGTATCTGAATAACATCATCGAACAGGATCACCGCGCGATCAAGCGCCGGACCCGCCAGATGCTCGGGTTCAAGAAATTTCGTTGCGCCCGCATTCTCCTGGGGGGCATCGAAGTCATGCACATGATCGTCAAGGGCCAATTGAACGATGGCGGCGTTGGCCAAACTCCCGCACAGCAGTTCTATTCGCTGGCTGGATAAGGAATCCATACCAATCGGTCTTGCCCGACCTCTCGCTCTTACTGCGACAGAACCCGGTGGAATCGAGGGGCCTGCTCATGGCCGAACTGAGCCAGCCAGACTTCGTCTGCCGGATCAAGCCCACAACTTTAAAAGAGGTCACTACCACTCTGCCGCTCGAAGGCCCGCTCCATGATCAAATGTTATCTTCGAGATGGCGCCACGAAAGGTCGACGGTTCGGTGAATCTCGATGCTGCGCCTCGCATAAACGCATCGATTTGCATAGCTGCTCTCCAGCGGCGTGCTGATCGGCGGACGCACGCCCGTGCTATCTGTATGTCCTCACATCAGCGATGTAGTCAGAAGGGCTTGTACCATTCCTTGCATGTCGAGAATCCGTCATTCCAGCCCTGCGCGTACATCGAGTCTTGCGCGAAGCGGGTCGGGTCTTTGGTCGCCTGGACGTACGGGTTGCCT
>NZ_JBKGUA010000098.1:0-11469 GCF_046543485.1 Paraburkholderia sp. EG304 | reverse complement strand
AAACCCGCACCTTCGTCAGCTTCCATCGCCAGCGTCTGCTGCTTCATCCTGTTCTGCCTTCCTTATCCACTCCGCTCTATAACGCTCCGAGTAGCTATGCGGTGGACTTGATCAGCAATGCCTTAGGATCTGTCGATCCAGCGTCCTGCATTGCCTCCGCCATCGCGAGCACCGCGTCGTAGGCATACGGGGCATATAACTGCACGGGAACACCGAACCGCTGCTGATAGCGTTTGAAGAATTCGGGTCCTTGGGGCATCTTTGCAGGCGGTACGCCCGCCAGGGTGCAGTAGACGTCCTTGTCCATCGAAGACCCGGCCAGTTTGATGAACTGGGGCGTGCACGCTTCGTCGCCGGCAATAAACTTCACCCTCAAGCCAAGCTTTGCGCCTGCTGCGCGAACGCCGCTGCTTGCGTGTCGCCACCCGTGAAAGCAATACCTTCTGGCTGACGGCTCTTGATGGTGGTGAGAATCGCCATCCAGTTCGTTGTCTTGTCGGTGCCGTATTCGCGGCCGACCACGTTGCCTCCGGCACCCTTGACTGACTTTTCGATCTCATCGGCAAGACCTTGACCGTACGCCGTGCGGTCATCGACGATGGCGATATTGCGCGCACCCAGATCGTGGACCAGATAGCCTCCGATGACGGAGCCCTGTCTCACGTCATTCGCAACCATACGGAACACGTTGGTGAATCCTTGCTGCGTGAGCTTCGGATTGGTTGCCGATTCGGTAATCATCGGGACGCCTGCATCCGAGTAGATCCTGGAAGCAGGTATCGATGTCCCGGAGTTCGCGTGACCAACGACGCCGGCCACGCCATCATCCACCAGCTTCTGAGCAACGGTTACCGCCGTTTTGGGATCGGCCGCATCGTCCCGGGAGTCGAGCACGAACGTAACGTTTTGCCCACCTATCCGAATCTTTCTGCTGTTCAGATCTTCGATCGCCAGCCGCACACCGTTTTCATCATCCTTTCCGATGTGGGACAGTTCACCGGTAAGCGGGGAAACCTGCCCGATCTTTACTGTCAAATCCGCGTGGGCCGCGAGAGGTTGCAGGACAAGCGTCAAAGTCGCGAGACATATCAGTGGCCGGGATGATTGCATGGTCGTACTCTCGATAGTTTGGCTGGGAATCGGATCGACAGAACCTACGACCCGTTGGGCAAGCAACATTGCGCTGACCTGTAACTATCCTAATGACGAGAGCCGGTAGCCAAAATCAACCGCGATGACCTTCCTGCAAATTTCTATCCAAATACGAGGCTTTTTCGATACTTTTCCCGTCGCCCACTTCCTGGGCAGCGCCACTTTCCGGCAGCCTGAGCTTTCGCGCCGCTATCAAGCTGAGATGCACCTGGCCCATTTCCCGCGGGGCCGGACATCTTGCTACGACGTGCACGAACCAAATCGAGCAGGTAAGCCCCCATCGTCCCAGATGGCCTGTCCCGTGTTGTACGCCGCGCCGCCCGACGCGAGAAACGCGACCGTTGCCGCGATCTCTGCGCTTGTGCCCTACCGGTGCATCGGAACGCTTTAACGACGCTCTTCGGTAGCGGGAAGACTGTCAATCTGTTGATAATGGCGCCCGCGCGCTGCTTCTTCATGTGCGGCACGACGAGGCGGGTGGGTCGAGCCACGTTCTGGAAGTATGTGTCGATTCCCTGATGCCACTGCTCATCGGAGAGCTCGAGGAGCGCAGCCCTTGGACCGTACTCTGCGCTGTTGACGCTGCTGCCCATCTTGAGACGAAACGCATACACGAACGCCGAGGTCGAGCCGTAGCCCCATCGCGGTACGAGTCACGCCCATCCCGCCGCCGAGCGGTTCGATCGCCCTCACCATCCTGATCCGCCGGCACTACGGCCGCAAGCTCATGCCGGTCTCGCTGACGAACCGCCGTGCCAGCGCACAGGCCGACACGCCCAGCACGCGCCCCCAATCTTCCGGGCCGCGCGGGTCTGCCGGGTCCGCTTAAAGCGTCTCGCAAAGCGTCGGGAGCGCGCAATCTCTGGGCCATGGCAATGCCGTCGGGTGTGGCCGGGAACGCCGAAGCTGCTCGAGAATCAGAGCACTGATCCGACCGGCGTAGCCATCGTCTTGGCGTCACTTCGATGCCTGTCGCTTCAACGATCAGTGCCTTCAGCAACGGCGAAACCGCGAACACCATCGGTGTCGTGCCTGCGAGCGCGGTGCGGGTCTCCTCCGTGATCCAGAGACTGCGACACTGGACGCCGAGCCGTGAACCGATCTTGGCCGAAGGCCCGTCGGCAACCATACGGCTTGCTCGGGAGAAATCCCGGGCGAGCCGCCCTCCGATATCACAGTCAACGCGCCGGATGTCGCATAGACCATCTAATGCCAGTGATGAGAGAGCTCGGGGAAAAAGTGACGCGCCGGATGAACTGCGCGCGGACCGTGAGCCGCGCTGGCGGCTTGGCGTCGACCGGAGCCTCGATTATTTTCCAGTTCATAGCGCGTGCCCGAGGTGTTGGCAGATAATCGACACATGGCGACAAGTAGTCGAATTTCTGCCACACAGAAACCGGGTTTAATGAATGTCTCACATACTGAACCGCTACGCGGCCGGCCGCAGACGATAGCCGAGCCATTGCTAACGAATTTCTGGAGTATCCGATTTATGGGCCGCCTTGACCGCTACGACCTGCCGCTTTCAACGACTTCCGACCTCGCTGCAGAGCGATACCGAACCGGTGTCGATCTCCTGCTGTCGTTGTGGCCAGGTGCCGGGGAAGCACTGGACGAGTCGATCGCCGCCGACCCGGATTTCGCCCTCGCGCATGCCGCACGAGCACGCCTGCATGCGATCAGCGCACAGCCGTCCGAAGCTCGCGCAAAGATTGTCAAGGCGCTCGATCTCGTCGCTAGGAACGGGACCGAGCGCGAGCGCACCCACGTTAACGCGCTGTCGCTCGCCATTCATGGACAGTCGGCCAAGGCGCTCGCGGCGGTGCTGGTGCACACGGACCGCTGGCCGCGCGACATCGTCATCCTGTCGATGCCGCTGGGCGCGTTCGGCCTTTTCGCCTTCTCCGGAATGGCCGACCACGATCAGGCACGCGTCGACCTGTGCGAGCGTCATGCCAAACACTTCGATGCCGACGACTGGTGGTTCCTCACCTATCGCGGCTGGGCACACGGCGAAAACGGCAACCTTCGGCTCGGACGCACGCTGACGCAACGCGCGCTGCAATTGCGGCGACACAATGTGAATGCGGCGCACGCGGTCGCACACGTGTTGTACGAGTCCGGTGCAAACGAAGAGGCGCAGGAGTTCATCACCGGCTGGCTCCCTGAGTACGACAAAACGGGCGTGCTGCACGGCCACATCGCATGGCATAGCGCGCTCATCGCGCTCGAGCTCGGGGACATCGAGCGCGCCCTCGCGGTCTATAACGACCATGTCGCGCCGGCCTCGTCGCAGGGCACGCCGATCAATATTGTCAGCGACACCTCGTCGTTTCTATGGCGCCTGCATGCGTACGGCCACACAGTTCCGGCGGGAATGTGGGACGACGCGGCGAAATACGCGTCGAATTTCTTCCAGGACGTGGGCTTTCCGTTCGTTGACTTCCATATGACGCTGGTAGCCGCGGCGAGCGGCAACGGCGAGGCTGTCGAGCAACGGGTTGCTGTCCTCCACAAGCTCATCGAGGACGGAAAGCTTTCGGCTGGCCCGGTGGTACCGGCGATCTGCCGCGCGTCGTTGGCCTTTGCTGAAGAAGACTACGCGCTTGCCGCGGAGATCCTGGCGCCGGTTGCGCGAGAGGTTGTGCGGATCGGCGGAAGCGGCGCGCAGCGCGAAATCGTCGAAGACATGCTGCTGGTTGCATTGATGCGAAGCGGCGAAGCCGCGAAGGCTCACGCGATCCTCAACGAACGGCTGCAGCGTCGCCCTTCTCCGCGCGACACGCGCTGGCTCAATCAACTGCTCAGTCCCCAGACGTCGCTGGCGAATTGATGAGATGACGGGGTGGAATGCGAAAGCTGATCGTCGACGGGATAGGTCCGGTCGCTGAGATCTCGATCGCGCCACTGTTCGGCACGGCACTGTGGTTCAGCGCGAATAGTACTGCCGGAAACCTGGTGAACATCTGGCACATCAGCGCGGCCGACATCGGCCGGCTGGCGAGCGCGATGCAACTTGGGTTCATCCTCGGCACCTACGTCGTTTCGCTGAGCGGCGCCGTCGATCGGATCGCGCGAGCCGAATTTTCGTTTGCAGCGCGCTCGCCGGAGCATTGTTCAACCTGGGCTTCGCGTGGCTGGCGATGGATCTCGTGAGTGCTGCGCTGTTACGCTTTGGCGTCGGAATTTGCCTCGCCTGCATCTACCCGATGGGGACGAAGCTGATCATCGGCTGGGCAACCGATCGCACCGGGCAGGCGCTCGCCCAGCTAGTCGGAATGCTGATTCTCGGCAGTGCGCTGCGAGCATGTGATGCGCGTGCTGGGCACGGTCTTCCCATGGCAACTGATCATTTCCGCTTCCTCGCCGCTTGCTGTCGGTGGGGCCGCCATTGTCGGCGTGCTTGACGATGGACCGCACTCGGTCGTGTCGAGCGGATCGGCAGGCATGATGGATACACCGGCGGCATCGCCGCCCTCTGTGCTCGGCGCGTTTCGCATCGGTGGGTTCTGGGCCGCGACGCTGGGCTATTTCGGGCATATGCGAGAGCTCTACGCGTTCTGGACTGAGGTGCCGCTGCTCATTTCCCACACGTCGTTGGCAACCGGCTTTCCGGGGATCAGTGTTTCGGCGATGCCATTCGCCGTGACCGGCATTGGCGCATTGAGCTCCATGCTGAGTGGTGTTGCGTCGCGTTACCTTAGCAGTGAAAAAGTGGCGACATGTGCACTAGTGGTATCTGGACATGCAACGAGGTTTTGTGACCGCTGGGAACCCGATCGGACGAAAAGCCGACAAGTCGGACAGCTCGCCGTAGCTGCGGACGTTTTTGAGGATCGACCGGTGCGGTTTCCATCGAGGAACAGCGATTCCGGATAGATTTTTTGCAAGCCACGGGGAGTCAAGAGCAGAGGTAGCAAAATTCGGGCAGACCATAGATTCCAGAATTGCTTTGACATCTCATCTGGCCCTCACCTACCGCTGGGACAGATTGCCGGTCCATTTTCAGGCGAAGCAAGTCTTTCATTTTGCGAATGGTCGTCCGGTGGGCCGGCGTCATCGGTGTCCCCAAAAAGTAGCCACCATAACCGACGGCCGATAGAGCCGTCCGCAGTAACACTGGACGAAACCGCGCCTTTCATATCGAACATGCATTTCGGTGAGGTGAACTGCGGTTTCGGAGCACCGAACACCGATCGTGGAATCCCTCGAAACCGTTCGACTTCAAGCGAAACGGCTACTCACTTTCCTCCCGAAATCCAGTTTGACTTTGACCGAAATCCGTGTTTGGCTTCGCCGAAATACGCACTCGCCCCGCTTAGCAAAGGTAAGCGGGATTTGTGTACCGTCCTCGGTTGTTTGGAGTCGATATCGGCAAGCGTGATCGCGGCTCGCAACGACGTCTGTATCGGTCGAACGAAAAACGCGGCCACCATGTCGGAAACAACCATCGTTAGGTTTGCCTGAACGGACAGGATGTCCGTTCAGGCGTTCATCAAACGCGTCCCGTATTACGGACAATTGCCGATGACATAGTATCCGGCAGACGTCTGCGCCAGCGTGTTCGAATAAAAGACGTTGTCCAGCCCCATACTCTGGTTCGACCCGTTCGCATAGGCCGTGCCGCCGGAATCATGCGCTCGGCTCGCTTGTACATGTGCATAGTTAGTGGTCGTCGTCTCGGTGCACACGAAGCTCGATTGCGTCGTCGCCGAGACTGACGACGATTGGGCGCTCTCACCCGCATTTGGATCGATTTCGGTCACGGTGTAGGAATAGGTCGTCCCAGCGATCAACCCTGAATCGGTATAGCTGGCAGATGCGGACGAGCCCACCTTGCTTCCGTTGCGATAGACGCTGTAGCTGGTGGCATTTGCAACGGCATTCCACGAGAGAGAAACGGTCGTCTGTGTTGTTCCCGACACTGCGAGGCCGCTCGGTGCGGAGCCTGACGGTGCAGGCCCCGACGCCGCGCGGAGGTTATTCTTGACCCAATAGTCCATCAGGAATGTCGGATAGTTGATGCGGGTTGCATCCACGTAGTTCGCGTTGTTGCCGCCGGTTCCGGCCGGCCATGCGTGCGACATGCCGGAAACTGAGATCTCGTGCGTCCGAACCTTTCCGCTGCTGTCGGAATACGGCGTGTTCGTTCCGCCGCCCTGAATCGTCACCTTCGCCCCTTGGGTAAAGGTGCCGCCATAGAGGATTCGAAAAGTGGCAGTGTCGAGTGGGCCGTACGCCTGCGCGACCGTGTAATCCGATGTCCCCCAGACCGCGCCGGCGATCTGCGTTGAGAATTTGCCGACGTTCGATCCTGCCCATGCCCTGCACTGGTTCGCCGCGGTCGTAGCCGTATAGCCGCTTGGCACATAACCGATCTGCGCCGTGGTCGTTCCAGGCGGCGGCCCGGCATTGATACCGATTCCGGCGAAGATGTCGGGGGCAATGCAACCCAGCACCATCGTCATGCCACCGCCCGAGGAGAGGCCCGCGACGTACACCTGATTGGGGTCGATCGCGTACTGCGAATTGGAAACAAAGCGGTTCACTAGATCCAGCAGCACACCGACATGCCCGGTACCGCGGCTCGGGGACGTGTTCGCATAATCCCAGCAGTGGTTGCTATAAACGTTGCCGGTCGCGTTCGGCGCCAGAATGATCGCGCCGTACTGATCTGCAATTGCTTTCCAGTTGAAACCGGCCGCACTGCTGCTGTTGATCACGTCGCCGGACGCGGTCTGCAGACAACCGTGCAGCACAAGTATGAGTGCCCGCTGGCCATTGGGAGTGGTGGGCTGGCTCGCCGGCCAATAGTAATAGCCGGTCAAGTTGCCGCCATTCACCGAATCTGTGGCCCAGATCTGCTGCCCACTCCAGGTTCCGGGTCCGGGCGTGACCGCGGCCAACGCAGGAGTCGTCGCCAGCGCGACGAAGAAGCCAACAATCCATCGTCTTTGGGGTCGTGAGAGCGGTTGCATAACGTCTCCTTTAGTTGTATGGACACTGCTGTCGAGAGGCAAGCACCCCGGGACGTGGGGGCATTTAGACTCGATGGGATGATTGGTTCGCGATGCGAAGTGACAATTCGCCATCTTCGTCGAGAAGCAAACGGACAGAACCGCCGCCCCTAGCACCGCTGCGAACCACAAGCAGCGTCCATGCCATGCCCATTGTGGATACGGCATCGCGCCAGCGGAGCCACGTAACCGTCGGGCACGGCGCGTCCCTCAACGCTCAAAGACCGCTTTCCCATCCTTTTCCGCCACCCCTATGCAGTCCGACATTGAGGAATCCACACTTCATTTCCGGAAATGTGTTAGCACCAGCCACAGAACTGGATTGGTAGGGGAAATCCCACTCCCGCGCGGATCCACAACTTGAGACACTGCTCGCCTTCGTCTCTGGTCCGAGACGGTTCATAGCAAGCTGGACCGGGCGGCGCTGTCACACGAGGAGAAGATCCGAATGGCAACCGAGGTCGGCACAATCCTGAGCGACTACAGCTATGTCTGGCGGCGCGCTGTGCGTTCGCTCTTCGACACCCTCATTAATTCAAGCGAGGGCACCCTGATCGTCGACCGACAGGCCAAAGTCGTCTGGATCAGTGAGAAATATGCTGCTCACTTCGGCTTTGCCGATCCCAAGATTGCAATTGGTCTCGATTGCGAGACCGTTGTCCCAAACAGCCTCATGCGAGAAGTCGTCAAAACAGGAAAGCCCATTCTGCTCGACATACTTGAAACCGAGCGCGAACCTTTCATTGTGACGAGATTGCCACTGAAGGATGACAACGGCGCCACCATAGGCGCCATCGGCTTTGCCCTCTTTGGACAACTGAAAGCACTCACACCGCTCTTTAGCCAGTACTCGCGCTTGCAAGCAGAGCTCATCGCGACGCGACACGCGTTAGCACACACACGGCGGGCCCGATACAGCCTGTCGAATTTCGTCGGCACGAGCCCTGCCAGCATGGAAGTGAAGCGCCTCGCGCTACGCGCAGCCCAGGTCGATTTTCCCGTCCTTTTACTCGGTGAAACGGGTACCGGTAAGGAATTGATCGCGCACGCGATACATGGGGAATCGGCACGCGCCGACAAGCCATTTGTCGCCGTGAATGTCGCGGCAATTCCCGATTCGCTGCTCGAAGTCGAGCTGTTCGGCGCCGCCGCAGGCGCGTACACCGGCGCCGATCGCAAAGGCCGCGTGGGTAAGTTCGAACTGGCTAGCGACGGCACGCTTTTCCTGGATGAGATCGGAGACATGCCGCTTTCGCTCCAGAGCAAGCTCCTACGCGTGCTGCAGGAAAAGGAATTCGAGCCGCTTGGCTCGAATCGCGTGGTAGCGACCAATGCGAGAATCATTGCAGCGACTTCCGTCGCGCTTCCCGAGCTCGTCGCCGCCCGCCGCTTCCGCGCCGACCTCTACTATCGGCTTAACGTGCTCGTCATCCGAACACCACCGTTGAGAAAGCGTGCGCACGATATCGCCGCACTTTCGGACATGATCCTCGATGAGTTAGTGGCACACCACCATATCGGCCGCCCAGACCTCAGTGAAGATGCACTACAACTGCTTCGTGAGCACGCGTGGCCGGGCAATGTGCGTGAATTGCGCAATACGCTCGAGCGGGCCGTGATATTTTCCGATCACCAGTGCATCGACGCCAACTTGCTGGTTGCGTTCGTCAACGACATCGACTCGACGCTCTCCGCTCCAGAATTTGCCCGCGAACACGGTGAGGCCCGTGACGCGGACATCAATGAAGCAAGTTACGAGAACGCGATGCGGATGTTCGAGAAGCGGTTTCTCGGTGCCGCACTGCGATGCGAGGGCGGATGCGTATCAAAGGCGGCCGCACGGATCGGGATCGGACGCGCGACCTTTTACAAGAAAATGGCCGCGCTCGGGATCTGACGTCGATCGACGCTAGCCGCTGCGTGCGTGCCTGCCGAGCCATTCCAGTGAAGCTTACAACGCACGTCGCGATGTCATGCATCGGCGATTTCCTGAGCCATGTGCGTCCATTCGTGGAGAGGGCGTCTCCTGCCGGAGACACCGGGGTTCCGCTTTACGAGACTTGCACTCGCGGAGCGGTCTGCCGCCATAAACACCGATCGGCGTTGCATCATGGTTCGGACAATGGGAAATCGCTCGCCAACGAAGTCCAACACAAACAATGCGGCGAACGGAGACATGATCCACGGTCCGTCGACCGCCCGGCAACGCCATCCTTCACCGACACTCACGACGCTCTGCGTCACCGTGCTGTCAACCGCCATGCTTGCCGCCTGCAACGGCGACGACATGGTCAGGTCGCGGCGTACGGATCATTGCCTACGACGGCAACACGGACGGTCTTGCAACCCCCGCCGTGACAAAGCGGGGCTTGCGACCGGCTTTGTCCGGATGGGTACGAGTTCCCGTGCCATGGACGCGACTATGCATTTTTGACGCAAACCCGTTTGTCGAAGGCGTTCCACCGGTTCAGCAGGTTGGCGATGATTATGCCTTCTCCTTCCTGCGACGCAAGCTCCTGCGTCAGCAGGCGTTCGCCGATGCAGCGCTTGATGCGCGAGATCTGTGCCTCGACCAGCGAGCGCACACCGTAGCCGTATTACTTGTGAAATGCATAGATGCCTTTGTCCTCGATGTATCTGACGATCTGGTCATGCCAGCGAGTTCGCTCCTCGCCGTGTACGACAGCGTGAGCCGGCGGTGGGATGACGGGCGTCACGCCCGCGCCTGAAAGCGCTTCGGTACGCTCGATGCTGAAATACGCGCCATCGGCAATCACCCGATCCATCGGCACATCAGCGGGCAGCACGGCGTCCACTCCTTCGCTGTCCGATACTTCTGTAGTGGTGATGCGGATCGCGTGTACGTTCATGTCAGCGTCGATCGACAGATGCATCTTGCGCCACGGCGTGCGCGCGGCCTTCTGAGCGTACTTTTCCTCATACCACTGGCTCGCCCGCCCAAAGCTCAATCCCGTGCTGTCGACGATGAGACTGATCGTCCCGCCGCGCGCGAGACGCCGGGCCAGCTGTTCGCAACGCTGCGTGACGCTCACCTCCTGTGAAGCGAACCGTTCGCCCAGCTGACCGGCGCTGGGCACCGGGATGTCCAGCCCGCGAGTCTCCCGTTAGTCCTCCATATAGCCGGTGATCTGCCGCATCCCCCCCCCGCCCAACAACCGATAGAAGGTAAAGATCAGCTCGATGTACGCCGTGGTGTAGGTCGGCTCACGCCCCGACACGCCCGGCGTACGGCTCTTTGCGTTGATAAGCTGCGCCTTCAGATCGCCGCCCGGCACATACAGGCTGATCATGCCGCCCTTTCTCAGGCTCTGGTTATACGCCCGCGCGTTCGTCACCCGGTACCCCGGCTCCATCCGGACAAAAGCCCTGTTCCGGAGGGCCACGCAAGATCGTGACCGACCAGTTGTTCAGCTTTCCTGCGACGAAGGCCGAAATACCCGAACTCGCCACCGTCAAACACGTCTTCCTCAAAGCCTGAACCGGGCCGAAAATAGTCATCAGCCCACGCGTGAACGCGGGCGGCGCATGCAATGCCTCCGCTCTCCCGATCGCACTCAAACTTTCCTACGGAGCTTCGGCCTGAGCCGGCAGCACGTTCTGGTCAAACGACATCTGTTTCGCGCTTTGCTCTATCGAAAGCAATCGCTATCCCGGACTCACTCAAGATCCGTTCACATTCTGAGAAAGGACGAATCCTATCCCCATCTTGTCTCGATTGTTTAATTGGTCTTACTGTGTAGCAGCATTAGTTAAGCGTAAGCGCCCGGCCATCCCGTCTTGAGTAGCGTTGAAGGTTTTGGGAGCATCGTGTGCACTTAAATAGGTGGACACGTGAACACTATCGAAGAAGAGGCACCGGTTGTAAGGCGTCGACGCCGGCGATATAGCGTCGAGTTCAAAGCCCGGGTGGTGGCAGCCTGCCGAAGACCGGGTGTATCGCTTGCGGCCATCGCCCTGGATCACAGGCTGAGCGCAAACCTGCTGCGACGTTGGGTGGAACAAGCCGAAGGGAATGCTCGGGTGCCCGTCGCGAGCAGCGATGTGGCAGTGCCGTCGGCACAGGCACCGGCATTTGTGCCGGTGCCGCTCGACACGATGAACGTTCGTCCGGCCGAGATCCGCGTCGAGGTGCGTCGCGCGAACCAGTCGATGACGATTAGCTCGCCGATATCAGAGGCAGCACAATGCGCCGCCTGGCTGCGTGAGTGGCTCGCATGATCCGCATTGATCAGGTGTGGCTGGCGGTCGAGCCGCTGGACATGCGGGCCGGCTTCGATAC
>NZ_JBKGUA010000097.1:0-11865 GCF_046543485.1 Paraburkholderia sp. EG304 | reverse complement strand
TCGAATGATCCACCGCGATACCACGCTCGTCCATCATTTCCGCAAGATTGCGCAAACTCAGCGAATAGGCCACGTACCATCGCACGCACAGCAAAATCACTTCAAGCGGGTAGTGAAGGCGCTTCAGCACCTTGGCCAAGCCCGGCGCGAGTGTGGTTCGCGGTGTCTTCGTCTTCTTCATCGCACAGCTCAAAAATGGCTCTTTTGAAATTTGAATGGGTTATGCAGCGTGCGGATTGATCGACGCGAAGTTGAGCTTGCCGGCGATCAGGAACAGCACGGTGCGCATAGTTTCGAGGTTTGCGTAGCCACGAGCGCGTCGCTTGGCGGCTTGAAACAGGCCGTTGAGTGCTTCCAGAAAGCCGTTGGTCTGGCGCGTCTGGGTCCATGCGACGATGCCGTCGAAATGCTTGCGTATCATGCGGGCGACCTCCTTCATCGGTTCAACCTTGGAGCGCATCACGTTGGTACACCACTGCTCGAGCATCGCACTGACGACATTGATCTGCTTGCGATCAAGGATGTCGCGGAGCTGTTCTCGATAGAGCCAGGCACGGGCAGTACGCGTGGTTGTGACGTTGGCGACTAGCGCATCGAGATCGGCACGCTGTGCCGCGCTCAGCCGGTCGCGGTCCTTGAGCAGCGCCCAACGCAGGCCCTTGAGATCGGGATCGGTCTTCTGCTCGAGTCGTCGGGTCTTGTCCAGGGCAATCGACGCCTGTGCGACGACGTGGAACTTGTCGAAGGTGATGCGGGCATTCGGCAGATGTTCGGTGACACCTTTGATGAAGGCGGGAGACATGTCGATGCTGACCGAGGTGATCTGTTCGGGTTCTGCGCGGTGCGCTCGCAGGCGAGCGGCGAACTGTCCGATGGTGGCGGCATCCTTGCCTTCGGTGACGAACACGACCTTGCGTTCTTCAGCGTCGGCCACAAGCGTCACATAGTTGTGCCCCCGCCTGTAGGAGGTCTCGTCCACGGCGGCGCTGGTCATGCTGGACAGGTCGATCGCGGCCAGCGCAAGTTCGACGTAGCGCTTGCAGATCGCATGCACGCGGTGCCACGATTCGCCGACGGCGCGGGCCACAGCTGCAAAGGGCATCTGCTGGGCGAGCGTGAGCACCATCGCCTCGAACAGCAGCGTGAAACCGCTGAGCTTGCCGGCCCAATCGGGCTCGACGAGCGCCACGCGGCCGTCGGGCAGCTTCACGCGCGGCGTGCGCACTTCGAGGTAGCAGTCATGCTGGAAAAAGTTCAGGTGCCGGTAACGCTTGACGATAGTGTCATGCACGGGATGCGCGCCGGCCACCTCAGGATGCGCGAAGCGGCTTCCGGCAGTGAAGTCGATCTGGATCGTCAGCAGCTTGGTGGCCGCGTCGAAATCGACGCCGCTCACGAACCACGGATCACTTACACCCAATGCGGCTTCGAACAGCTTGCTGTGCATGACCTGCCTTCGTCTTGATTATGCAGAAACCGGGACGATACCACCCACTGGAAATTCAACAGAGGCCCTTTTCTTCTATATTGCTTCAAATGTCGCGTGCTCAATGACGTCGACTCGCCTGCGAGACCGTGAAAGATCGCTTGCGCACATCGGCGGGCTCTCGTCCGCTATACAGCCGCCACCCGGTTGCGACCCTGACGCTTGGCGTGGTAGAGCCGCTGGTCGGCTGCCCGAAGCAGTGCGTCAATCGTACTGCCATCCCTACCGAACTGCGATATACCGATACTGACTGTTATCGACACCTTGCGTCCGACCTCACCGGCGAACGTCGTGCTTGCAATTGCCGCGCGAATGCGCTCGCCAACTGCAAGTGCGGCATCCAGCGACGTACGGGTCAACAGCACCATGAACTCTTCACCACCCACGCGTGCTACGCCGTCGTACGGCCGGATCGCGTCGAGGCATGCTTGCACGAATCCCTGCAGGACTGTGTCGCCGACCTGATGCCCGTAAGCGTCGTTCACCCACTTAAAATTGTCGAGGTCGAGCGCGAGGAGCGAGAACGGGGCACCGTCACTCTTTGCGCGAGCGACCTCTGCTTCTAAACGCTCAATGAAATGACGCCGGTTGGCGGCCCCTGTTAGCGGGTCGGTCGCCGCCAGATGCTCAAGTTTCCGGTTGGTACGCTGCAGCTCCTGCAGAGCGCTTTCGGTGCGGGCCATCGCATGGGCGAGCCGTGCGTTCAGTTCCTCGCGACTATAGATCGTCGCAAATGAGCGTGTTGTCAAAAAGGCATACGCCACGCCATAGCTGAGAAGAAAGAAGCCGCTGGCGAAAATGACATGAGCAAGCCACCACATGTGATTCCATGGGCGACCAAGGAGGAAAGCGACCGACGACAGCGCGAACGACGTGATGGAGATACCGTACACCAACATCAACGGCGACCGAGGCCGACTCAGCATCAAGATGGCGACGTTCAGCGTTGACAGAATGAGTGCCGTAGCCTCCGTGAACCGAAGCAGGACTATCCCAGCAACCGTAGAATGCGCCAGAAGCGCGACCAAAACGTCCACGACGAGGAAGATTGCGGCCCAGCTTAGCCAGTACCGGGCTCCGGCGCGGCGGTCGGCTGGGTCAGGCGGCCGGTGATACGACAGAAGCCCGACTAGCAGCAGGATTGACATCGTCAGGCGCGACGCCGGTCCGTACAACAGGAATAGCCAAATGTTGTCATGTGCGAGCCCGGTGAATGCTCCATGCAAGGCGTAGATCAGTACAAATCCCAGGAAAGCCAGTGTCATCCATCGCAGCAGCGGCTCTCCGGAGGACCGATAACACTGCCATGCCACGTATGTGACAAAAAGGGCCTCAAGCGTCGCTGCTGCAATTGCAAATTCGTGGAACGGATGGTTCTCGAACTTGAGTGTCGGGTTCTGAAATAAATGCAGATAGGCGATCAGATAGGACGGAACAAGAGCGAAAGCGGCCAGCACTAACTGTGCGTAGACTCGCGTGATAAACCGAACAAGCGGAAGTGGCTGGTCAGTCTGCACCGCAGTGGTCGCGCTCATGGATTTGGTTCTCTCGGTCTGTCGTTGGCATACCTCGATGTACTCGCCCGAGTGTTTGCGTGATTGCCGCAAACGACGAGAACGCTGCCAACTCCCATCCTCAGTAGTCGGTCCTGAACAATTCATTTTCGGCTTCTTCGTCAGGGTTGAACGATGTCGCTGTCAGGCAGCATCGTGACGCCGCACGCTTTGCCGGGTGGCATCGCTTCACTGGGCTCACCCAGGATCCGTCCAATTTCTGAGCAAATGTACGTCCCGTGCGCTCTTGCGTCTCGTATACCTTAACGTGACAACGCCCCGGCCACGCACAACACCCCTACCACTTTGGAGCCAGCCCGACGAACGCAAAACGTTCTCAGAAAATTCCCCCGCCGCAACGCGCGGACGGGATCGTGTTCCTCGTCGCACGACGATCGATGGGCCGAGACGATCGGCGCCGCGTCGCGCCGTTCCTCGCGATGAGCCCCGCGCAGACGCATGCGTTGCGAGCCGCGCGCGCTGTCACGCGTGCGCGAGCACCAGCGCGGCGCCTTTCTCGCCGATCATCAGCGCTGGCCCCTGCGTGTGCCCGGACGTAATGCGCGGCATGATTGACACGTCGATGACCCGCAGCCCCTCGACCCCGTGAACGCGCAACTGCGGATCGACCACCGCATCGTTGCCGGTGCCCATCCGGCACGTGCCGACGGGGTGGCTGAGCGAGCCCGCATTGCTCAAGATCCAGTTGCGGATCTCGGCGGGCGTGCGTACCGACGGGCCGGGTGTCTGCTCTTCGCCGCGCCAGGCCGACAGCCCCGGCGCGTTGCCGAGCGCGCGCATCAGCTCGAAGCCCTGCACGCATTGCTCGAAGTCGCCCGGCGCCGACAGGAAGTTCATGTCGATCAGCGGCGCGGTGGTCGCATCGGCCGAGCGGAGCGCGACGCGGCCCCGGCTTTGTAGCCGCATCATGTCGCCCGTCACCGAATAAAAACTGCGCAGTTCTTGCTCGGACTGGCCGCACGTATAGCGTCCGCGCATCATCTCGGCCGCATTGGCCGGCTGGCCGTCGGCATTCGCGTTGGCCCAGACGATCGCGTAGCCCTCGTTGACGGGCTGGTCGAGAATCGGCTGCCGCGACGTCCAGACGCCCTGGAAGATCAGCGCGTCCATCAGGTTTGCGCCCACGCCCGGCAGGTCCATCTGCACGGGGATGCCGAGCTGCCGCAACTGCGTGGCGTCGCCGACGCCCGAGCGCATCAGGATCTGCGGTGAGTTGATCGCGCCCGCGCACAGCAGGATTTCCCGGTCGGCGGCCGCACGCACGCGCGCGCCGCCACGGATGTAGTGCACCGCGGCGGCGCGCCGCGTGCCGTTGAACTCGATCCGTTCAACGAGCGATTCGGCGGCCAACGTCAGGTTCGACTGCCGCGCGAGCAGCGGCTCGACGTAGCGCTGGTAGCTAGTCACGCGCTGGAAGCGCGTGTCGATCGTCGAGCGCAACGGCGACACGCCGGCCATCGGGCGCCCGTCGTTGTAGTTCGGGTTGTAGCGGTGGCCGAGCTGCTCGCTCGCGCTCACGAACGCCTGGCCGAAAGCGTTGCGTGTCGTGGTGGTCGGTTGCAGCATGCTTTCGACCTGCTCGAAGTGCGGCGCTACGTCGTGGTAGCGCCAGCCCGCGCAGCCGTACTGGCGCGCCCACTGGTCGAAGTCGGCGGGCGCGCCGCGCACGTAAACCATGTCGTTGTGCGCGGTGCAGCCGCCCGTTACCTTCGCCCGCCAGACGTCCATCACGCGGTCGTTCATGCGCGTCTGAGGCACGCTTTTGTAGCCCCAGTGAATCGCGTCGATGCGATACAGGCAGTTGATCTGGTTCGGGTCGCGGATCGGCGGGTAATGCGACGCGAGCGGCCCGGCCTCGAGCAGGAGCACCTTGATCGACGGGTTGGCGGCGAGCCGCGCGGCGACGATGCTACCCGCCGAGCCGGAGCCGATAACGATGTAGTCGCAGTGTGCGTCCAAGGGGCTCTCCTTCTGCGTGCGAGCTGGCGCGGCGCCGTCAGCCGCGCGGGTTGAGCAGCCGGCCGTACGGGCCGTGCAGCGCGAGCGTGGGCTGCGCGCCGTAAAAGCCGGCGATGCCGCTCCAGGCGCGGTGGTTGAGTTCGAGCAGGAACAGGATGCGGCGCATCGCGATTGCTTGGCGCGCGGGATCGATCGCGGCGATCTGCTCGAACGTGTCGCGCGAGATGCTGTTGTGGTTCAGCGATTCGTTCAGTTCCTCGTGGTCGCCGGACACGCTGTGGAACGCCTCGTTGTCCTTGACCGCGGCCATCAGGCGCAGCGACATCTTCGGCGGCTCGCCGAAGATGCCCTCGACGACCATGATCGCGGCGAATGATGACACCGGATCGACATCGGCGAGCAGCGTGAGCGCGTCGACGAACGCGAAGTGCAGCGGCAGCGGCACGATCTTCGCGAGCATGCGGGGCGCGACGCCGAGCGCCTCGCAGGTCGTGCTTTCGAGCGCCTCGTGGCCGTATTCCTCGCCGTAGTAGCGGAACATCATCGAGCGCAGCGGGATGCTGAGCCGCATGCTCAGCAGCGGCGCGATGATCTCGACGAAGCGCCGCGTCACGTGGTACTGCTCGATAAACGGGCCGGCGACGAGCGGCGAATAGCCGCCGTTCAGCGCGTCGACCGCGCTCACGTATGGATTCTCTCCCCAGCGGTTCAGCGTTTCGCGCGTGATCAGTTCGGTCTGGCGCATGAACTCGAGCCCGCTCGACAGCGACACGGCCGGCAGGTCCGCGCACGGCAGCCGCTGCGCCTCGTCGCCGCTCGCGGCGACGAGGCTCGACGCGACGAGCCACAGATGCGACATCAGGTCGTGCTCATCGTACAGGCCGGCCGTGTCGAACCGCGCATCGTGCGCGGCGCTTGCGCGGGGCGCGCCGGAAAACGCGTCGAGCATCAAGTCGACGGCTGCCAGCGTGAGCGGTGCCGCGCGGCGGAAGTATTCGAACTCGATGCGCAGCAACGCGAGATGGAAGTTGGGTTCGACCTGCGCGTCGAACGGATCGTCGTGCGCGTCGAACAGCGTGCGCGCGGAGGCGGGCCGGTCGAGGTGCAGCCGCAGCATCGCAGCGTCGCGCGCGATCGCGTCGCGCCGCGCGGAGTCGAGCGTGGCCAGGCTGGCGACGACCGTTTGCGCGATGCACGAGTCGATCCGCGCGGCCTGCGCGGCGAGCGCATCGGCGGCCGTGTCGTCGGCCTCGCCAATCAGCGAATGCGTGTCGAGAAACGTGCCGAGCGCGTGCCAGCCGGAGTCGGGTTCGCTTTCGCGCAGCGTCCACCACAGCGGCGACGCCGTGTCGGTCAGGCTGTGGAGCTCCGCGGCGATCTGGTCCGCGGCGTCGCTGGCGTCGAACGCCAGCCGGTATTCGTGCGCGCCCGCGCGCATGCTGACGAGCGCCGAGCCGGGCTCGTGGTGAATCGCGTCGATGACGAGGCGCGGCGACTGATAACGCTGAAATGTCCAGAGATCCATGGCGACCCTCAGTGGAAGATGCGCGGCAGCGGCGCGCTGTCGTCTGCGTAGTAGGCGAGGATGGTGTGTTCCTGGCGCACCAGCGTCTCGACCATCAGCGAGACGTTGCGTTTCGTGACCGTGCAGGCTTCGGGGTCGATCGCGGTGTCGAGCGCCATCAACTGCCGCGAGATGTCCTCGTGCCGGTAGGTGTCGTTCAGGTCCGCGTGTGCGCGCAGCGGCCGGTAGAACGCTTCGGGCATGCCGAGGGCGACGCAGCGCGCGTCGAACGTGTCGATGAATGCAGGTTGCGCGCGCTCGAACAGAAACAGGTTCGCCTTGAACGACAGCGGATGCTGGCGCGCGTGCACGCCGAGCGCGGCCGCGAGCGAGAAAGTCGCGGGCAGCGGCTGGTGCTGCTCGATCTCGGCATCGCCGAGCCCTGCGGCCTTCAGCGACCCCTCGAGAAACCGGTCGTGGCCGAGCTCCGATTTCAGGAAGTCCTGCAGCAGCGTGCGCTCCGCGGGACTGGCGGCCCAGCCGAGCGCGGGGCCGATCAGCCCCGGCGCCGCGCGCACGATCCAGTAATACTCGAGCGCATAGCCGATCAACTGACGGCGCGTCGCGCGCTGTTCGACCAGCGCGCGCAGGAATGCCGAGCGCGCGCTGCGCGCGGCGGTGCGGTCTGCGATCCGGCGGATGTCGCGGTAGAGCTGCGCGCCGCTCGTCGCCACCGCGGCGCGGCGCGGATCGGATTCGATCAGCAGGCGCAGTACGTTGAAATCGGCGAGCAGCGGTGGAATCTTGTCGGCGATGCGGGGCGAGCGCGTGGCCAGTTCCTCGGGCGTCAGGCCGCCCACGTGCAGGTCGCCGATCAGGCGCGCGACGTCGGTCGCCTCGTCCGGCGCGAAGCGGAACGCGCATTGCCGGCCGCCGGCGCTCAGCACGGCGTCGCTATCCGTGAGCTGCGAGGTGACGATGCCGCGGAATTTCGGCATCGCGGGAGCTGCTAGCGAGCTGTCCATGGTGGTCGCCTCACAGGTCGGACACACGCCGCAGCAGTGGCGCGTCGGAAGTGTAGTAGTGCCAGACGGCCGTGTAGAAGTCGTCGTAGAGCTCGACGAACAGCCGTAGCTGGGCCTTCACGCGCCCGACGGTGACGGCATCGAGCACAGGGACGTCCTGGAAAATCGCGCGTGTCAGGCTACCGTGCGCGGCGTTGAGGTTGATGTTCGCGTGCGTCTTGAGCGGGCCGACGAGCCCGTCGGGCAGTTGCGCGCGCTCGCACGCCTGGATGAAGCTGTCGTGCTGCATGCCCTGGCCTTCGAGCAAGCCAAGCGTCGTGAAGAAGAACAGTGGATCGCTGTGCGACCAGTACGCGAGCGCGTTACACAGCCCCATCGTCTCTGGCAGTGGGATCGCATCGAGCATGTCGGCGCGGCTCAGCCCTGCGAAATTCAGCGCGCGCAGCAGGATTTCGTCGTGTCCGTACTCTTCGGAGAAGAAACGGTTGAGCGTCAGTCGCACCGGCGTGCTCGGCACGTAGGACAGCACGGGTGCATCGAAATAGCTTTCGCGGAACAGGAAGTGCCAGTTCTCGATCACCATGCCGATCGCGAGTCGCTCGGGCAGGTCGCCCGGCGAGCGTGTGTCGAGGCACGCGCGCCAGAACGGATTGCGGTAGAGCGTCTCTTCGCAGTACTGCTCGACGAGATCCTCGATCTCGAGAATCACTTCCGAGCCCGCGCGGCTCGCGACCGGCGCGTCGTCGTCGATCAGGCCGGCCTCGTCGAGCGTGCCGACCAGCTCGTCGAGCAGCGCGCGCGGCAACGCGGGCTCATCGCGCGCGATCTCGTCGAGATCGTGGCGGCCGTCGAACTGGTCGAGCGTGCGGGCCAGCGCGACGGCGGCGTACGGGCTGTCGGGCGGCGCGTCGACCTGCCGCAGCGTCACGGGCGCCACCAGCCGCGGGCGGGCTGCGGGCGATTCGATCTGTTCCATGATGAGGCTCCCGAAGTGGGCGCACGGGGCGGGCGCGCGGCTCGCCCCGCAACTGGCGGAACCTGTGCCGCGGCGATTACAGGTGGATCGCGATCAGCGTCGGCGTGCCGTCGGGCTTGTTGACGGTGACAAGGTAGTGCTTGCCGCCGAGCGTGCCCGTATTAATGTAGAGATCCACCTTGTGGCCGTCGAACACGTTCTTGGCCGGTTCGGCGTTTTTCACTTCATGAACCGTTGGCTGATGTGAATTTGCCATATCGATCACCGTTTAAAAAATGAAAGGGCATCCGATCTGATTCGAACAATCGGGCTGGATGATTTACAGTGAAATCCGGAATGAAATGAGAACGTGGGTTTATTTCCTTTCATCCGTTGTGCGGATGATTCATTGGTAGATATTCGTCCGCACTTGATAATTTAGTACAACGTTTGCGCGGTTCAAGATCTATTTAATGGCATGTGCAATTATTTTCCCTGAATCGGCGCATGCGTTGTCAAGGCCATTTAAATGTCGGGACGGCACTGTCACGTTAATTTGCTCGCGACGTAATAGTGGGGGGCAACGCGCTTGCTCAGAAAACCGGCGGAACTTGGGTGATCTCTGTGAAGCGATGCCAGGCGGCGATGCGTGTGGCAAGCTGTTTGCGATAGAGCGAGGCGCGTAGCAGGTGTCGCTTCAGCGCGAAGTGCTGCCCGATCGGACCGAAGCTCGATAGGAAAGCCTGCGTGCGCTCTGGATCGCGAAAGCCACGCATGCGTCGCTCGCGTTCGCGGGTCGGCTGATGACTGTTTTCAGCCCGGTTATTGACCCGCGCGCTGGCTTTGACAAAGACGTGCTTGACGCAAGCCAGTGCGGGAATCTCGGCTTTCGCCGCCCGATAGCTGCGCAGCTGGTCAGTAACGATCTTGCGCGGTGCCTCAGAGCACGCGGCAAGCACGCGCTCGAAAAACCGCTTCGCTGCTGCCTTGTCGCGGTGCTTCTGTAGCAGGATATCGAGTTCGGCACCGTGTTGTTCGACGGCGCGCCACAACAGGTAAGGCTCACCGCGCAACGTCACAAATACTTCGTCAAGGTGCCATGTGGTGCCGGGCTTGCGACGCGACGCTTTCACACGGTGTGCGAAGCACGCGCCGAACTTATCGCACCAGCGTCGTACCGTTTCGTAGCTGACGATAACCCCGCGCTCGAACAGCAGCTCTTCGATATCGCGCAGGCTGAGCTGGAACCTGAAATACCAACGCACCGCGCAACTGATGACCGATGCGGGAAAGCGATGACCGTGGTACAGCGATTTTGCATTTTTCATCATGCGATCTTACCCGACCATCTCGATAACGTGACAATGCCGTAGACGGGTGTGGGCAAGCCGCGAAACTGCCCGCCGAGGTTTGCCCACTCCGAGGTGGGACTGACGGACAACCTCGCAAACTCGGCTTCCTTGAATTCGACTGCAGACAGGGGGGTGGACATGGGATCTCCTTGGTATCGTGCGGCGTTCTTCAGCCCTCGTCTCGCCACACAACGCGGGGTGGTGGGCAATGCAACCGCTGCCCGTAAGGCGGCCGACGCCAACGTGTAAGCAAAATCTTGTTGTAACTTTCCTGTTCGGAATGAAAGACCGGTTACGCTTAGCAGGCACACGGTCTTGTCAATCGACGCCCGATCACCGGTCGTCGGAGCGAGAGTGCATCGACCAAACGAACAATCTGTTATCCGAACGAATTGAGCTTACTGCATGGTTCCCGTGCTGGCCCCTGTCCAGGTTGATAGGGTGCGCAAATTGCCAACTGGTTGCTAGTCTTTCCGGGCAGCCCGATTTGTCTGGGGCCGCGCCAATGCTGGATTTGCAACGTCATCGCGCCCTTCGTCAGTGCCCCAGGTAACCGCAACGAATCGCCCCTGCTGCGCGAGGCGCTGCCGAAACTCACTGCAATGGCCCGCGCCATCGGCGCAGACCTGCAAGGCGCAATCGTCAGTCTGGATGGCGTCTACGACTGTCGTGCCAACCGACGCGCGATCTTCAATCTGGCATGGCGCCCAACATTCCCGAGAACCCGCGTGGGCGCAAAACGCCTAAACGCGGTCGCAAGCGGCGCTTTGATCCGGCCATCTCCGAGGAGCGCTTCAGAACCATCGAGCGCGTCTTCGCCTGGAAGACAAGTTTCGCCGTCTGTTGCTGCGCTTCGAACGCATCAGCGAGGTGCACTACGCGTTCAAGACGCTCGCTTATACGATGATCAACCTTCGACACTATTGCTGAAAATCATCGCAGGACCTACGGCTCCATGGTCGGTTCACCGTGCCATGCAATGCAACGTCCATTACGTTCGCATTCCTAATGATAATACGTCGTCGTATGATTTTATAGCCATCATTTTTCGCAACGGTCCCGCCCATTTCGCCCGCTCATGAATGTCGCGAAAAATCCGTGAGTTGCAAGAGGCCGAAACCCGCAATCTGTTGCGAGCCAGAAAGCACTGATCCGCGGCAAGGCCCCCAAGGCACGCGACTTCACCAATCAGCGTACGCGCCGTGCGGGCGAAGTTGACGAGGTAGCGCGCGGCAAGAATCGCAACAAGTCGAAGATCCGCGCTCGGGTTGAGCACGTGTTTGCTGTTGTCAAGCGCCTGTGGGGCTTCACGAAGGTGCGCTATCGCGGTCTGGCGAAGAACGCCAATCGCGCCTTCGTCGCGCTCGCGTTGACCAACGTCTATCTCTCGCGCAGGCGATTGATGGCACAGGTACGCCCGCAATGGGCGAAAAGCGGGCCGCAGGCCCGTGCGCAACGCCCTGGTGGGCAGGAAATGCAGCCGGAAAGCTTCACTCACGATGAATCTGCCTCCGTTTGCGCCCGAATCGATGAATACAACGGCTTGTTCAGCGTTGCCTTAGTCGCCCCGCAGCGGCTTACCTTGACGACTTTTCTCGGCTGTTGGGGTTGGCAACCGGTCAACGGCAGTTATCAGGTGCACTATTTCACGGACGTTATTCCGACCGCAATGTTGAGGGGGATCATGCTGCCCGAAAACCGAAGGCGGACGAAGCCCGTGAACGCTCCTATCGGCACCACTTCAAAACGAAAAGTAGTCTACCTTTAACCGTGGAATGTAGTTTGAAACGTCGGAGTAATGTTGAACAATTTGGTCATGATATTGATCGAAAGAGTGCTTAATATCGTGCATATTGTTTACCGACGCGTGTGCACTCGCGGCGGTAATATTCTGATCTCTTGGAGCCAAGTCTCCAAGAGATCAGAATGGCCTGAATTGACGTCTGTCTGCATATGCTGCAGCAATCCAGAAAATGTATCAGGCGGCAAATTGGCTTTGCGAGCAATGTC
>NZ_JBKGUA010000096.1:0-12197 GCF_046543485.1 Paraburkholderia sp. EG304 | reverse complement strand
GGCATTGCGCGAAGCCGGAGAAGAAGGTCGCTGTTGGCGGCATGATGGTTTCGGCCGCGCTGACTTCTTTCCTCACCGGCATCACCGAGCCGATCGAATTCGCGTTCCTGTTCGTCGCGCCGGTGCTGTACCTGATTCACGCATGCCTCGCGGCGTCGGCACAGTTCGTGGCGAACACCCTGGGCATGCGCATGGGCTTCACGTTCTCGCAAGGCGGCATCGATTTTCTGATGTTCAACCTGATCGGCGGGAAGGCCACGCACGCCTGGTACGTTTTCATCCTTGGTCCAATTTACGCGGTGATCTACTACGGCGTGTTCCGCTTCGTCATCACACGCTTCAACCTCAAGACCCCCGGCCGCGAGGACGACACGGCGGACACCGTGGCGGTTGCCGCGAGCGGCGCGGGCGGACGCTCGCGCGAACTGGTGCTCGCCTTTGGCGGCCGCTCCAATATCACGAGTCTCGACGCTTGCATCACGCGGCTGCGCATCTCCGTGAAGGACCCGGCGCTCGTCGACGAACACAAGCTCAAGGCGCTCGGTGCGGCGGGTGTGGTGCGCGTGGGCAACGGCGTGCAGGCGATCTTCGGGCCGTTGTCGGAGAACATGAAAACCGACATGCAGGACTATCTGAAAACAGCGGGCGCCGAAGCGGATCTGCCGGCGCCCGGCGCGCCTGGCGTGGAAGGCGCGGCGGCGGCTGCCGCGGCTCCTGCGGGTGCGGCGGCGTCGGCGCAAGACTCGCCGCAGGTCTCGCCGCAAGAAGCGGAGCGCGCGCAACAGATTCGTGCGGCGCTGGGCGGCGCCGCCAACATCAGGAAGCTCGATGCGCTGGCCGCCACGCGATTGCGGGTGGAATTGGCGGACGCATCGCGCATCGACGCGGCCGGCTTGAAAGCGGCGGGCGTGCTGGCGACGCAAGCGTTGAAGAACGGCGCGTTAGATCTGATCGTGGGACCCGGCTCCGGCAATCTCGCAGGCGCAATGCGGTAGGAGCAGGCCGGACTGCGAGCGATGCAGCGACCTTGATGCCGGTTTGCCCCTGCGTCGCTCGATCCATCTATAGGGGACCGCATGGAAGCAGTCAGAACTTTCCTCGAAACCCAGCCACTGTTCGCGCTTTTTCTGACCATTGCGATCGGCTACCTGGTCGGCGAAATCAATATCAAGGGCGTGGCGCTGGGCTCGGGGGCCGTGCTGTTCGTCGGATTGGGGCTCGGTGCGTTCGCGCCGAAATCCGCGCCGCCGGCGTTGCTGGGCACACTCGGTCTGCTGCTGTTTCTTTATGGCATCGGCATTCAGTACGGCGCGCAGTTCTTTCGCGGACTCACCAGCCGGGAGGGCGTGAAGGCCAATGCGGCCGCCTGTCTCGGCGTGATCGCTTCGGGTCTGGTGGCGTGCGCCCTCATCCGTTTCGGCATCTCGCTCGCCGATGCGCTCGGCATGTTCGCGGGCAGCGGCACGAGCACCGCGAGCCTGCAGGTTGCCATCGCGTCGATGAAGAGCAGCGATGCGGCCGTGGCTTATAGCGTCACCTATCCGTTCGGCGTGGCCGGGCCGATTCTTTTTCTCTATCTGCTGAACGCGGCGCTGAAAGCCAAGATACCGAAGCCGTCGGCGAAGGTGCTGGAGACCGCGGAAATCGCTTTGCGCAACGCCAGTCTGTTTGGTCTGAGGCTATCGGAACTGTCGACCCGCCTGCCTGCCGGCGTGGCGATAGCGGCGGTGCGGCGCGCGCATCACAATCAGCTGCCCAGCGACGACTTCACGCTGCGCGCCGACGACGTCCTCCTCGCCACTGCCACCGAGCGCCGCCCGCTCGACGAAGTCACCGCGCTATGCGGCGAGCTGCAGCCCGGGCGTATCTCGAGTCATCGGGAAGACCTGGACTATCTGCGCGTATTCGCATCGAGTCCGTCGGTGGTCGGCACGGCGCTCGGCAATCTGCGCTTTCCGGATGGCGTGACCTGCGCGATCGCGCACGTGCGGCGCGGTGATACCGATCTGCTGTCGACACCGGATCTGATTCTCGAGGCGGGCGACCGCGTCGGCCTGCTCGTCGACAACGCGCATCGGGCGACGGTCCGAGCGTTCTTCGGCGATTCGATCAAGGGAACGGCCGACCTCAGTTTCATCTGTCTGGGCATCGGCGCGGCTGCGGGGCTGCTGGTCGGTGCGATCCCGCTGCGCGCGCCCGGTCTCGGCGCGTTCAGCCTGGGGCTCGCGGCGTTGCTGCTGGTCGCGCTGTGCCTCGGCAAAGCGCGCCGCAACGGACCGTTCGTGTGGGTGATGCCGCTTTCGGCCAATCTCGTGCTGCGCAACCTCGGGCTCACGATCTTTCTGGCGCAGGTGGGCCTCTCCTGCGGACCCAAGTTCGTCGCGACCGTCGGCACCGCCGGACCTCTGCTGCTGCTTTATGGCGTGATCACGCTGCTGGTGCTCGTCGGCGTCACGGCTGTGTTCTGCCTGTGGGTTTTCAGACTGTCTTTCGATACTTCGGTCGGCGTGATCTGCGGCGCGACCGGCAATCCCGCGATCCTCGCCTTCGCCAACCGCATCGCGCCGACCGATCAGCCCGACGTCATGTACGCGATGATTTTTCCGTCGATGACCATCGTCAAGGTGCTGTTCGTGCAGATCGCCATTGCGATTGCGGCCGGGTAGATGCGCCTGCGCCGCACGCGAACGGCGCTCGAAGAGCGGATTCATGGAGGAGCACATCATGGAAGTGGCAGTCTTCAGTTCGACGCGCTATGAACGCCAGTATCTCGACGAGGCCAACAAGGCCGAGCAGCAAAAGCTGCAATACTTCGACCTCTCGCTCAATATAGACACCGCCGGGCTTGCCGCCGGCTACGGCGCCGTCTGCATCTTTGTCAACGACAGGGCAGACGCGCAGGTGCTGGAGGCGCTGCACAAGGGCGGCACGCGCCTGCTCGCGCTGCGCTGCACGGGCTTCAACAACGTTGATCTTGAAGCCGCGGCAAGGCTCGGCATGAAGGTGGTGCGCGTCGTCACGTACTCGCCGAACTCGGTGGCGGAACACGCGGTTGCGCTGCTGCTCGCGATCAACCGCAAGGTGCACCGCGCCTATAACCGTACCCGCGACGCGAATTTTTCGCTCGACGGCCTGACCGGCTTCGACCTTTGCGGCAAGACTGTAGCAGTGGTCGGAACGGGCAAGATCGGCTGCGTGTTCGCAAAGATCATGCTCGGCTTCGGCTGCGACGTGATCGGCTTCGATCCATATCCGTCGCCGCAATTCGAGGCGCTCGGCCTGTCCTATGCGAAAACCGGCGAGATCGGCGAGAAAGCGGACATTATTTCGCTGCACTGTCCGCTCACGCCCGAGACGTATCACATCATCAATTCGAAGACGCTCGAGCGCGCGAAGCCGGGCGCGATACTCATCAACACGAGCCGGGGCGGGCTGATCGATACCGAGGCGGTAATCGAGGCCCTGAAGTCCGGCCAGCTTGGCGGCCTTGGTATCGACGTCTACGAACAGGAGGCGGATCTGTTCTTCCGTGATCTGTCCAGTGAAATCATCACCGACGACGTGTTTCAGCGCCTCGTGTCGTTTCCCAATGTGATCGTTACGGGGCATCAGGCCTACCTGACGCGTGAGGCATTGACGACCATCTGCGAAACGACCCTGCAAAGCATCACGGCCTTCGAGAAGAAGCAACCTTTGGAGAACGAGGTCAAGGTGGGATAGCACGTGGGCAGCGGCTGCCGCGCACAAATTGAATGGTCCGGAAGGCAATTTTTCTTACCTGAACGATTGCGACACGGGCGTGCCGATCACATTGGGACCAAGGTCGTATTTTCAATGTCATCCGCGGCTACCAAACTGTGTTCATGCGACAGATAAGGGTTGTTTCTATTGTTGCGGCGTAGCGGGTCACGCCGACTCCGCGTTCGCGAGCCGCATCGTTGACAATCTCCGCAGGCGATTCGGATGTCTAAGTGGGGCAAGAGATGGACTTGGATCGATGGTGTATTTCGTGTGCAAAATGCGCCGCGCGTCGAGAGTCACTCCGGCTTGAACTACCAAGTGCTCGACAGCCCTACAATGCTGCGACGACTTCGCTGGAGGTTCAATACTGAAAGGCGCACTCTAAAAAAATTGTATTGGCACCGAAATCGTCTCATCGCAGTGACGCACGCGGGATTCCATTTGTTGTGCACGGCCGCCAAATTTCTCCACTCTGAGGAGAGCCCCATGACAGACATCGCACTTGCGCGCAAAGATGCTTGCCTCGCTGTGGTTCATGCGGTATTGACGGACTTGAGCGACGACAGCACTCTGATCAATGCGGCTCTGCGCGTCGCGGATTACCTCGTAGATGATCTCGAAGGCAAGATCACCGAGACCGACGCGATACTGGTTGCTGTCACCGCGCTAACCAAGGTCAATCGCGCGATTCGTGAGTGGACCGACGTGGACGGCAACTCGATGAACGCGATGAGAGTGGCCGACTTCGTCATCGATGAACAGATGAATGCGTACGACAGCGCGACCGTTCCACATGACCCGATTTCGTCCACGGAAAAGACCCAGGCGCGAGCGGGCGCGAGGATTCCGCGGAGGGGGTCGCCAGTGCGGCCGGTTCACCACTAAGGCGCAAGTCTGCGATCGCACGCGAGATTTCTCGCCAGCGGCAGTCAACAGCGTTCACCGGCAAAATATGCAGTCCATGCATCGCACCCCCGGCCTGCTCATGCGTGACCATATTGCGCAGATCAACGAGATACGAAACCTACTAGCAGAATCCAGGGTGGTCATTGCGCAAACGGCGCCCCACGCCGTACAGCGGGAACAGGTTTTTGCGGAAGTCAATGCTCAGCAACGCGAGCTTCATGACGGCCATCGTTCACTCGTGGACCACGGATTGTTCACACGTGCCTCACGGAACGAGGCCTGAAGAGTCAGTCGGCATCGTTCGCATCAGGATGATTTGGCGGCGTGCGGGGACGCCGCATGCAAACGGGACAACAGCGTCAGTTATAACGTTGGCACCATGCCTGCAAAAATCGGTGAGTAGATCGCGATGATTTCTTTTAACTTGTGTGAGTCTTCCCTACTGTTTTGCCCTGATCGCTGCTGTCCGCAATGTCGCGGCAGATCTAGTCTAAGTACTTCGAAAAGCTGACCTCAGCCCCAAACGGTAAGGGAGCACCCTCGGTGTAGAAGAACAGCCACTTTCCTCGGTGACGGAAGTAGGCACGAAAGCACACTACGTCGCTGTGCGGACAGTGCTCGGCTTCCGAACACGGAAACCAATGGGTGCTTCCGTTCAGTACCGCGTGGGCGAAGTGCCGTTGCGGTACTTCGGTTTCGCACAGCGCTTCGAAAGCTCGAGTGGCACTGACGTCACCGCCAGGTAGGAGCACGGTCACGTTGCCGCATGTACGGTTCCGGTAGGTCGCCTCCGCGTGAGATGGAAGCCTGCTGGTCGCCCGGCCGACTGCGCTGGATCTTAGCAACGACCGTACATGAGTGAGATGAAACGACTGGGCCGCGGCTTTTTCTCGCGCCGAGAGAATGATGACGGCTTCCATGGCTTACCTCCGCTGATGTGTGCTGTCTTGCTGAATGTAAGGATAGTGCCTGTCCCGAAGGGTGCCCCGCGACGTACGGACGCGTTGGAATGCTTACTCTAGCGCATGGAAAGAGAGTGAGAAAAGATGTCCCGAGTACGAACACAAAACGCGAAACGCATGGACTTCATGAGCAAGCGGAACAAGCACAGCGTAGGGCGGGCATGTGCAAGTTTGTCCATACGGAGCGCTTTTTCTTATCATGCGTGGTGTTCCTCCCATCCATGAACGCCCCAGAGCTGAATGGCCGCAGGTCACTTAGGTCGACTCCAGTTGCTCGCTGATCAGCGGTCGGGGTGTGCCGGCTGTGACGGTAACTGTAGGGCGAATACACGGAATTCGTTTGCAGCAAGTGGCGATCATTCGCCACATCCGGCATCTGAAGAACCGAAGCCCGAACTTCGTTCGACGCGGATCAACACCGGATTTCCTTGCTTCTGGCCGGTGTCGATCAAGAACGATTACGCCGACTTCCTTGGGTCGGGTATGCCACTGCAGTCCGAGGACCACTTGCGGGCGTTCGTGGGACGCTACTTGTATCGGCTCAAAGACGACTGGTTCATCGGCGCACAGGCGGTATCGACGAACTATCAAATCGCGGGGCAGACTGCCCTGGGACAATGATCTGCTCAACTTTTTAGGATCGACCGGCTTCTAGGCAGGAGGGGCTGGCGTTGTCGTCAACCATGATTCGCGGACATCATAGATACGCCGACGCGCGGCTGGTACTTGAACATAAACAACGTCGCCTATCTTAAGAGCATCGAGGGAAGCAACAATTTCAGCGTGTGCCGGGCTGACTACAGGCAGATCTGGAGCCACGGAGACGGTAATGTGTTAAGCAGTGCGGCAGAGCGACCAGTGGACCGTGGATGCGCCTCCTGCGGCCTATGCTCCCGTACCACTGTGGATACACGATGGGTGTACCTGGGTTAGTACATGTCCTCCATCGAGGTCGAGGAGCGCCAGCGCCTGGCAGCGCGCTGGACGGCCACACTCTTTGCGGGCGTGGCATGCCTGTACGGCGCAAGTCGCAACGGATGCGGGGAGTCGGCGAACCTCTTTCCAAGCGCGGGCGCGGGCGTGCAGTTTCTCTTCAAGCCGGACAAAGGAATCGTCGCCAACCTGGAGGCCGCGCTCGGAAAGGATGGTAACAAGGCCCTGCTCTTTAAACTGGGATACGGTTGGTGAGTAGATTTGAACGGCAGGCCCTCACCGGCGGCCTGCCAGCTAAACCAATCCCGCCATGGATTACAGCGGATAGCTCGATGGCCGGAAATGGACGTCGAACTACCGCTCATTGGGCGACGCAAGCGTTCTTTCCTGGCCCGATTGGCGACCACGCTCCACGCCTTGACGGCTACGCATTGCCGCCCGCTTCGGACTGGTTCAGACGGGGGACCGCCACGCTTGCGGGCAGGTTGCCCCTTCGTGTGGGTATGCGCTTTTGGAAAAAAAAACGATCGCTCGCGCCCCGGCGCGACAGGCGACAGATTTCAGTCTTTGACCTGTTCAGCCATTTCGTTGGCCACGAAAAGGCCGTTCTCCATGGCGATTTCTTGCGTCGCATACGCGATTCCCGGTTGGTGATGCGTTTCTCTGGTCACGTTTCCGGCCCGTTCAGTGTGGACGATCTCAAATGTGTGCAGGCCTCCGTTCAGTGCGATTGTCTCAATCCGGTAGGTGTGTCTGCCCCTGTTGATCGTTCTTGTCGGCATCCGATTTCCCCTCCTTTGCGTCATCAGCGCCACAGGTATCCCACGCCTGCGAATTCAGGACATGTCGCCGACTGGCAAACAACCCGCCACCGGCATGGTAGCGGCCACGTCCGGCCCTGCCTTCCCGAAACCAAGGGTTTCGTCCAGCATCGCAAGGGCCGTGCCGCGGGAGACAGGCTACACACCCCCCGGCGACGACCGCATCTTGTCAGCGCTCGATGCGCGGCGCATAGAGTGGCGCGCGTGGCTTGCCATTTTCATATTTGCCGGTTGAAACAAGTCCCGGATCGTGGACAGCGATTCAAGGTCGTCTTCGGCCAAGGCTGACCCTCAGCCCATCTTCGTGGCAGCGACCGGCTTTTGCAGTCGACGGGAGACATCGCGGAATTTGTAGTCTACGGATGGGACCAAGGTCCGATACCCAATGGACGGGACGGCGCGTAGGCTAAAACCTCCCGCCGGGAAACTTGCACGCGGAGACCGTCAGAGAGTCAAATCAGAGCTGAGACGACAAGCAGTCGATAACTCAGCCACGCTGCTTTCGACTGTTCACTGCCCTGCATTGAACGCGTCGTTATCCGCGTCAACATCCGCCGTACGGAGGAGACATGACCAACCGGAGCGAACGATGGGTACGAGCCGCGCTTTTGTGGCTGATCGTGCTGGCGGTGACTCCTGCCCTCGCGGAACGCGGTTCTGAAGGACCAGCGCCCTACAAGCCGGAGCAGCTCGAGGCGCTGGTTGCGCCGATCGCGCTCTATCCAGACCCGGTTCTGGCTCAGGTCCTGATGGCGTCCACTTATCCGCTCGAAATCGTCTATGCGGCACGCTGGGTGCAAAAGAATCCGAATGTAAAAGGCGATGCCGCGGTGCAGGCAGTCCAGAATCAACCTTGGGACGCCAGCGTGAAGTCGCTGGTGGCATTCCCCCAGATTCTGGAGCCGATGTACGACAAGCTGGACTGGACACAGAAGCTTGGTGACGCGTTCCTCGCCCAGCAAAAAGACGTATTCGCAGCGGTCCAGCGGTTACGTGCGCGCGCGCAGGATGCGGGCAACCTCAAGTCCAACGAGCAGCAACAGGTCATCGTTGAGCCAGCGGCCGCCGGCCAGACAACGGTCGTGCGGATCGAGCCCGCCAACCCTGAGGTCATCTACGTTCCCGCGTACAACCCGACGGTTGTTTACGGTGCGTGGAGCTACCCGGCCTATCCGCCCTATTACTGGCCACCATACCCGGCCTACTACCCCGGTTACTATCCCGGCGCGGCCCTCGCGACCGGATTGGCCTTCGGCCTCGGCGTTGCAGCTATCGGTGCGATTTACAGCGACTGCAACTGGAATTCGGGCGACGTCAACATCAACTATGACAAGGAAAGAAACGTCGACCGGAACGTTGACAGGTCGAGAAGCCAGAACGGTGAAAGGAGCGGACGCTGGCAGCATGATGCGAGCCATCGCCAGGGCGTGGCCTACCGGGATAACGCTACGCGCGACAAGTTCGCGGGCTCCTCAGGCGCCGACAGGCGGTCCCAGTATCGTGGGCGTGAGTCCGGTACGGGTAACCGGGTGGCCACGGCCGACCGGGCGGGAACGGCCAACCGGGCTACGACCACAGACAGGGGCGGCGCGGGCAACCGTGCATCGGTGGCAGACCGATCCGCAGGGACCAACCGCGCCGGCGCGGCCAATCGAAGCGCCTCCAGTAACGTCAATCGCGCCAGCAATAATCCAGGCGGCGGCTACGCCGGCGGATACGGAGGCGGCCGTGACCGCGCGTTTTCAGGCGTCGGAGGAAGCGGCAGTGTCTCGCAGCGCAACTTCGACCGGGGAAGCCGGAGCATGCAGGGTTCGGGCTTTAACCGGTCCGCAGGCGGTGGCATGCGCGGCGGTGGTCGTGGCGGCAGGCGCTAGGGAGTGACCATGAACGTTCATCCGCAAGGAGTGAAAAAGCTGCTGACGCTGACCTTTGCGAACCTCGCGGCGGTAGTTGCGCTGTGGTTCACGACGATGCCGTCGGCACTTGCCCAGAAGAGCTTCGGTTCGCCCGAGGCTGCGATGGATGCCTTTGGCGACGCCGTCGTCAAGGATCGAGAGGACGCGTTACGCACGATCTTTGGCAGCGACTTACGTGAGCTGATTCCGCCCTTCGGCGCGCCAGTGCGGGATACGTTTGTGGCGCAGTGGGCGAAATCCCATACGATCGAGCCCACGGACAACGGGGATGCTCACATCGTTGTGGGCAACGATGGTTGGACCTTCCCGGTTCCGCTCGTCAAGAACGATCAAGGATGGCATTTCGATACGCGGGCTGGCGCAGAAGAGATACGCTTGCGGCGCATTGGCGGCAACGAACTTGCTGTCATCCAGACGATGCTGGCGATCTACGACGCGCAGCGCGAGTATGCGCAAACCAATCACGGTGGCGAGGGTGTCCTTGCCTACGCGTCGAAGATGGTGAGCTCGCCGGGCAAGCAAGACGGCCTGTATTGGCCGACCGGACCGGACGACCCATCGAGCCCGCTTGGCGAAGCCTTCGTGGATGCGAGTTCGAGAAATGCGCAAAATGCCGGCTATTACGGATACCACTTCAAGCTGCTCGAGTCGCAGGGGCCACATGCACCCGGCGGCGCGTATGACTACGTCGTGAAAGGCAAGCTGTTTGGGGGCTTCGCTGTCATCGCGTGGCCGGTGAAGTACGGCGACACCGGGATCAAGACGTTCATGGTAAGTCACGCCGGGCAGGTCTATGAGCGCGACCTCGGGCCAGAGAGTGCAGCGAAAGCGCAGGCCACGAAATCGTTCGACCCGGGGCCGGGGTGGAGCAAGGTGCCCGACCGCGATAGCGAGTGAGGCGGGCGTCGGCACGGGGACCATCGATGCCAACAACATGCCGGCAAGCCTTGGCATTGCTAGCGATCGAAAGCTGCGCGCTGGGCGAGTGGTTTTCTATCACCCGATCAACCCACGCTGATCACCTACCACCTGCGTGATGTGAAGGCCTGTTCGGCACGCAAACAACCCGACTGTCACTGATCTGAGTTTCGCCCTGCACGAGCGCAGACCGCTTGTGCGATGCTCGCCGCCACCCTTGCAACCAAAGGTGCAGGTATTACCGGATCATCTGCCGAGCCGTAGCACGTGCAAGCTTTGAGGACGTCCACGCCACCCGCCATACGCCATCGGCCTTGCTTATTCACCCGAGGAGAAAAATGATGAGCTCACGGAGGAGTCGGCGACTGCCCGCACAGAAGGGCGTCGTCGCGCGACGGCTCGTGCTCGCCGGTACATGCGCCGGCCTGTTACCTCTGGCTGGATGCCCGTATTACTACCCGCCGCCTCCCGCCACCGTGGTCATGCAGCCGGCCAGTTTCGATCGGTCCTTTGCCGCCGCAGCAGGCGCGATGCGCGACAAGGGTCTCGCGATCACAGTTCAGGACCCCGGCAGCGGGGCGATAGCCGGAACCATTGACGGTAGCACCGTCACTGCGGACGTGCGTCAGCAAGGCGATGGTAGCGTGATCGTGCAATTCAAATCCGCTGATGCACGAGATCCATCGCTGCTTGGGCGGATTTCACGCAGCTACGACCGGCGCATGGGGCGGTAGTCCTCGCGTTACGTGAGCGCAGGGCTCGTCTGCCAGGCAGGTTACGAAATAACGCGAGTCAGTTTCAAAAGTCGTCGGTCGGCTTGATCGCGTCTTGCTGAACCTGGGCTCGCTACTTGTCAACATCTTCACCGTGCTGGCCCTGGCGGACCTGAGCTTTTGAACATCGGACGGTGGAGTGGGCGAACATGCTCACGCAATCTCAACGGTTCAGGCCGGCGATCGAATGGCCACAGGCAGCGCGTGTGGTTGTTTCCCCACCCTATTCCAAGGAGCCTGTCATGATTCGTTGCGCTCGCAGCATCGCCTCACTCTTCGTCGCGGTGTTCTGCACGCAAGCCTTCGCAACGGCGCCGGACACCGTCGACGCGAGTGATCAGTGGCAGTTCGCGATCACGCCTTATCTGTGGCTGCCGAATGTGAGCGGCACACTGCGTTTTTCGCTTCCGGGCGGAGGCGCTGACGCGTCCACCGGGCCTTACGATTACCTTCAGCATCTCCAGTTCGTGATCATGCTGCAAGGCGAGGCGCGCAAGGGGGACTGGAGCCTCTTTGCGGACAGCATCTACCTGGATTTCGGCCGGCATGACAGTTCGGTCAATGCGACGAACGGCCTGTTAGGTGGGGGTGACACGCAGAGAAGCGCCGAGACCACTTTCCGCGGTGTGCTGGTTCAGCTGGGGGGCGGGCGCACCGTGCTTCACGGGACGTGGGGGAACGTCGACGCCATTGTGGGTATGCGTTATCTCGGTGTGCGGTCAACACTGGACGCTTCGTTCACGGCGAGCTCGAATAGTGGTACGACGGTGAGCCCCGAGATTCACGCATCGGGGGAGCAGAATATATTCGACGGATTCGCCGGTGTGCGCGGGCATGTGCTCGTCACCGACGATGGACGTTGGTACGTGCCGTATTACATCGACGTGGGTGGGGGAAGTTCGCGGTTTACGTGGCAGGCGATGACCGGCGTTGGCTACGCGATGAAATGGGGCGACGTTAGCCTCACTTATCGTTATCTGGCTTTTTACGGGTCCAGCGATCAGCTCGTGCAAACGCTTCGCTTTAATGGTCCGAGTGTCAATGTGACGATACGGTTTTAGGTGGCTGGATTTTGCGGCACGGATCGCCTGCAGGAAGCGGGGGAGTGTCTGAATTTTTGTGTGCAAGGCGTCTGAACATTTCAGGCGTGGCAGGCGATCAATTTCATTCTAGCTGTTGGGTCGTGTGAAGCGATCCTCGTAGAGGATCGCGAACTGCCGCATGGCG
>NZ_JBKGUA010000095.1:0-12383 GCF_046543485.1 Paraburkholderia sp. EG304 | reverse complement strand
TCGCTTGACCTTCGCGATCCGATTCAATGTCTCGTCCACTTTAGTTCCCACCAAATTATTTAGCGGGAACTAAACTACCAACCGGTTCGCTCAGCCGTCGAGAATGGCCGTCATGAGCCGCTTACGTTGAATCTGCGCCTCAACCCAGAGCAGGTCCGCCATCTCGATAGCGTGGCTGTAACCTCACTTGGTTTGCCACCTCATATCGAGGCTGCCCTGGCAGCAAACCTCGCGGTCTTGCACACCCTTCAAGCACAGATCAGGGTCATCGAGTCGATACTTCATCGCGAAGCAAAACTGCGTCCCGAGTTCGCGATCCTCAAAACTGCGCCCGGTATCGGAGTCACACTCGCGACCACGATCATGCTGGAGACGGGCACCATTTCCCGCTTCCGCACTGTCGGCCAGTTCAGCCCGCACTGTCGGTGCGTTGAAAGCAGGCGCGTCTCGAACGGCAGGAAGAAAGGCGAAGGCAACGCAAAGAACGGCAACAAGTATCTCTCCTGGGCCTTCATCGAGGCTGCTGCTGTTGCCATGCGCAGCTGTCCGCAGGCCAGACGCTTCTATGAGCGCAAAAAAGCCCGGCGTATGCCCGTGGTCGCTATGAAGGCACTCGCGCACAAGCTCGCGCGCGCGGCTTTCTACATGTTACGAGACGGCAAACCATTCGAGGTGACCAAATGCTTTGGCTAGATCCGGCGGGGCCGTGAGCCCGGTAAATTTGTTGGCGTGAACCCAAGCTAGTGATTGGGCCACGCGCTTCCGCCGTCCCCAAATCAGCGATCGCTGGGATGCCCAGACCATGAGCCGAAATGAGCCTGGCACGCTGACGCAGCAATCCGATCATTGGTGAATACTCCCGTGGACACCGGTCTGGTACCAATGGTTATCTGGGGCTCTCCGATGAGCCACGGGCGAAAGCCAGGACACCGGCCCTCGCCTTGATCCCGATGGATGACTTGTGCAGACCAGTTCTGCAACCGGGCGAGCGAAAACCGGACGCATGCCCATGCGCGTCGACGTCGTGGGGACGACTGAAACTGTTTCGCTGAGCAGGGTAAAGCCTGGGGGAGAGCATTTATCCCTTGGTCTCGGCCTTTCAATGGATGACAGATTTATTACGTCCTACGCAACTGTATGGCGTGCCGGTGTCGATCGCCGATGGCATCGGCGCTGTCGCCGTAATGGTCTTCATCTCGCTGGTTCTCGGGTACGGTTGGAAATACCTGACCGCTTGGCACGCGGTGAAGACGGAATTTGAGCATCCGATTGCTGGCTGCTTGTTCGGAACGGCAAAAGAATGTCGGCAACTGCTTTCGGGTCATCAACTTGAGGCCAGTGGTTAAGCGGCAGAAGGTGAAGTTCGGCGTGCTTGAACTGTTTGGCTAGGTCTTTGGCAACACCTACATTTAGGAACGGATCGCCTTCACCCCAAATCAGGGTCACGGGCATTTCGAGGCTTGCCAGTTGGTCCACTGCTTTGCGGTTCTCCTCAACGTTCTTGTTCAGGTCTCCGGTCATCAAGTTAAATCCACGGATCGAATCGAGTTTTTCGAAGTTGTCTTCGATCATCGGTAGCAAACTGCTCTTCAATTTTGTTCGGATTTTTTCAGGCGCATCCGCCACGAATTGGTTGGCCTGGTAGCTCAACAGCCAGTTCCGTAGAGTCGTGTTGCTCATGACTGCTTCGGCGGCGGGCTTGAGCCATCCAGTAGAGCTCAGTCGGATCAACTGCGGCAGCTTCAGGGTCGGCGTATCGGCGTAGTAGGTGTTGAGCAGGACGATCGCGCTGACACGGTCTTGGTGCTTGCGTGCGTAGTTGATCACCGCCGGGCCACCTGCGTCATGTGCCACTGGAATGAAGGACTTCAGGTGCAATGCGTCGGCGACCGCCGCAAGATCGGATTCCTGCTGGTCAAATGAATACTGGAAGGTGCCTGATTTTTCCGAATCTCCAAAGCCTAGGAAATCAAACGTGATGACACGTTGGCCGCGCTCGGAAAGGATGGGCGCCAACTCGTCATAAATTCGATGGTTGTCTGGAAAGCCATGAACCATGACCATTGCCGGCGCCGCACCGGGATAGTCTTTCACGTAGATGGACTGACCTGCTTTCTCGATGCGAAACTCGTGGACCCCGGTCTTCCCGGTGGCGCCAGTGATGAGATTTTTACGCTGTTCCGTGAGTTGCTCCAATCTGTGAATGTGTCCGACAGGTTTAAATCGCCCTGAGGTGCTGCTTCACATCCTCCAGAATCGCCGTTGAAGCGTCGGAATCTTCAACGACTCTTGACATCGTTACGGCCCCAATCATGGCCGCCACTGCGAACACAGCGGACGACCTGGCGGCCTTTGGCGGCTGACCGCCCATACGCTTCGCCAGTACATCGACCAGCTCTTCAAAACCTTGCGCGGCGGCTGCCCGCGTCTGCTCATCAGCCCTGGCGAGTTCGCTCCCCATCGCTGCCAGCGGACACCCGCCTGTCTGCGTGTCGCGGTGGTCCTCAGAGACATAGGCATTGACGACAGCGGAAAGTCCGCTGTCCGCATCGCTATCTAGCGCGGCGGCCTCGAGCCCGTCGATGACCTCGGTCATCGACTGCAAACACGCTTCTGCGACCAATTGATCCTTCGACGAAAAATGCCGATAAAACCCACCCTGCGTGAGGCCTAACGGCAACATCACGTCGTTCAATCCCGTCGCCTGGATGCCGTGGAGCCGGAACTCTCGCGCTGCGGCCTCGACAATGCGACGGCGGGTATCCGCTGCTTCAACCTTGGATTTGCGCATCAGTTTGCTCCGTGTCGTTTGTGGGTGGTCGCTAACCATCTTATTTAGATGGTAGGTAACATCTAAACAGAAGTCAAGAAAGAAACCTGCGGGATCGCGGTCTTGGAACTGCAGGAGCACGAGAGGGCACGGACCCGCCTAGCGGCTGCCGTCGGATTTCAGGCGGAGAAAGTAGCCGCTGCGGCGCTTTTATTGCGATGCGCGCAGCAAGACGAGCCCGAAGAGCATCCTATTCGAAGGCCTGCAGTCCCTTCACTACGGCGGGGCGCTGCGCGACAGCCTGAAACCACCGCATCAGGGCCGGGTGATCTGGCCACTGAATATTGCCGCTGAGCGCACGGGCGATAGTGAACGCCGCAATGTCGGCAAGCGAAAACGCATCGCCAGCCATGAATGCCGTCGACGCCAGGAATTGCTCCGCGCCGATGAGTGCAGCTCTTGCTAGTTCGTTGCCTTCACGCGCGAGCGATTGCAGCGAGGCCGCTGCACAGCGATTGTCGTCTATATCGGCGGGACGCAGTCACCACTGTCTGGAAGTCTTCGCGCCGACGCAAGCGCGCGCTGTCGCCGAGCGCGGTCTGGCTCACGCCCGTTCACTCCCGCGGGGAAGTGAGCGGGCGCGGCTCGAAATCCAGTTGCTCACTGCTCGGATGGTATCGCTGGCAAGTTCGGGCAATCCATGCCCAGCGTCGATGGAACAGGACTTCGAGCAGGCGATCCGGGAAGCCGAAGCGCTGTCGCTTCATGCGGAGGTGGTGCAAGGCCTCCATAGCCTGTCGTGGCTGACGCAACAGGCGAACGACGTCAAGCGTACTCGTGAAATCACGATCCGTGCCGCGACGGCGGCCCGCAAAGCCGACGCGACGACGCAATGCAAACAGCTTGCCGTTACCGGCCGGTGCCTGCTCGAACTGGAGCGAGAACTGCCGCGCGCACGAAGTGTGCTGCAGGACGCGCAAGCGCTGGCTGAACGCCTCGACCTGTGCGTCGTGGAACTGATGTGGGGCGCAGCGCTGCTTGCGCGAGCCGACGGAGCACTGGATGCCACCTCCGCGCAGCTGAACGACGCGGTATGCCAAGCGCGGGCGATCGTGGACCACTGGCGTGAATACCAGTGTCTCGTCTGGCTCGCGACCGTCGATTTTGAGAGTGGCGCTTACCTGCAGGTCATTAGGCTCGCCGGAGCAATCGGCCTTGCCTCGGGGTGCATGGGATACCCGGGCGCGCCCTATGCGGACGTGATCAGCGCGATTGCGTCGCTACGCCTGACAGGGGGCGATGTGCGCAGTGCAGGTTCGAAGGGCTCGACGCATTGCGCGAGGCTGACGACAAGCGACATCTTTGCTATGCCCTCAATGAGGTGGCGGTGATTTGTCTCGACTTCGGAGACAGCGACCGCGCAAGCGTGAATGCACATGAAGCGCTGCAGGCAGCGAAGGTTCTCAATTCACCGACGGAGAAAATCGTTGCGACAGCGGTAATGGTCGAGGCAGCGCTCAGCGCAAACGATATGGAAGCCGCCGAACCCTTTCTCTCTTCATTGGCGAGTTGCTGGCGAATAGCCTCGTTTCGCCAAGGATTCAGGCGGGAGTACAACGGCTTCATGCGCGCTGTCCCGCGACTACAACGATGGTTCAAACGCATCTGCATTAGGTTGCATGCAGATGCCATCGAATCCGGCGACAGCCGCTTCGGCGCCGAACTCGGACGCTTTCTGCTCCGCCGCACGCTGCGCATCTTTCCGATCTATTACCTGATGCTGGTCGTGATGTGCGGGCTGATGGCATTTGGCTTCGCGAATCGGGAACTCGCGAGCGGCATGCCGTTTCACTTCGCGTATCTTTCGAACTTCTGGATCGGCTCGGTGCTGCGCTACTGGCCGGGCCGATATTCGCACCTGTGGAGCCTCGCGATCGAGGAGCAGTTCTATCTCGCGGTGGCGCCGCTGTTGGTGCTGCTCGCGACGCGGCGACATCGAGCGGCATGTTGGGCGATCGTGGCGCTCGACCTCGCTGCGTTGTTTGCGATGCGCGCTGCGCATTGGGAGGAGATCACCATCTATACGCACCCGTTGAGCAATGTCTGGCTGCTCGCGTTAGGCGGTATTGGTGGCGGGATCATCGCAAACGATGGCGGCCGCGTGCGTGTCTGGCTCGGTCATGGCCTGACGCTGTTCATGCTGAGCCTCGTCGTGATCGGTTTATGCGCGACGGAGCCCAAGTGGAACGTTTTCGATGATCCGTGGGTGTTTACCGCGATCAGCGCGACGTACGGGATTGGCATTGCGGCGCTGGTGACTTCGATCGCGTGTTGCCGCAATGCCGCCGTGATGGGTCTGTTACAGACGCGTTGGCTCGCCGCTCTGGGGCGTATCGTTACGGCTTTTATCTGTATCACAACCTGATCCCCGACCTGACGCGTAACCGTCATGCCGAAGCGTTGTTTGGGGGCGCCGTGCCGGCGTGGGCACATGCGCTGAGTACAGTCGCGTCGTTTGCGATTTCGCTTGGTATTGCAGTGCTGTCGTGGCGGTTGATCGAGGCACCGATTTGCGAGTAAAGGCGCGCGGCGGCTCGTCATTGAAAGCCTCCGCTCAGTAATGAATTGTCAGCGGCTCCGGGAAGTTCTGCGTGAGCGAGTAGGTGCTTTCGGCATACCAGCCTTTTACCGTGTGGAGTCGGTCGAGACGACTGGTGTCAGGCGCGCACTGGCCGTATCTTACGTACGACCGAAGCGTGACGTCCGTTGTGTGGGTGTCGGCCGCCACGTACGCCGTCGCGTCAGCACCCTGCCTCGCGACTATCGAAGGCCTTAATATGTCCGATGCATCGCCGCCCGCCGGAACGACCGGAGGGCCACTGCAGTCCGTAGTCGGATATCCAAGGGAAGATCCCGACTCCCCCCATTGATACCGGGATGCAGGATACTGGCCCCCGCTGTCAAACGGCCGCGAAATCGGTACGAGAATGGTCGCTCCGCTAACATGCAGAACGACGCCTGGCAAAAAACCGAGTGTGACCACTGGCCCGACATTCTTTCCTGTTGCGTCGAAGACCTTCAGGACGCGATGTTCCCCTCGTTCGCCCGTTTCCCGGCCATCGGAGCGGTTGCCGTCACCTCCGTACGACAGTGACGTTATACCCGAAGCGAGCAAAACAGCCACAAGCGATTTGCGCATTTGAAATCTCCCTTGGCGGTGACGGGGTCAGGCGGTCCCAAGGTCCGCGCTCCTTGCCGCCGTCGAGTAGTGCTACCTTCCGGCACGCCAGTCCGATGTACAAGTCGAAAGAGTGGCTGTGCCAGATGTTAGCGATAAGTGCAGAGTCAAGCTGACATAAGGCGCCAATTAGCGACTTTTACGTCGCAATCCTGAGTAAATTTTTTGAAATAAGGAGTTCGCTTGAGAGTAGCGAACACGGCAATCGGGCCTTGGGATGTCATGACCTGCACCAGCTCAATCAGGCAAGGCGATATCCGCGAGTGTCAGACGCACCGGCAATTGGTTGTGCTGGCCTAGCTCCACCACATGGAAGCTCTCCACGTCTGCGTGAGGGGTAGCTTGGGACCCGGCTTGCACACCGCCGTTGCACGGCGTGTTTGTCTCTGGACCCTGCGTCAAAGACCAGCCGCCTTGAGAAGCCTAGATGGCGAAATGTCCAGCGCATCAGCAATCCGGATGAGGTTAAGGATCGACAGATTGCGCTCCCCGCGCTCGATTCGCCCCATATGACTTCGATCAATTCCAGTTGCGTGCGCAAGCGCTTCCTGGGAGACCCCGAATTCCTGACGGCGCGCGCGCACTGTCGCGCCGATGGCCGCCAGATGTCCCGAATCGTCCAGTTTGACCGATACCCTTTGCATCCTACGATGGTCGCGGTATGATGACCATTTGGCCACGGCATTTACGACCCATTTCTCCAATTGCTGTTGGTCTTCCGGATCTTTTGCATATGTTTTTGATTCAGGCTGAGAACGTCCTTCCGCTTCAATCGGCAGTGGCTGGGGCAGAGGTGTGCGGTAGCGGAGCAGTGGACTCCGGGTGACCTGCTGGTCCTACGCGTGGCGAGTACAGGGGCTCGGGAGATGCCGAGCGTGATCTGGATGGATCTGACGTCCGGTGCAGGTTCACTGGACCAGTTCGTTGACGGAGAAGCCACAGTACGTGGGGCCGCGCTGGTGAGCACGCGGCTCTCACGGCCGGCTGAGGAGTGGTACCTCGAACCGCTCAGCGAGATCCGCATCGACGCGACGGAATTCAGTGAGCAGGACAGGAAACTGTTTTCGGTGACGCAATTCACCACGGCAGCAGGACGCAAATTCTCAGTCCCATATGCCGTGGCGACGCGCCCGGCGCGCGGCAGGCGAGTTTGGCGCGCGAAAGCGCAGGGGGCCCAGGCCGACTGCTGAGCGGGGCTGGCAGTGGACGAGCATCGGCACGCGAGGTCGGGCATGGCCATTCAGGAAATGGACAGGGGTGCGCCGCGATCATCTGGTTCGGACTGATCCCGTGCTTGGCATAAGTGCGCTGGCAGTCGGCACGAAATTGCAGATGCAGCTAGCCGCAATGTGCAGGCCGGACGCAGGCTGGCCGGGATAATCCGCCACTTATCACGGGAAACCGCCCGCGCGGGCCAGCCCTTGCCCTCCGCTCACCGGGCGGGACGGCTGACCGGCACTCCTGCACGGGCCGCGTTGATGCGCCGGATGCATGGTGGCAAGCCCGGCGCGAGGTGTTCTTTCGCGTTAGCGTCAACCGTGAAAGTTGCAGGGAAACCGGCGTCACGACCGGCGACGCGCGTTCGGCCTGCGTGGTCCAGTCACGGTGAGCTAGATCACGACCTTCCTGCCGGCAGTACCAACCAGGAATTATTCGATGTTAGTGACGAATACAGATTGGGCTGATCCCGCCACGCGGGATCTGGCGAAGTCATATCAGGCCTGGAAGTGCGTGGCCTGGACCTGTGAGACACTGAACTTCTGGGTAATCGTGGATAACGACGCGCCTGACGAGCTGGACGGCTGTCTGATCGTCGGCCCGAAGGCGCTTCAGGACGCCGTGGAGGAACTCGAGGCGGGTACGTTCGCCGTCTATGTGCTTGACCAGATCGGGAAGGGAGGGGCGCGCCTGTGCCCGGTGACCGGTTTGTGGCGGGAAGGTGACGCGGCGGATGACGCGTTGTTCTGGTACGCCAACGACCTGGGCGAACTCAGGCCATGCACGCCTTCGCAACTGCCGCCGCGCGCCAAGCTTGAACTGGCCGTCCGGCTGGTTCCTGAAATGCAGGTCGGTGCATCCTGCACCTGAGTCTGGCGGCCCATGATAGCGGGCAGCGTTGCAAAGATGCAGCCGTCGTGCCGGGGTTCGTGAACGACCTGCGGGATCTGCTCGCCCTGGCCGATGTGTGGACACGGCCATGTGCATGATTCATTCGACTGCCACGTCGGCCATGCGCGCGTGCTTGCGAGTCTGCGCGGCTAGGCGCTGAACCTGCCGGGCGCGAGCGCACCGGCGGATCTGCGCTGGGAAAACCCGGCGTTTGATCCCGCACTGGTAATCGAACTCTGAGCAGCGATCCCGCGCGCGCTGCGACAACCAGGCAACCGTCGGTCTGCCCGGCGGCGCGGGAATGCTGGACGCTGCGGTAGACACCGATGACCGGCCGCCGTGTCACCGGCCCGCCAGTGGTGGGCTGCGTCGCGGACCATAAGGAAAGCATGAGCGAGATCGAAACACTGGTGGAAGCGGCGTTCGGGCTGAAGGCGGACATTGAGCAGACTGGCTTCCGGGCGATCGGAGCTTCCCCCCGACGGGTACAGGAAGTCCTGACGGGGCAATGCTGCTGTCCTGGCGGTCGACCCGGACGGAGTCATCTGCCGGGGCGCACGCCAAGCGCAGCGCAGGTCCGGAACCTCGACGCGATGCGCGTCCGCGCAACAGCGGCACCGGATGACACGATCACAAGGAAAGGCGAATGCTTCGAATCACCATTGAATTGCTGCCCGGTGGACGGGAAGACGGAAAGCGGGTCATCGCGACGGCGGACATTGCGCGCGTGAGTTCCGGGGCTCTTGCGGATTACGGGGTGGCCCTGGACGATGCGGTGCTCGGACAGGTTGGCGAGCGGGCCACGGTGCGCGGGTATCCCCGATGGGCAGGCAGCGTATGGGATCTCGTTGCGCGGTGCGTTGCCGCCGCCCTGAACCCGGGACGCGAAGCATTACCGCCGCGACCCGCGCCACCGCAGGTGACGGTTCGCATGAATGCCGCAGGCTACCGTTACGTACGTCTCGATGAGATTCCTGAACCAGCCAGAACTTACTTCGACAAGACGCTGGCCGGTTCTGGCATTCCTGACCACGGCTGTGCGTTTGCGCACGACTGGTTCGACTTCCTCAACGGCCAGCGCTGATGTCAGTGACGCCGCTGACCACATCGAGTATCTGCAGCGATTGGCCGCCGACAATCAAGGCATCGGCTACCTATTGGGCCGATTCCGCCGTCCTGAACGACGTGCGATTTCTCGGTTGCTGTCGGTGGACAGCTCTGCGCTCAATGGCACTCGCACACAGAGCATGAAGCTGGAAGGTCGCGTGATGCATGACCATCGTGCGATCGGTGCGAGCGAAGGTGGACGGTTCTGGCCGGAGCACGCTGGCCGAGCACCAAATGGCGCGGGGCTGGCTGAAGGAGCAACTGGCGGAGCCCTTTGGAGGCTGCGCCGTCGCGTGAGCCATCACAGTGTCAAGCCACCGCCGGTGCATCTACGCTACAGGACGATCCGATCAACGCGCCGTTCGTGAGCAACCTGCGGCCCCTGGTCGGATCGGCCGATCTGTGGATTCTCGGCCACGTGCATGATTTGTCCGGTTACCGTTTTGGCAATCCGCGCGGCTACGCGCTGAACCGGTTGAGCGCGAGTGCACTCGCCGACCTGCGCCGGAAAAACCCGGCGTTCGATCCCGGGCTGGTGATTGAAATTTGAGCGACCATCTCGTGCGTACTGCGACTGGTAGGCAGCCGGCATGTCTGGGCCGATATTGAAGGCCCGATATGTGGCGCAACCCGTCTCGGGCGCTCTCGATCTTGACACATCAAGCGACATAGCCACCATGCATGAACCGTAGTGCCCGTAGAACATCGTCCGCTCGGTCAAGAGCCTCCATTGGTGCGACAGGCTCGTTCTCACTATCGCCCGTCCCGGCAATCCATCCGTTCGGAAAATGGAACCACGCCGCTATTTGCCATGGGTCGTATCGAGGACCAAACTCCGCAATAATTTTCCGGATAACGGGCAACGGCTGGCATTCGGTATCAAACTGATAGGCGGCGAAATGTTCCCTATTGTCGAAAGTCAGGCTGAATATGCGGCCACTTTCCTTCCATTCTCTGGCGGGCTGTTCGTTGTCAATAGGTGGCACGGCCTGGCGCGCGTTAATTTGTCCGGCAGTGAGCCACTCGGTCCGGGCCAGAATTTCCCGGTGAGCATCCGCCTCGCGACGGCGAGCGTCTGCCGCGATCTGGCGTAGACTTTTCATGTTGGAAGTCACTCCCCCTGGCGAAGATATCTGTTGATATCAAGTATGCCCGAACAGTCCTTCATAGACGTAGTGCGGAGCAGGAGAACCTTGTCACGGCCGGCGCGAGAATTGCATTGCGGGCTGCGCTCCCTGGCGTGAAACAGATTGCGATGCTTCTTTCCGATCAGCGCGAAGCCGCGGCTGACTTCTCGAAAAGGTCCCGGATTGGTTCGCAATATGGCCGTCCCGAGACGGGCAGTGTCTCAGATGATCGTTGAGGGCGTATGAATTCTGATCGACATCTCATCGCGGATAACTGGTGCGGCGATTAACCTGCGGCCGCATACAGCGGCCCCATGCCCATCGACGGGGGCCGATTCGCATCGGGCGAAAAACATTCAGTGGGTCCTGCTTTGGTCGCTCCAAGCGGCCTGTCGCCATGTGCGATGGCACACGGCCCCGTTACCATGGAAAATGATTTCGCTGTGACTTGACGGCGAGTTGCCTTCGGCACCGGAATAGAAGGCGCGGGCGACAAGCAGTAACAGGGAAAACTCATCGCTCCGGCGTTAAGCGTTGGAGAACAAGAGAGCAAGCGATTGGAACACACCAGGGAGCGCAAACGACATGGGGCAACCGACTTCGCCGAACTCGACTACGGACAGTAACTGGACCGTCACGCCGGCGGGCACCGACGAGTCGCGGACGTTGCTGAATCTAATCGTGCAACTGACGGACTCTCAGGCTGGAAAGGCGTCCCGGTAGGCGCGCTATGGATGAATGATGCGCAGGTCCTGGCGCTCAAGTTCTACTGCCATCGCGCGTCGCTGCACGTTCCGGTGCAACCCGTGGAGGTCGTGATGCCACAGGGTACGAGGTCGCACATCTACCATGGTTCTGTGCTAATTCTGGCGCGAGCGGCCCTTGAGACTTTTCTGACGTTTGCACACGTTTTTGGCTGCAGCGAGTCGGACTTGCGGCAATTTCGCCACATGACGTGGCGTTGCGCAGGCCTGCTGGACCGCCAGAAGATGCGGGCTAGCGCGCGCCGTCCTGAAAACAAGCAAAGGCTTGTGGACGAAATGGCGAGCGTCGAGACGCTTCGTGCGGAGATGCAAGCGCATGGCCGGTGGGTGCAGCACTCTGAAAAAACATGGGGCGTTTCTGAAAGGGGAATGGCGGGCAGGGCGGGGTTGGGCGGCAATCGGCGTCGAGGCCGGGTTTCATCCCGTGCTCATTCGCCAGCTCTATAGCTACCTATGCGGCTATCCCCATACGAGCTGGCTGAGCATCTTACAGATACGAGACGCACGCGAAATCTCCCAGCAGGCCTCAATGACCGTGATGGCTGTAAGTACGGTGTGTATGCTGATGAGTTTCTTCGCGCTTCACTATGTTGCGCTCTTTCCCGACGCTGAGGACGTCCTGGCCGCGCACCCAGAGGCGACGGCGTTGGTCCGAAAGTGGAATCTGCATGCCAGGCGCGCGGCCGGCCAATATGAACGCGAGTAGTGGAAAAAGGGACGAGGGCGTGAGTAAAGCGATGTCAAATTGAGGCTTGCGGAGCATTAGTTCACCCAACCGGTGCAATGGCTGCTATCAAAGTCACGCAGATTCTGCTCGATCGGTTCGCTGACGATTTCGGCCTATCCTCGGTGGAAGGGAAGCAGGTTGTGCCAGGCAATCGCACAGGTACAAGTTGGGAAATCGACGCTAAAGGCGTGGTTGAAGGAAGCGATGCCTTCCTGATCGTTGAGTGTCGACGGTACACCACTTCAAAGCTAGCACGAGAGGTCACAATCACAAAATCCGATGGCACCTCATGACACAAGAGTTCTAGTAAGTGTGCCTTCGGCTGCGCACAGGAGAGGCATTGAGAGGAGCTATGCTGAGTGGAAACTCTCAGCCGAACAATTTGACATAACCCTAATTAGCAACAAATAGTATTGTAGCGGCTAAGTTGTAATGTCCGCTTCTGGCCAAGTTCAAATGTCCGCTTTTGCGCCGCGTAAGCTGTCCTGCCGCCGGTTGTCCGGCACGGGGAGCTTCGATGGCAGTAATAGAACGGATAACG
>NZ_JBKGUA010000094.1:0-12446 GCF_046543485.1 Paraburkholderia sp. EG304 | reverse complement strand
GCGGTAACCAACCCGCGGATATCAGTGTGACCCACCGTCGAGACGTACTGCTACGTCGCCCTCAGGAAATTCAGATGTACCCAGACCGAGAACCGATCGCGATTGACACGGAAAGTCATATCAGTCCCCCGACCCACTACGGTCAGACGCCCCCCTCCAAAGCGGTCAGTCAGTCGAATCACGGTTTTGCGAACTGGAGCACCTCAAAGCGGCCGTTGGCGAGCTCACACAACCGGCCAACTTCTGCCGTTCGCCAACGAACCTTCACGGACATACAAAAGCCCCAATTCGTGCCGATACCGGACATCCGCGAATCTTGGTGCAGCATTTCCAATCAACCGTGCTGACGAAGGCTCTCTTTGAACCGGCGTTTGCTTGCGTGCGAGTCACTAAAAGATTCCGTTGTAAGATATGCAGGAGCCGCTCGTGCGCGAATGCTGATCCCTGCGCACTCACCGACTTCTGCGTCTCGTCAACTCGCAATCTGCTTCAGTCGCTGCGGAGACATCTAACGCGTGACAGCCACACTGTTGACCGTGGATTGGGATGACGCGTTCTTGCGAGCGTACCGACATGGACACAGAATTTATGACCGTGTTGAAGTACCTGGAAGAAGGTTCCCGAAAGAGGGTCCGCCTGGCTCATGAGCGGTTACAGCGACAGCGGACGCTTGTCGCTCGTCTTGCCGCGGACGGTGCATATCGGGCAGACGCTGAACAATGCTTGCAACATATGGAGCGTTGTTTCCACGCACTCAGCGAGATATGGGAGCTTCGCCTCGCCGCGCTTGATTCGATGATGAGCCAGGGCATCCAGTTACGGTGCAAATCTGTCGGAGCAGACTTAACAGCAAGTCAGGAGGGGCACCTTTCTGACAGTACCCATCAAAGCCGGCCGCAATCCCATTTGCGCGGACGGTAACCTCGTCATACGCGGTGAATGCCAGAAGGACCAGATGCTGGGTACGGGCGTCACTTCGCAATTGCCGAGCGAATCCGAACCCGTCGGTGCCGGGCATGTTGATGTCGAGCAAGGCGATCTCCGGCATCCACGCAGCCATGGCGTCCAACGCCGCGGCGACACCCGCGGCGAAGCGGGTCCCGTATCCCGACGCGGAGAGCGCGGCCGCGACTGCTTCTGCCCCTTTTTCATCGTCGTCGATCACGAGCAGGCGAGGCGGTCCGTTTCCCCGTCGCTGAGGGAGAGTGCGCAACGTCCATCGCGCAGTGGGAAGGAACGGATTCATACGCGCAAGCGCTTCTGGTAGGCTCGATATTCGTTGCTTCCAGCATGGGCTATTCCCGCCCTGGTGCGTCTGCCAGGCCGTAGCGACGGCCCGGGTAACTTGGGACGCCGCCTGTTTTTCTGTGCCAGTCCTTCCAGTCGAGGGAGAGTCCAATGCGGCTTGCTGATTTTATTTCGCAAAATGCAGAGCCGATCCTGAGGCAGTGGGAGGCGTTCGCCGCCACACTGCTGCCCGCGGCGGCGAACATGCAGCCGTCGGGGTTGCGGGACGATGCACAGGAGATCCTCCTGGCCATCGCAAAGGATCTGCGAACTTCGCAGAGCCGGGAAGCGCAGTTCCAGAAATCCGTGGGGCGAGCCCCTTCCCCGATTGACGCGACCGAAACAGCCGCGCAAACACATGCTGTTCTGAGAGCACGGGCCGGCTTCAATGTCAACCAGATAGCCGCCGAGTATCGCGCGCTGCGCGCAAGCGTGCTTCGCCTGTGGAAGGATGATTGCGAGCCCGGCGAGGCCGATCTGGACGACGTCATCCGCTTCAGCGAAGCGATCGACCAGGCGCTTGCCGAATCCGTTTCCTTTTTCACAGCACAGATCGAGGAGGATCGAAACCTTCTTCTTGGCATGCTCGGCCACGACATGCGTAGCCCTCTGCAGGCGATTCAGATGACCGCCGCTTATCTCGCGGCACTCAATGCCGGGGGCAAGGTATCGGAAGCCGCGGCCCGTCTCATACGGAGCGGAGCGCGAATGCAGGCGCTGCTCGACGATCTGACCGATTTCAACAGGACGAAACTGGGCTTGGGCATCAACGTGATGCCCCGCAACGTCGATCTGACCCAGGTGCTGGCTGAAGAGCTGGACGAACTTCGTGCCGTTCATCCCGACAAGCAGATCCTTCTCAACGTTAGTGGAGATTTACGGGGTACCTGGGACGGCCAGCGCCTGCAGCAATTGCTTCAGAATCTTGTTCTCAATGCAATCAAGTACGGGGCGAAGAATGCTCCGGTCACGGTCGACGCGACTGGCGATACTACGCAGGTGCGGATCGACGTCATAAACCAGGGACCTGCCATTGGGCAGGCGACGCTCGAGTGCATTTTCGATCCGCTGACCCGTGGCCCGGATCGCCCGACGGCAAGTGGCGCGGAAACGAGCTTGGGGCTGGGTTTGTATATAGCCCGCGAAATCGCCAGAGCTCATCACGGCGCGATTGAAGCGCGGTCCGACGAAACGCAGACGGTGTTTTCGGTATCACTGCCTCGTGAGGAGGAGAGTGAAAAAAATCACTAACGACTCGGAGACTGACGCATGTGTCCAGCGCGGTTAGCAACTGTTCGCGATCACCGTTTTTCGCCGCCGTCGCAGAACCATGAGCTTGACCGTTTGAAAGCCGGAGTCAAGCGAGTGACCGTTGGATCTCACTGAACGGTCATTTCGGGCGATACGGGATATGTGACCGCTCAGGGTCGGCTTATGCCTTTCGCATGAAGCGCGCGCCCGACATGATCTTCGCGCTTGGTCATCCGGCTCTGGTCGGCCAAAAGCGGTCTGTCTCAGTCGGTTGGCGAACGTCGGTTGACGAGCGACGAGCCGCCATTTTGCAAAGCGACGACGATGATTCGGCAGACTGACCTACGCTCGACGGTGATTTCCGTTTGAGCGATCCGTTCGCATGCGTCTCGCCAAGACAGGGCCACTTCGCGTGGCTCACCCGGCGATGCCGTAACCAGGCAAGCTTGCCGACGGGGCGATCGGTGAGGCAACAGGAGCTGGTCGAGCGCCAGGCGCTGCTCATCTGTTGATTCGCCGCTACGTCGACATTGAGTGGGTCTGCGCCTTATTCCTGAGATTCCTGAGATTGTGAGGGTCGGGCCTTCGGAAAGAGCGGCGCGGCCTAATCCTGATACGGCTCTGGCGCGCGCAGGTACACCAGCGACATTGGCGCGTGCCGGTTGTGCGCTTCGACAATGACTTTCACTCGGATGCGGCGGCGCCACGCTTTCAACGCGAGCCTTTCCATCCGGTGTTCGGTCGTGTGCAGGTTATGAATGGCGTCCTCGACCTGGAGCAGGAAGCCTTCGAAGTCACCGAACTGATCGTACGAAACGCCGACGATCTTGCCGACATAGCTGAGACGGTGTTCGCCGTCTCTCGGGCCAGGCTTCGGATGCGGCCGTCCGAAATTGCCATCTGGCGTCGGAGGAATCTTCCCTGGATCAGCGCCGAACCCCGCAACCCGCCCGCGGATCTGCGACACGTATCGGTCGAACACGCGCCACCAGCGACTATTGGCAGGGATCGTCTCCCGGATCCACTGCAGGATCGAGTAAAGGCGCTCTTCCCGGAGGAGCAGTACATCCTTGGTCCTCACGGGGATGCGGAGCTGAAAGCTCCCGTTCACGCGGCGCCAGACAAGACGATCATTGCTAGCACCTGGTTCGAAGGCTGCAGGTCGTGAAGCGCGCGCTGTCTCAAGCTGCGGAGGCGGAGGCGGAGGAGGCTGCCGCCGCGCGCTGGTCGTCGTCACCTGCCGGACAAGCGCATCGAATTGCTGTCCCTTGCGGATCCCCTGAGGCAGGTCCACTGTCACCAGGCCGGTAAAGTTCTTGTCAGTCGCTTCGGGAATCGGGATATAGCTCACGCCCCCAGTGGCACTGAGCTCGAGCGTGTTAGCGTCGATCTTGACGGGCAATCTGAAAAGCGCGGCCTGGATGCAACTTCGAATGACGTCGTCGGCGTCGATCTCGGGCAGGAATATTTGTCCTTTGGTGCCGACTGGGAGGCCGCCCCAATCGAGCATAAGTTCATCCTGGCGGCCGCCCAGCGCGATGATGGACGGCGCGGTCGCGCGAAGCTCGAACGGTTGCGGGACCCTGCGTGAGCCAACCTGAACGCCGGGATTCGGCACCGGCCCGAACGCGAGATTGCGCTGCGCCAGCTTGTCTGACGTGGATGGGTCTGCACCGAAAGGGATGGCAATCGGATCAAACGCGATCTCGGCGATCAGGCACTGGTGCAGGCTACGTATGATGACCTGCTCTAGGCTAAGCAGCGTGCCGCCGAAAGGGCCGTCAAGGTTCGAAGGATCGGGTGACTGCGGAAGAATACCTGCGGATGGCTGGTTGGTGTCGAGCCAACAGCCGAAGAACGCCTGGACTTCTGCGCCCGAAGGATCAACCGCAATGTCGCGCACGTTGTGGTCGTCGTGCTGGTCGGTCAGGGCCTGGCTCGTCGCGTCGACGCGCGGCTCGGCGAAGCACGGCACGGTGACGTATTCACCTTTCTGGACCCCTGGCAGCGGCACCGTACGCCCGGCCGGAAGGCCATCGCTCCATCGCCGATACGTCGTGTTGAGATCGAACGCCGCCGAAGTCGTCTGCGCCTGAAACAGACGAAAGAAGGCGCGAACATGCTTGGCGTCCTCGGTCAGACCACGCAGGCGTACACGCGCGATCCCGAAGTTAAAGACCGGCTTGCCGTTAGCGTCGTCGGGCGCCAGTTCGATGATCGATTCGGGCGCCTCTTCGTCCTGCGGCAGGTCGAATTCAAAGGTCTGGCCGCCGGTCGAGCCCTGCCCGCTCGTCAACGCATCGGTGACCTGCTGGATGAAAGACGTCGCATCGCTTCTCGCGTTGCCAGTGTCTGGCACCTGAATGCCGAAGCGCGAAGCGCCGGCAGTAATCTGAAAGACGCGCAGATCAATGCTGAGCCACGACGTCGCGCCGTTCAGGACGTACGGATCCGCTTGCTTCGTCAGGCGGAGCTGCGCCTGGCCGGTAACGGTGCTGCCGCGCGCGGTGAAACTGGCGGAGAGTGTCACATCTTCGAAATCGCCCGTAAACCCGAACGCGGTCGAGTCGGTCCACACGGCAGCGAATGCAAAGCGCATCCGCTGCAGCGTTGGTGGAAGGCTGAGGTCTTCCGGCGTGACGCCGGTGCAGACGAAGGAAAGGCCAGACACCGAAGGTGTGATGTTGATGCCTGGCTTGATCGGCGGATTGCCCAGATTGCCTGTGCTCAGCCCCAGATCGGCGGGGCTGTACCCTTCGACGGCGACCCAGAAGCAATCTGGGACCACCGCCGGAGCCGGTGGCTGGCCGAGAATCGCGTTGACCTCGTCTTCGCCGAATGTGCTCTTCTGGACGATGAAGAAGCAGTCGCGCGTGGTGCGCACGAGCGCGGTCCAGATTTCCTCACGACCGCCGCTGCGGCGGTCAGTCCAGCACGGAACGAACACGCCGTTCAGACCAGTGATACCGTTGTAATCGCCATATTGATCGCCGAACACTTCCGCACTGCTTCCACTGACATCGGCGCCATCGACCGTCTCGTCGGTCTCCGCATCGGTGACGCGTGACGCCGTGCTCCAGGTGCTACCGTCGTCGGCCGACATCTGCAGCCATAGATTGGTCTTCTTGCGCCCGGGGTCTGCTACCGTGTCGTAGTAGATGATGGCAACCTGGCCAGTTGCGTCGTCGACTGCCAGCCGCGGATTGAACTGGTCATTCTTCGACGGATGATTGTTGATCATCACGGGCACACTCCAGGTCGTGCCGCCGTCGGTAGAGCGCGAGAACCAGATGCGCGTCTTGCAGGTCGAGGTGCTGTCGGTGCCAGGCATGTTGGCCGAAGACGTGCATCCGGCCTCCCCCGTAAGGTCGGTCCAGGCCGCGTAGACGAGGTCCTTCGTCGCCGTCCGGAATGCCCCCGCCGTCACGTATGTGAGAATCCCGCGGCTCGCGTCGGCCGGGACCGTCAGTTCAAACGATCCAAGCCCAAACGCGGTGGCAATCGGGACAGGGGGCGCAAACGATGCGCCGCCGTCGGTCGACTTGCGCACGAAGAGTTTCTGCGTGCCACCGTTGTCTGGCCAGAATACGAACACTTCGCCGTTGGCGTTCGTCGTGACGTCGCCGCCTATCGCCTCGCCCGTGGTCTCGGCGCCTGTGAGCTTGAACGGAGTCTGCCAGCCTGCCGAGGTGCGCCGTCCGAGGAACGCGTCGTTGCCCGCGTGCCAGGTCGCGTAAATTGTGTCCTTGAAGCCTGATGTCGGGCTGTGGTCGACATGCATCGTTTCCCTGTCGGCCTCGGTCTGCGTTCCCGAAACTATTCCGTCCTCGGACCAGCTCGCGCCGGCGTCAGTTGACTTGAACGCGCGAATGCGCAGGTGCGTTTGTGCGGAGTCGAAACCGATGGTCAGCGCCCACGCGGTGCCATCCGAGGTCCAGTCCACGCAGGGGTCGCTATGGAAATCGTCGCCCGACGACAACGCGAGCGACGTCTGTGCCCAGGTTAGGCCACCGTCTGCGGAATAGAACTGAAGTTGTCCTCCACCAGCAGCGACGTTCCGGTTGGCGCCGCCGATGACCTGCTGGGTGTTGTTGAAATTGCCCCGGATGTCGGATTCGCTGACGGGGAACGACTGCGAGCCGGACGCACGTACGTTGTACGACATGGCTCCTCCTTTACCGCGCGAAGTGCGCTCAACAGGAATCGGAATTGGCTACGTGTTCACGGCCGGTTTCTGAGCTTTGGGTGATCCGGGTTGTGCAGCAGCCACCCGTGCACGCGCCGAATCGTGAGCGGGTACGCGTGGGAATTTGGGTGCGCCTTGCGCCAGTAGACGCGCAGCCAGGGCGGCAGGTCGGGACGCGGCCGCTCACCTTTGAGGACAGAGAAATCCTGGTTGCTTCTTATCAACTCGTCGAGCGCGCTGCCGGGCGTGGCACCCGCTGCCTTTAGCTGGTCTTCGAGAGCCGGCCAGTTCTCGTCGGACACCGGATTACTGTCCATCCCCTTCCTAGATGCAGACATGGCGCGCTCCACAGTAAAAAAATACGTGACACTGGGAGAACGGCTATTAGCACCGTCCTTTTAAAGAGCCATGGTCGAACTGGCGATTTAATCATTCCGCAATTCATAACGAACGATAGGTTGCAAGCTGGCAGAAAGCAGACAGAATGTATGACGATTCCGCCGGATCGCTCTTACGCCAAGTAGGCTTTGATTGTTCAAACCAAGGGGCCCGACGCCGTGATTCGGCGTCGGTGGCATGGAAATGGACGAAAACGGTGCTTGTCGGACGGTACAACGTGACGCGCTACTGCTTTCCATTACGTTGACAATACGACGCTCGTACAATTTTCAAAAAATCGTCTAGAGACGGGTGCCGAAAGCCGCACCTGGACCTGTGACAATCATGGCATCAGCCTTAAGGTGGCACGTGGGTTCGTGTGTGGGCGAGGCCGACGACGGCCGATCAGTGACGCGAACGACTGCACTATTTCCCGAGTTGCATCAGTGCTTGATTAAACGGCGCACTCAGTTGGTCGACGGATTCGTTTGGCTAGCATCACGATCGAGCACAGCCAACTAGTCCTGCTCGATTTGCGGACGCTCGCCGGTTGACCGGTGCCGGTGGGACAGCAGTGGCCACCGCAAAAACTCGGCCTGCATTCGCTGGGTGACTCGATTTCGCCCCTAGCATTTTTTCGTGGCAATCGAACGGATTGACATAACATCTGATGTCTTGCGGACAACAACAACACACACACAACAGCCACCGAGAGTCGCGTATGGATCGACAACCGGTTCGTCGACTATGTACGACCTGATCCTTCGTCAGTATGAGCGAGAGCGAACACTAATAGGCCGCCTCCAGGGACGCCGACCGCACAGCGTGTGGCCGCTTCGGAGCACGTTGGTGACGTTCGCGGAGACTAGCTCAGGGGCGGAAACGGGTCGGAGAACGAAACCGCTCGCGCGGTAGGGGGCTCCGGTCCGACGCTGGAGGTCAGGGAGGCGCCGGTCGCGCGGTTTTATGTTGGCGAATGAGGCAATCCGCCTCGTTCATCAACAGGAGCCGCATCATGACCTCCTCCCAAGCGACCGTCAGCCCGTTGCGCCAGCGCATGATCGACGACATGCGCATGCGCCAGCTTTCCCCCAAGACGCAAGCCAACTATCTGCGCATCGTGCGCGAGTTCGCCCGATACCTCGGGCGCTCGCCTGATACCGCCACCGTCGAGGATCTGCGAACCTACCAGCTGCATCTGGTTGATCATGGCACGTCGCCGGTGTCACTGAACGCCGCGATCACCGGGTTGAAGTTCTTCTTCGAGATCACGCTCCACGAGCCCGAACTGATGGCCCGCATGCAGCCCGTGCGCGTGCCCGTACGCTGCCGGTCGTGCTCAGCCCCGATGAAGTACGGCGGCTCATCGCCGCCACAGGCAACCTGAAGCACCAGACGGCCCTCTCGGTCGCCTACCGTAGACCGTATTAAGTTTGTCACCGTTGCGACGATAAAACTGTCAACTCGAGACTCGTGTCCCGTCGATAGCGTCGCAACCCAAACTCAGCATGGGCCTGACGCAAGCGAAATAAAATCGTCACTACGCTCTTAAGCGTAACCTCATTGCGGCGCATTCAGATCGCATCGGGCAGCAGACGGGCCAGTTGCGGCCGTTCGTCCGAGCTATCGCAGGGACAATTGAACGGCGGCTCCGCCTTGACACCGGACCTCTGCGGAGGTCACGTGCGTTGCGTCGGTGGCCGGAGTGATCTTGGTGGCCGGGAGAGTCTGTCGGTGCTCGGAGTATTACCTGACTGATGCTGGTCTGATCCATATCAAATGAGGTGAGGTCACGACGATCGATGATGCGATTACGTAAACAAAGTAACTCGCCGATCTATCGACGTCAGGAGACCTGTCATGAATAAATTCATTGCTGCCGTCGTTGCTGGCCTTGCCTTCAGCGGCCAGCTATTGCCTGACACCACGGCCGCACAGACCGCACAGACGAAGAAAAGCGCCCCAGCTCCGGCACCCAACACCGCTGAATTCGACAAGCAACTGGCCCAGGTTCAGGAGCAGATGAAAACGATGCAGGCCCAGATGGACCAGATTGGTCAGACGCAGGACCCACAGGAGCGGCAGCGCCTTATGCAGCAGCACTGGGCCACGATGCAAAGCGCCATGACCGCGATGCACGGTTTATGGGGCCCTGGAATGATGGGTTACGGCATGATGGGGCCCGGAATGATGGGTGGCGGAGGACCGGGCTGTTGTGGAGGCGGCTGGGGGCATATGCGCGGTTACTACTCCAACCTCACGCCCGAGCAGCTTCGGCAGCGCCAGTACATGACCGACCAGTACCTGAACATGCAGCAGCAGATGATGAACAATATGATGTGGAACCAGCAGTACTGGATGGGGCCGCCGGCGCCGACGAAATGACAGCGGCCCTCGCTGTGACTGTTAGGGAACGCTGACCGGTCCACACTACAGAATCAATCAAATGCCAACGCATTGCTGACGGTCGATTGTTGCTCCGGCCGGGCCTGCCTCATTGCGAATGCGTGCCGCGTAAATGCGCCGCGTGGTGCGGACCGTCAATGGTCAGGAATTTGCCGACCGACTCGCAGTAAGACATGGCTGTTGTGCCTCGAAAGCTGCCCTTGGCATCGCGATTGACCGACTGGCCGGAGAGGGTCGTGTGCGGCCGATAGCCGTCTGTCGGCACTTATGCTCCGAAGTAGTCGAATTCGGGCGTCGCACGCCGAAGATCTGCGACCGAGAGCGTTATGCGCTCGCCTGTTGCAGACGCTGCTCCATATCGTTGCACGGTCTTTAGAATCCTGCGTTTGTTCAGCTCGAACGCGAGTCTCACCTGCTGTACGGTCTCATTGCGAGCGCCAAGCTCTTCGCAAGCAACTTCAAATGGCAGTGCGAAGGCGCTGTATCCCCAGCCGAAGCCGTAGGCCGAAAACCATAGTGTCGAGTCGGCGACAAGGAGAGGGGCCGTCAGGCTCATACGGGGCTGGTCCATGGCTGCCACTCCCTTACCGAGAATTCTTGTCGCACGCATAGCGCGCAGGGGCGAGGCGAACGATTACCGCCTCGGCTTGTGTCCGACCCGGCCTTCGCCGAATCGATGAAAGTGAACATTACCAACCGCACCTGCCCAGGCGATCACCCAGCACGTAGCCCGGGCCCTTTCAGCAGACGAATCTGCGCGCATAAGACGGGCCGTTGCCACACGCAGGCGAGCAAACGCGTATTCCCGGCGCGCAAATTCGCGACGCTCGAAAGTGTCTTCACGCATCGCTGGCAAATAAAAGGAAGTTACAGAAAAGTACGAGGCAGAGTGCGGTTAATGCTTGATGGATCCAAAAGAGTAGTTGAGCAATAGCGTTCGCGTCTAGGTGGGGTTTTCGCGAAAGGCGATGACGGTCTGCATCGAGCAGACGTTCCGAGGCCGGTTCTGCAACGGCGCATTCAACCGGTCGATGCAAGAGTTCGATGGAATCGTTCAGCCGGTGTTTCGAAATCCAGCGTCTGCCTTGGGCGCTCGTTCAGCCTTCGTGCCACGGCGTTGAGTTTGGCCTGTGAGTAGACCGACAGGTCAAAGCCTTACGGGAATTAACTGTCCCCGCAGGCCGTTGGTATTTTCATTCGAGCCGCGTTTCAGGGGATGTTCCGGGTCGCAGAAGTACACGGCAATGTCGGTGGCGATGGTGAACCGCTTACACCTAACCAGCCGGAATCGGGAACTCGGTGATGTCAGGGAGTCACCCCTCATTCGGGGAAGAAAACGTGCAGCCGGACGCTTGTCCCGTTGAAAGGGAAGGCATTTGCGCTCTCGATTGCGAAGTCGGCCCGAACGGTCCGCAGTTCAATAAACCGTATATACTGTTTTATCTACACGACAGGAGAGAACCGATGACCACATCAGAGGTCAAGACGCCGACCCCGAAGAGCAGCGCCGACGAGGCGCAGGCACTCGCAAAGTCCGAGGGCAAGACCGACAAGACGACGCAAACGAATGCTTTAGCCACGCCCAAGGCCAAGGCACGGACAAAGGTGGCAGCGCCGGCCACGACGCCGAAGAACGCAAAGAAAGAAACCGCTAAAACGGCCGCCGTAGAGACGACCGCGGAGGACAGCGCCGCCAGGAATCAGGCGACACCGGAGTCGAAAACCAGGCGCGTGAAGAAGGAAAAGGTCGTGCGCGACAGCTTCACGATGCCGAAGTCGGACTACGCGAAAATCGCTACGCTCAAGCAGAAGTGCCAAGACAACGGCGTGCGCGTGAAGAAGAGCGAACTGTTGCGCGCCGCGCTCACGATGCTGGAGGCCGCGCCCGAGAAGCGCCTCGTCGCGGCCATCAAGGCGCTCGAAACGGTCAAGACCGGCCGCCCGGCGAATACCTGATCATCGCCGATCAGAACAGCTTTCCGAAACGCCAGTAAAGCGTGGCGGTCAGTGCGATCGACACGGGCTGCATCAGCACCCACGCAACCAGCAAGCTGCGCACGGCGTGCCACTGCTGCCCGGAGCCGTTGGCTACCATCGTCCCGGCTCGACGCCCGACGACAGCACGTGCGTCATCGGCATCAGCAGGCCGTAGGCACCGGCGGCGCCGATGGTCAGTATCACGACCATCGTCGGCCGACGCGCCTTGCCCGTAGGTTGGATACAGCCGGTCTTCTCGTCGACCGTCACCACGACGCGCTTCCAACCGACCATCGTGCCGAGGCAGAGCGCGATCGCCACAGCCACCTTCACCCACGTCCGAATGAACCTGGTCGCGTGATTGAGCTGCTTCTTGTCGTTGTCGATTACTGCGCGGGCCGTCGGCGCGAAAGCGGACGCACTTGCCTTCTCCATCAGGCGGATCGCTTCGGAGACAAGGTACATGTTGTTGCGCACGTTATCCACCAGGTCCAGCGGCACCGCCGCGAAGGATCCCGACTTGCCGATCTGCGTCGCGGGCGAGCTGGCGCGTGCGGACGTATTACTGCGTCTCCTCGCGCGCGTCGCTGGGGCGAGGCGCGTTATAGCCTCCATGCCGACCGCCTGAGACAAACTCATGACGAGGAAGATGCGAGTCTCTCGAACAGGACTACTTGGCACGATAGAACAAGTGGACGAGCCGCAATCTCGGGGATCCCGAGAAGGCGTGAGGTCGATTACAAATTTCGTCAAATAATGAAGTGACGGCTTGCTGAACGGCCGCTCGACTCCAGTACCCGCCCTATAGCCTCAGACCGCTCGACCGTCGGCAAGGGGTCGAGGCTGTGTGAAAACACGTTACTCTTGTCCATCGAGTAACTCGCTAGTCATCGGTGCCGCTGGGCTTGAAACGAAGGGTGATGGTTGTTTCACTCATTGAAAGGAACGCGCATACCTGCTC
>NZ_JBKGUA010000093.1:0-13626 GCF_046543485.1 Paraburkholderia sp. EG304 | reverse complement strand
GGCAAAACGCCCGCGTGCAATGCCCGCAAGGGCCAAAAACCAAAGGATGACGGTCGGCTTCACGACCTGAACACCTCTACATCGCCGACACGTCGCAAATTCAGCTGCTTGTTCAGCGTAGCCCTAAGTGTCGACGGAGAGGTCGAGCGAGCGCTAACGTACCGAACACCGAATCGACCGATCTCCTCGATGCACTCGATTGGGACTGCTCTCGCCGAGATACTCGCAAGGTCGCACGGTTGAATTTCTATGGCGTACATGGAAGCGGCGTATCGAGATGCACGTCGCAAAGCTCCCATCGGTGCCCGGCTAACGCGGACGACGCAGCAGTCTCAATCAGCATTCGGACCGGCCGCTCGACAACATGAGTCATTCAGCCGGCAGTGTTATCCAACACCACCGGCAATGTTTGCTCAGAGATCGATCAACGAAGCACGGCCCAAATCAGGCACGTACAAACGCCAGCAGATCTGCGTTGAGCGTTTCCGCATTGACAGTCAACATGCCGTGCGAAAAGCTGGGGTAGGTCTTGAGCGTCCCGTTCTTAAGCAGCTTGATCGACTTGCGTGCCGAGTCTGCGATCGGGACGATTTGGTCGTCTTCACCGTGCAGTACCAAAGTCGGCACCGTAATCTCCCGGAGGTCGTCGGTCTGGTCGGTTTCAGAGAAAGCCTTGATGCCCTCATAGTGAGCCTTGGCGCTGCCCGTCATTCCCTGACGCCACCAGTTCTGGATCACGCCCGGATGTACGGTCGCGCCCGGACGGTTGAAGCCGTAGAAAGGCCCGGTCGGCACATCGACGAAGAATTGCGCGCGGTTGGCCGCGAGCGCCTGGCGGAATCCGTCGAACACGCTCAGCGGCAGACCTTCGGGGTTCGAGTCGGTCTTGACCATCAGCGGCGTAACGGCGCTGACCAGCACCGCCTTGGCCACGCGTCCCGAAGGCTGTCCGTGCTTTGCGACGTAACGCGCGACTTCGCCGCCCCCGGTCGAATGGCCGATATGCACTGCGTTGCGAAGGTTGAGCGCTTCGACAACCGCAAAGGCGTCCGCGGCATAGTGGTCCATGTCGTGGCCTTCGGACACTTGTGACGAACGGCCGTGACCGCGCCGGTCATGTGCGACGACACGATAGCCGTGCTGCACGAAGAACAGCATCTGCGTATCCCAGTCGTCCGATGACAGCGGCCAACCGTGATGGAACACGATGGGTTGTGCATCCTTTGGGCCCCAGTCTTTGTAGAAGATCTGAGTACCGTCCTTCGTGGTGACGTAGTTCATGTCAGCGATTCCATGTTGATGAGGTGCCGCAGTGTGCGCGCTGGCTTGATGCACTTCCGCCGAAGCGAGGCACGGCGCGCCAACCGCCGCTACGGCGGCGCCCGCGCCTGCCAGAAAAGCCTTGCGGCGCGCCAACGATGGCTGGTCAAACTGATCGTTCATCTACTTTTCCCGGTGATAATTGTTTTTTGTAAGGCGGCGACTGATCTGGGTACCGACAGGGACACCCAGCGAAATCGGACGCAAAGACTCGCGCTTTATGTCATTGCCAATGCTCAGCTCACACCTGCGCCTGACCACCGTCGGCAAAGATCTCGGCACCGTTGACGAAACTCGAATCATCGGATGCGAGAAAGACCACCACCTTGCCGATCTCCGACGGATCCGCAAGGCGACCCATCGGAATCAGCGAGGCGAGGTAAGTCAGCAAGCCTTCCTGGGCTTCCTTTGAGTCGCCAGCCAGTTCGGCCAGTCCGATGGTCTTCGTCGCACCGGGGCTCACGACGTTCACGCGAATTCCACGTTCTTTCAGATCAAGTACCCAACTGCGCGCGAGGTTGCGTACCGCAGCTTTCGATGCGCTATAAATGCTGAACGCTTGCGTGCCGGACGAGCCCGCAGTGGAGCCTGTCAAAATGATGGAAGCCCCTGCGCTCATCAGCGGCAACGACTTTTGAACAGTGAACACCAGCGCGCGCACGTTGCGATTGAAAGTGTCGTCGAAATGCTCCTCCGTGATCTGTCCGAGTGGCGCCATCGTTCCGCCGCCGGCATTGGCGAAGAGGACGTCGATCCGACCTTCTGCGGATCGAAGGGTCTCGATCAACGCGTCGAGGTCACTGTTCGATGTGACGTCACCCTTGATCCCGCGAACCCCATGTCCGATGTTGGCGCAGGCAGCGTCCAACTCTGCCAGGCGGCGCCCCGTGATGTATACCGTTGCTCCCTCGAGAGCGAGTTCCTTTGCCGTGGCCAAACCGATGCCGCTCGTTCCGCCCGTCACGAGTGCCACTTTTCCCGCCAATCGATTGCTCATCCTTAACTCCCTTAGAAAAAATCGATAGGCGAGACGGTAATCATTTCTGGCGCGCGAATATATATTCGACTTATTAAATCTTCTGCTATCGCGGGCCTAAGTCTTAAAAGGCCTCCTGCGCGAGCGATTCGATCAGGACCTTGGCTCAGACGGATCCATAGAATTTAAGAATCTAGAGGGGGAAAGCGATCGGCACTCGGCGTAATGTGTCGCCTCGAGACGCTGGCAAGAAAATTGGCGCCGGAGGCGCGCCTTCGTTCCATTCGACGATGCGCGTCACGCGCACCCATTAAGAGACCGGCAAGACGGACACGCTGGAGACGCCCCCTGCAAGGCTCAGGTACGAAAAGGACCAGACCGATGGACCAACAACACCTTCGGCATCGAACCGGCGTGAATCGGACGATCGCCGGAATACAGATCCCGACAACCCGTCTCGCCGCTGATGCAGCGATGATGGCTCGCACATGTCTGCCCGAGGTGCTCTATCACCACACATGGCGCATCTTTCTGTTCGGCTCGCTTCTGGCACGCCAGGAATCCATTTCTGTCGCCGCGGACACGTTGTCAGTAGCGGCACACTTTTCCTGCATGGGGCTGTCCGCGGAATATGCATCGTCACAGCAGCGAGATGCTCTATTGGGTTCCAACGTTAGCGTGTCCGCCAGAGGGCGCTAGCCGCGAGCAAGTTGAGACATCGGATTCGGTCCGCCTGGTCGCCTATCGCTCGCAGCGTTTTTCAATGCCCTTGGCCAACCACGAAGCGACGCTATCGACGGTCGCGGACATATGCCGGCGGCTCGATGGAATGCCTCTGGCGATCGAACTCGCAGCATCGCGAACGGCCAGCCTGGGGCTGGAGGCCATCAAGTCCAACCTCGACAGAAGGTTTTCGATCCTCACTGGCGGATCTCGCGACGCACTGCCGAGACATCAGGCGCTCAAGGCCGTCTTTGACTGGAGTTACCGACTGCTTTCGACAAACGAGCAGTTGCTCTTCCGCGTGATGGGGGTATTTGTAGACGGATTCTCACTGGAGGGCGCATGGTCGATTGCGACAGGCTTCGGCTTGACCTCTCAGGAGACGACTCGCTTGCAAGCCTCGTGTCAAAGTCCCTGGTTTCGATCGATCGAACCTGCGCGAGGCGATATCGCCTGTCGGATAGCACACGCGCCTATGCACTCGATTGCATGGAGGCGAATGGGGAACGCACAGTTGCCGACCGACTGCATGCAGAGTTCTTAAGGAGCCTTGTCGCCGATGCGCAGGTTGCAGTGAGAGAAGCTGCGGGAATCCACCCCCTGCACGTTCTCCGTCGCTAACCCACGTCTCTATCCCAACGCGCGCCAAGTATGCGGCCGCAGTGATTCGATCGCCGAAAGCGTTCGTCTAACCGCTCGAGAATGTCCGCGCCTGCCGTACTGTGTACGGGTTAGGGTCGATGAAGCATGCTACGTCCGACAGCTTCGAGATAGTCACGCGCAAAGCTTTCGCCGCGCGGAAATGCATCCACTATTTCTGTCCTTTCTGACCTCGTCAGAACACCAATCCCATCTCCGAAAAGGTCCATCCGTAAGGCGTGGGCAATCAGCCGCGAAGTGGCTTCCATACGTTCCGGGAGCCCAAGGGTCGTGTGGATGGCGATCGCGTTCCATACGGTGCTGTGGATTTCTTCACTGATCTGGTTTTGCCGCAAGAAGCGCGCAGCACAATCTGCCGAATCAAGCTCGTATCACCGCTGATCTCAAGCGGTTCACGACCTGTCGCGATGACGCGCATATCGCAATTGTCCGCCGTTAAATCGCGTTCTTGGGGACCAGAGATCCTCTGCGCGCGATCAGCACATTGAGAACCGCGTACGCGCGATTTCCGAGTGGCACTCGAACATCATTCCGCGTCACCGTACGTCGTTCGAGATTCATTTCCGGCGGCCCAGCCGTCTCCACGGCGGATCGATTTACGGACAAGCGAAACGATTCCACGTGATCGCTCGTTGAAATCAACTTCTGGCTCTCTATCGACTGGGCTTTCAAGGACATGCTGGAACTTCACTGACTGCTGAGTTACTGCGCGGCGTGCGTGTTGTCGCTCGAATCGAGGGCGCGCAAAAAGCGGCGAACCGTGTTGGGCATTCGGTAAGCGGCGCGCGAGCCTTCGAAGTTTCGAAAAACGAACGCGCTATCAATCACGCCACTCAGTGCCTCGAAGGAGGCCTCTTCAGAAAGTCCAACCGTGCGAGCGATGGTGCTCAGGTCCTTTAGCGATGCATGTTGCCGACTGCTGGCGAAATGACTAAGGATCTTCTGTTGGTCACTCGGCAGATGGTTCCAGGTCCACGATAGCGCTGAGGTCAGCGACTCGTGTCGGGCATCTCCCATGTGCCTGATGACTCGCTTGGGTAACTCGATATCGCGCTCGAATAGCGCCCGTACAGAATCAACACCCAGCAACGCAGTTTGACGCGCGACAAACTCGATTCCTAGCGGCAGACCGTCTACCTCTTGCACCATCTCCCTGAGATAGGGAATCAAGCCGTCGTCGGTAAAGGTGGATGCGCGCACATCAGACGCTCGCGCCACAAACATGTCGATGGCGGTACTGAGGTCGCGCTCGTCACAATCGACTCGAAACGGTTCCACGTAGACAACGTCCTCCATGGAAAGTCTCAATGGCGCTCGCGAGGTTGCGATCACAGAAAGCGCTCGCCCGGCAGCGTGCATGGCACTGACGAACTCCGCGACGCGCTCTGCGACGAGGTCGCAATTGTCGACAAGAACGAGCGTGTGCTGCCCCGGTGATGGACCATCGGTCGACCCGGCCGTCTGAATCAACAATTGTTCAATGTGACCGAAGGCATCGGTAGCGGCGGCACCGCTTGCCATCGACAGATAGAGGGTGCGAACCGCGCCATGTTGCTCCAGTCGTCTTGCGGCTTCCAGCGCCAGCCGTGACTTTCCGCATCCCGCCGGACCAACAACAGTGAGTAACGGTCGGCGCTCCTGCACTCGAATGATCAACTGACCCAGGAGCGCTTCGCGTCCGAAGAACTCGTCAAGATAGAGTGGCGGCTTGTACATCGCCAAATCAATCGAAGCGGTGCTCACTAAAGGGTTCACGGGCGCAATAACTGCCGACGCGTCGCCCGGCCGCACCAGGCGATAGCCACGGCCAAACACATTCTTGATGAGCCCCTTGTGGCGACCGAACAACTTTCGGAGCGCACAGATCTGAACCTGAATGTTGTTTTCTTCGACGATCGTCGTCGGCCAGACCTTGGCCATGATGGCTTCGTTCGAAACAAGAGCGCCGTGGGCGTCGATCAGCATCTCGAGCAAATCAAAGGCACGACTACTGATTTTAACGGGTGAGCCCGAGCGTAAGACCTCGCGGGACTCGCGCAGCACCTCGATTTCGCCGAATTTCATCTCACCCTCGCTGGACCCTTTCCTTCACGGGAAACGGCGTTCGTCGTGCCTCAGGACCGCGACCCGCAACACGCTGTGCACCCGCCCCGATCCCAACCGCGAGGAATCGACCCGGTCAATTGACGAATTGTACCGGCCAAAAAAACGATTTGTCGGGGCCGCAGCCTGTTCAAAGACAGATTTCAGATTCTTTAATAGTTCATCAAGGACTGATGGACCGGATCCCGAGAACAATTCGCATCGCCGAAGTCTCCTTCGTCAGGTTCCGCCGACGATAACGACCCAATATATGGGCGCGAGACTCGAGCATCTGGAGACTGCAGTGATGGACGAGGCGGCGACCGCCTCGTCGTCAATGCAGATGACCCTTTTCGAAGCCGGCTCGCGTTCTGCTCATTGCGACGTCCCGAACGCGGCGCCAGGCGCAATTTAATCTGACCTGCAAGACACGACCAGGAATCCGCGTGATGCGCGATACCAGAGGCAACGATCCTTGGCTGGGCATTGTCCGCAATCTGTTGCTGGCGAAATCCGTGACTGCCGCGACGACACTCCTTTCGGCGACCTGCGCCGAACGCCGCATTCGTGTTGATTTCCGCGCACCGGGGGGCGTGTGCAGGGCCCGGATTGACGACGGAACACGCGCGGCACGCATCGTCAATGTGCTCGATCGCCTGAGCGATCACACCGTGGCGATTTCGTGGCGCGATGCGACGATGTGCCACTACAACGATCAGATCTGGCGCCTGGGCGTCGCCCGACGTCAAGGGGAGTGCGCGCTGACTGGCGAGTCAGTGGGCGTCGGAGAGGCCATCTATCGGCCCATCCCGATCACGCCTCCTCCGCTCAATGCCCAGGCCATGATTCTGGCGAGCGCGCTGGCCGGCGCCGTCAGTCATGGCGATGACCTCATTCACGAACGTCCGAAGCGGCGTTCGCGCCGGCCTCGAATCTGAGGTCGAACGGACGTCGGATCGGCACAGATCCCTCACCGGCCGATCGGGACGATCGAACGCGAGTCGAAGCCATCACGCCTGCCTGCTGTCATCGCACGTTTTTTCTTCTCACCACCTACCGAGGTTCCAATGAAATCAGCGTCAGAGCTTCTCACCACCTATCTTGACTCCATCCGCGACCCCAAAGCGGCCGCCGCGCTCTTCGCCGACGATGGCGTGCTCGAGCTTCCGTATCTCGCGAGCATCAACCCTAAAACCGGTGCACAGGGTCCAGCTGCCATCGAAACATTCATCGCGTCGCTACTCGCGGCGGTGCCGGACTTCGCCTTCAAGAACGCGAACATCCTGATCGATACGCCGGACCAGGCGTTTGGCGAGTATGAGGTGGAGGCGCGCGTCGTGACCACTGGCAAGACGTATCGGCAGATGTACGCCGGACGCCTCGTCGCCGAAAACGGAAAAATCAAACTGCTGCGCGAGTCGCTCGACACCGTCGCTGCTCAACGTGCGTTCAGCAAAGACGTCTGACCATCGCACGGGCCTGCTTGCGCCCATGTCAATCCCGCAATCCCGCAATCCCGCAATCCCGCAATCCCGCAATCCCGCAATCGCCCGCTCGCGCGCTCGAACTCACGCTTCGGCCGCGCTGCGAGCTGCCTCCCGCGACTGCACCCACACAGGCGACTCGATGTTCTCAGTATGTCCCCGGTTCCACCGAGTGACCCTTGCGCTCGGTTTCGTTCTTGTTGTCTGCATCTCAAGTCCTTCCGCGCAGGCTGCCGGAGCTGTCGCTTCAAGCGAACAAGAAGCCCCCTTTCTGTCTGAAAACGATCGGGCTATGACGGCTATGATGAATGGCATGTCCGTTCACCCGACGGGTGACGTCGATCAGGACTTCGTCGCAATGATGGTGCCTCACCATCAAGGCGCGATTGACATGGCACAAGCCGAATTGCGCCATGGGCACGATGAGCGGCTTCGCCGCATCGCTCAGGAAATCATCGTCGAGCAACAACAGGAGATCGTCGCCATGCGGCTCGCTCTGGGCCAGCCCTTGCCCGCTCCGAAGCCTGCGCCTGATCAACTGATGCCAGGGCCGTCCTCTGCCACTCGGACGACTCGGGCCCATGACCACACGAATATGAACATGTCGAAGGACGCGCAATGAAACCGCTTCTCACGCTCCCATCGATAATCTGCGCCGCACTGCTCGCATCGGCGCACGTTTGCTACGCCGGCCAGGCTCCAGGCTCCCTGTCTGACCCGGACATTCCGGTCAGCCACCACGATCGCGTCTATGCGGTCGAACAGTTCTCGAACACCGTGTCGGTGACCGATCCGACAGACAATAAGCTACTGGGCGTGGTCCGAGTGGGCCAGCCGGCACCGACGAATTTCGGCCCGCTGTATCGCGGACAGGTTCTGGTGCACGGGATGGGCTTTTCGCCAGATCACCGCACGCTCGCGGTGGTATCGATCGGCTCGAATTCGGTCAGCTTTATCGACACCGAAACCAATACGGTCAAGCACGAGAAAATATGGCTTTGTGTGTTCCTCGTTTAACCCCGAAATCGATGTGGTCGAGGTCAAATCGCATCAGATCGTGGGTCGTCTTCAACAGTCGAGTCCTTTCTGCCCCAACATCGCGGTATCCCCGGACAACAAGCAGGTCTGGATCACGCTCAAGGATAGCGGCAGGACGCAGGCATTTAGCGCACAGCCGCCCTTCGCGTTGCTGAAGACGCTGGAAACGGGACCGATCACGAACCACGTCAACATGTCCACAACGAGCATGGCATGCTCGCGTACGTCACTGTCGGGGCCCTGAATCGCGTCAAGGTTTTCCGCACCGATGACTTCGAGCAAGTTGCTGATATCCCCGTGGGCAATCTTCCGCACGGAGTCTGGCCGTCAGGAGACGGTACGCGAGTCTACGTCGGGCTTGAGAACGCCGACGCGCTGGCTGCCATCGATACTCGCACCAATACGGTTGTCGCGACCATTCCAATCGGGCAGGCACCTCAAGCCGTGGCCTATGTTCCAAATTCGGTTCCCGAAGGAGACGGCACGCAAAACCTTCAGTCGTTTGGGGGTAGCGGGGCAGGTGGCCAACGTCTATCTCTCGGCCATCGGCGCGGCACAAGCGGGCACGCCCCCGACGAGCGTTTCACTGTTTGATCAAGGCCTGCTGCAAGTTCTCCAGGCTGCCGTGTCAGGGCTCGAGCCGAAGCGCCCCTATGTCTTGGCGCTGGCCGACAAGGCAGACGCATCCGGTCCCCTCGAACCTCTTTCGAACTTCATGACCAATCCCGCGGGCGCTGCAGTCGTCAATGCCATTGGGCAAATCCGCGAACTCGTGGCGCAAGGCACGAGCGCGCCGGAGCACCGTCGCTATCTGGTCATCCCGCCTGTCACCGACGGCAAGCCCGGCTCTCCTGTCCAGTTGCAGCGGATGTAGTCGGGCAATACGGACCGCCCCCTAATTGCCCTTCACACGTGCGGGAAAGCATTCCAGCAACCAATCGATGAACACGCGGAGTCGATGCGTCACGTGTCGATTCTGCGGATACACGACATGAAACGGGTACGGTGGGGGGCGCCACTTGCGCAGGATTTCCACGAGTGTGCCTTCGTCGAGCGCGGCTCTGGCTGAATACGAAAAAGTCTGAATGATGCCCATGCCTGTAACAGCAGCGGCAAGGTGCGCGTTGCTTTCGTTGATGCCAATCCGATGGTCAACCTTGATCTCACTTTTCTCGTTGTTCCGCGCGAAGCGGAATGGAAGTGCCCGGCCGTTCTGCGCCGAGACGTAAGCAATCAAGCGGTGTCCGTTCTTCAATTCGTCTGGATAGGCAGGCACGCCATAGAGCTTCAGGTATTCGGGCGTCGCGCAGGTGACCATCGCCGCGTCGCCGATATGTCGCGCGATCAACGATGAGTTATCGAGCGGACCGCCACGAATCACACAGTCGACATTGTCTTCAATAAGGTCGACCGATCGATCCGACACACCGAGATCGATCCGGATGTCGGGATAGCGCGCCATAAAGTCGGGAAGCAATGGAATCAGCACGTCCCGCGCGGTCGATCCGCCGACGTCGATGCGCAAATGACCGCGCGGGTGTGATTTCGCCGAGTTGAACGACGAATCCATGTCTTCCAGGTCACGAAGGACGCGCGTCGCCTTCGCGTAATAGTCCTGTCCCTCGGGCGTCACGGTGACACGTCGCGTCGTCCTCTGTAGCAGCCGCACGCCCAGATGTGCCTCGAGCTCCCGGACCAGCTTGCTCATGGTCGCGTTTGGCAGATTGAGCGAGTCTGCCGCACGCGTAAAGCTACCCGCCTCGACGACACGCGCAAAGGCACGCATCGCCAATAACTGATCCATTCGAAGTGACCCCCTGGTAATGCCTCTGATTGTGCACAATTGTGCATAGTATTTTCATTATTGTCCATTTATCGAAGAATGTCCGCCCGGTACATTGACGCCATGCCTGAAGCGAAACGCGGCGGCGAGCGGAGTGTCGAGCTGGACGACACCCACATCGACAAAGCGATGTCGGGCAGAAAACCAACCCTCAATTTACGAAACGGAGCATTTCATGAGCAAGCCACTGAACGGAAAGATCGCCCTCGTTACCGGCGGCACGACAGGCATCGGCCTCGGCGCTGCGCAGGAACTCGCCGCACAGGGCGCACGCGTCTTCATCACGGGTCGTCGGCAAGGTGAACTGGATGCAGCCGTTGCTGCGATCGGGACTGCGGCGACGGGTATCCGCGCCGACGCATCGGTGATGGCCGACCTCGACGCGGTCTATGCGCAGATCGCCAAGGAAGCCGGCAAGCTCGATATCTTGTTCGCCAACGCCGGTGGCGGTGACATGCTTCCGCTGGGTGCGATTACCGAGGAGCATTTCGATCGCATCTTCGGCACCAACGTGCGCGGCGTCCTGTTCACTGTTCAGAAGGCACTTCCGCTGCTTGTCGACGGCGCATCGATCATCCTGACCTCGTCGACGACATCGGTTAAGGGAACGCCGAACTTCAGCGTGTACAGCGCAAGCAAGGCAGCGGTTCGCAACTTCGCACGGTCGTGGACACTGGACCTCAAGGATCGCGGCATCCGCGTCAATGTCGTCAGCCCCGGCCCGATCCGCACGCCGGGTCTGGGTGGCCTGGTGCCTGAAGAGGCTCGTCAAGGACTGTTCGACGCACTCGCCTCGCAAGTACCTGCAGGCCGCATCGGGGAGCCCGAAGAAGTCGGCAAGGCCGTTGCCTTCCTTGCCTCCGACGCGTCGAGTTTCATCAACGGCATCGAGCTGTTCGTCGACGGCGGCATGGCACAAGTTTGATCAACACGGACGACGGCCTCCGATCCGATATCGAGGCCGTTATCGACACCTTTCGACCGCAGCTCCATGAAAAAACTTGCCTTTGTGGGCGCATGGCTGATCGCATCGCTGACCGCGCCCACGGTTCATTCACAGGACGTACGCCCCATGAACAACGACGCTCAAGACATCGTTGTCGCTCAGCATTTGATCGACCGCCACTTCGAGATCTGGAACGAGCGCGATAAGGCGATGCGTGTGGACAAATTTCCGACTGTCTACACGCCCGACATCTTTGTGTCCGACTACGCCGAGATCGCTTCGGGCTATGCGAACGTCAACCGACTCATCGAGCGTGTTCAAACCGAACACGCGGGGTTTGCGTTCACACCGGACCCTGTCTCATGGAATCACGGACTCGGTCGCGTGACCTGGGGCTACGGTCCTAAAGACAATCCGAATCTCGTTCGGGGCGAAGACATTTTCTCCATTCATGACGGCAAGCTCGCCAGCCTGCGCGTATTCCTCAACAAAAACTAACTCTCCACACCTGACCGAATCATCATGAAATCCATCGCTGCACTGCTCTCGGCACTCGTTTTGAGTGCGACCGCGTCGGCTCAAACCCCGGCGATCAAGACCGCCGGCGTTGACCACGTCGGCATCAATGTCCCCAATCTCGCAGAGGCAGGGGCATTCCTCTCAACGACATTCGGATGCAAGCCTGTCACGCTCATTGGACCGTTCAAGCTGACCAGCTCGTTGTCCGAGGATCGCACCCACCAAGTCGCCGCGCGAGCCGATAGCGTTTCGATCGCCATGTTGCGTTGCGGGACGGGTTCAAACATCGAGTTGTTCGAATACAAGAACTCGACGGGAAGCACACTGATCCCGAACAACGAAGATCTGGGTGCATCTCATATCGCCTTTTACACTGACGACGTGCAAGCTGGTGCGGCCTACCTCAAATCTCGAGGCATTACGGTCTTTGGCGAACCCATGAAGATGGAGAGCGGTGACACTGCAGGCGAGACATGGGTGCATTTCCGCTCGCCTTGGGGCTCTGAAATGGAACTCGTCGGCTACCCGAAGGGTAAAGCGTATGAGAAGTCGAAGCGCATCAAGCTCTGGGATCCCAAGCATCCGAACGAGTGAATTTCCCTCTGCCGGCGACAGGTCGAGCTGAAAGACTGTCGCTACTCTGATGAAAATTGGTGATCTTGAAGTCATACGTGCGTCGCGTGTCGTTTTGCGTTCAGGCGTACCGGTAAAACTCAGCGATCGCGCCTACGACTTGCTCGAACTTCTGATCGACGCCAACGGTGCGTTGGTGTCGAGGCGTTTCATCATTTCGCTAGACAACGGCCTTTGACATGTTCCTGGCAAACGCTCCGCGCTTAGCCCGTCAAGCCGCACTGATGACGATATAATTCCCCAAGTCGAGGACATCGTCCGGCACGTTGGGAAGTTCCCGCGCGAGATCCTCACCTCGGCGTTATCGTGGACGTGGGAGCATTGACGATTGAACGTAGTTCCAGGTAGTGATACTGACGCATCGCATCGCCCGTCGGAACGGCGATCGCCCGTGGAGCAAGTCGGTCCATTGGAAGTCAATCTCGAACAAAGAACGGTCACACGCGACAATGAGCGCGTGTCGCTGGGCCGCCGCGCCTATGCGATTCTCGCTGTATTGATCGAACACCGAGGGTCATTGGTGACCAAGCAGGATCTTGCCAAACAGGTCTGGCGAGATCGCGATGTTGAAGAGAACACGCTGCAGGTGCACGTGATGTCGTTGCGTCGCGCGCTCGGAACGGAGCGATCGCTGATACAGACGATCCCCGGACGGGGCTATATCCTGCTCGCTCGACCCATCCACGCTCCTGGAAGAACCCGACGCGCCACGCACCAGGAATTGCCGTACGTCGACACGCTGTTTGGGCGAGAGACGGCGATTACGCACGTTGTCGATCTGATGGCCTCACGACAAGTCGTGACGCTAGTAGGCGCGGGCGGAATCGGGAAGACCAGTCTCGCTGTCGAACTTTGTCGAGGCCTTGGCGATCGTTTCGAGGTCGTCCGCTTCATCTCGCTGTCATCCATTTCGACCGAGAGACAGGCGAGGGAAGCACTGCTTTCTGCGTTTTCCGACACCGCTCGCGGCACCGCGGTTTCGGTTGATCAACTGGTCGGCGCGCTGAAGGGGACGCGCTGCCTGCTGGTCCTGGACAACTGCGAGCATCTCATCGACGTAGCGGCCGCGATCGCCGTTGCTTTGACCGCAGCCAATTCCGATATCCGCGTCGTTGCGACAAGTCGTGAGCCACTTGCCATTAGCGGCGAGGCCCTCTACTGGGTGCCGACTTTGGCGTGTCCGCCGGAGGGCGCCACGCTCGAGCAACTCGAGACTGCCGACTCGGTGCGCTTGTTTACGTACCGCTCGCGGCGATTCTCGATGCCTTTGGTAAACGACTGCGGATTTCGGCGAACGTGACCGCCGATTTCGGGAACGTGACCGATTCGGCGGGGTTGGGCGTTGCGCGGTGTCGATTGTAGATTTCCTTGTCAGTTCTGGTCGAGTTCCGGCTCCAGGACG
>NZ_JBKGUA010000092.1:0-14313 GCF_046543485.1 Paraburkholderia sp. EG304 | reverse complement strand
GCGGTAACCAACCCGCGGATATCAGTGTGACCCACCGTCGAGACGTACTGCTACGTCGCCCTCAGGAAATTCAGATGTACCCAGACCGAGAACCGATCGCGATTGACACGGAAAGTCATATCAGTCCTTGAGGTAGCTGGCTAAATTCCTCCTTGGCCTTGGTGAAAGCCCGCGCTCTTCGTCACTCTGGCAAGCTCCACCCTGCCGATGTCTGCGCGAACATGTAGTTGACTTTGATATCACTAACACCTCAGGAACTCTTCGTGGGTCAGGCCAAAGTCAATAACGTAACGACCCAATATAATAGCAACAGTTCAAAGATTATTCCAACGCGATCATAATCGGTCTTCCTCACTGCAACGACGCATTGGATGCATCCATTGTTTCATTAAGTCAAAGTTTAGACCCGTTCCGTCCGGGAAAACGCAAGGTGATGGATAACGAATTTTTACCTGCGGTTTTTAGGTTAATCCAAGGATCTCGTCGGTGGATAATACAGATTCGTTTGCTGACAGATTTGGCGAGTACGCTCGACCTCGCGTACTGGAAGCGGCGCAAGCGCCGAAAATTGAATTGGACAAGACTCGTCGCGTGCTTGAGCCAGTTGTGTCACCACTTCATCTCCCGTTGACACCCGCTTACACCGCGTCCCAATCGGGGGGATGGTCATACAGCGCTATCTTTGGGCAATTGAGACGCCTTTGGATTGGCCTCGCCACCTCCCTGTGATCGTCACCTTCTATGAGCCGCTGCATCCGGGCCTCCATGCTAAAGGGATCAATTGGGTTCAGATGGCCGGCGCATTTTCCCGCGTGCTTGCCCGTTTGAGAGCGTACGGGAAAATTGATCTGAAGCAACACGTACGCGAAAAGCGTTGGCAAATTTACCTTTTAGCATCGTTCTCCGGCGTGCCAGGTTACAGTGCTTTCATCAAAGTTCAGGTGCCCAATAAACACTTCTAAAAGTACGTTTTCGCAAATAGAAAAAGAAGGCGGCTCAATAGCATTAATTTGACTATAAACGGGCATCTTAAATCCGCCTCTTTCTGCATTTGCATGGAGGAAATATGGATCGCCTGCAATTGCCCTGTGCGTCGCCTAACCCCGGTGCAATCCCGGAACGCGCCCCCATTTTCACCAATACCCCCGAGTGCGCCGCCACTTCTCAAATGACCGCGTTCACCGCAGCCTTGCAGGCGCACACGGGCCAGATCTTCGACAGCTACGAAACGCTGCACGATTTCTCGGGACGGGCATATCGAACGTTCTGGCAAGTCTTCGTGCAATGGTCTGAAGGTCTTGACTGGTCCGGCAGTCTCGAACCCGTGTGCGTCGGCGACGAATGCGAGCACGCACAGTTCTTCCCGGAACTCGAACTGAATTACGCCGACAACCTCTTGAGCTTGTCGGTAGCAAGGGCCGAGGCACCTGCGCTGACAGCCTGTCACGCCGATGGCCGGCGAGTGCATCTGACTCGCGGTGAGCTGCGCGATCGCGTATCGCGTCTCGCGCATGCACTCACGGAATTGGGACTGCGCCAAGGGGATCGCGTAGTGTGTGTGATGCGCAACGACGCTGAAGCGGTCGTCACTGCGCTGGCGGTCACCGCGCTCGGTGCAACGCTGTCGACGGCTGCACCGGAGATGGGTGTCGAGACGCTCCTCGATCGTTTCACACCGCTCTCGCCGCGCCTGCTGTTCGCGCACGCAGCGGCGCAGACTTTCGACACGGGCGTACCGGTCGCGACCAAGATCGGCGAGCTGGCGGCTGCTTTGCCGTCGCTGGAATGTATTGTCCGTCTCGACGATGGCGCCCTACCAGATGCGGTCAAGCAACGAATCTATTCGCTCGATAAACTGGTCGAGCACAGCGACGCCGCATCGTTCGAATGGCGGCGCTTCCCGTTTAACCACCCGCTTTTTGTCATGTTCTCGTCGGGCACCACCGGGAAGCCCAAGTGCATCGTGCACGGTGCGGGCGGCACTTTGCTGGAACACCTGAAGGAGCATCGGCTGCATAGCGATCTGCGGCCCGGCGACCGGATGTACTTCCATACCACCTGCGCATGGATGATGTGGAACTGGCAGTTGTCGGCGCTTGCGTCCGGCGTCGAAATCGTCACCTATGATGGCCCGATCTCGACGGTCGATACGCTATGGCGCCTCGTTGCCGACGAGCGCGCCACGGTGTTCGGCACAAGTGCCGCTTATCTGAAGATGAGCGAAGACGCTGGGCTGATGCCAGGGCGGCAGTTCAATCTAAGCGCCCTGCGCGCGATGATGTCGACGGCCGCAGTGCTGTTCGACCCACAGTTCACCTAGGTGCGTGATCACGTGAAGCCGCTGCCTTTGCAGTCGATTTCGGGCGGCACGGACATCATCGGCTGCTTTGTGCTAGGCAATCCCAACCTGCCGGTCTACGCAGGCGAAGCCCAATGCAAGAGTCTTGCGCTTGACGTTCAGGCCCGCTCGCAGGGCGAGTCCGTCGACGGGATCGGCGAACTGGTGTGCGCGAACCCGTGTCCGTCACGTCCACTCGGCTTCTTCGGCGACACGGACGGCACCGTCTTTCACGCCGCCTATTTCGCGAGCAATCCGGGCGTCTGGACTCACGGCGATCTGATCGAGTTTTCGCCGCAAGGCACTGCGAGACTGCATGGCCGCACCGATGGCGTCCTGAACGTGCGCGGCTTCAACGTCGGGCCGGTCGAGATCTATCGCGTACTGGATGACATCGAGGAAATCCGCGACGCGATGGTCGTTCAGCAGTCGTTGCGCAATATGACGGCTGGCTCTTCGAACGCAGCCCCAACGGATCAGCGTACGGTGTTGATGCTCGTGCTGCGCGAAGGCTTCCAGCTGAACGCAGCGCTGGCCGCCCGTGTGCGCCGCGACCTTGCACGTCGCACATCTCCGGCGCACGTGCCCGACCGCATCATCGCCGTCGATGCGTTGCCGGTTACGCACAATGGCAAGCCGTCGGAAGCGGCCGCACGCAACGCGATCAGCGGCCTGCCGGTGCGCCACACGGCGGCGCTGCGCAATCCCGAGTGTCTGGACGCGATTCGGCGTCACCCGGCGCTGAACTCGGCAACGCGCGAACTGGCGCCGGTGGGCCAGTCCCGGGAGGATCTCGAACGGCACTTGCAGTCGCATTGGGAAAGACTGTTCGACATAGCTCCGATCGGTCGCGACGACAACTTCTTCCAACTAGGTGGCAATTCGTTGCTGGCGGCGAGATTACTTGCCAGTGTGAATGAGTCGACGGGGCGCACGCTGCCGCTCGCGACACTATTCATCGCACCGACCATTGCGCGCCTCGCCGCGGCAATCGACGAGCCCGGAGTGCCGCAATCTTCGCCGACGGTCGTACCGATACGAGCAGGCACGGGTACACCGCTCTTCCTGGTACACGGGGTGAGCGGCACCGTCATGGAATGCTCGGCGCTCATCGCGGCGATGCAGACGCCGCGCCCGATGTTCGGGCTGCAGGCACGAGGCCTCGACGGCGAGCAGCCGGCACAACGGCGCGTTCACGAAATCGCGGCCAGCTACATCGGACAGATGCGCAGCGTGCAGCCGACGGGACCCTACGCGGTGGCGGGCTACTCGTTCGGCGGATTGATTGCGGTCGAGATTGCGCAACAGCTAAGCCGCGCCGGCGAGCAAATGGAATTGCTGTGCCTGATCGATACCTATGCGCACGAGCGTTGCCTCCCGTGGCGGGCCTGGCTGCGGCACAACCGTGACTTCCTCGGCTGGCACTGGCGCAGGCTGCGCGCCGTCCCCAAGGCGCAACTTACGCACTACGTGAAGGACAGACTCGCGAATGTCGTAGATTATTTGCGCATGCGCAATGGACGCATGGCACACCGCCCAAATAGCCACAACGCGATGATGCCGCCGGCACTACGGACGGTGCGCGAGACGTTGCGGGTAGCGATGACGACGTATCGGCCAAGGCCCTATCACGCTGGACCGATCGTCTATGTGCACGCGACGTCCATGCTGTCGTACCGTAACAATCAGGGCGAATTCAACCGGTCGTCGCAACACCTTCTATCGAGGGGTGTTGCATGGGACGAAGTGTAAAGCAGGTGTATCGGTTGACGGGGCGAGGAGCGATGTACTCGCCGGGCGCGCCATCACTTGGACATGAGATCGAGCGTCGGTTTTGGCACCAGATCGCGACTGGCATTACAAGCGAGAAAGCAGCGGAGGCGGTAGGCGCATCTCAAGCGGTAGGCTCGCGCTGGTTCCGCTATCGTGGCGGCATGCCACTATTCATGTCGAAACCTATTGCGGGTCGATACTTGTCGTTCGCTGAGCGAGAAGAGATAGCATTGCTTTCTGCCCAGGGCCTCGGGGTGCGCGAGATCGCCCGCCGTATCGGACGCAATCCATCAACCGTTTCGCGGGAACTCACGCGCAATGCGGCGACCCGTGGTGGGTGCCTCGAGTATCGTGCTTCGGTCGCGCAGTGGAAGGCGGAACGGTTCGCTAAACGACCAAAGCCAGCGAAGCTGGCGACTAATGCACGGCTGCGTCAATATGTACAGGAGCGCCTGGAGGGCAAAGTGTCAACGCCGATTGAATTCTGACCCGCCGGGGGCGCGGACGATTTGCGGGACCTCGGGACAGCGGACAACGCCAACCTCGCCACGCGAAAACGTCTCCGTCCAACCGGCCGGGACAACCCTACTTGAAGGCGCCTCCTCGAGACTCCACTCAGACTGCGTCAATCTTCAAAACACGGTCGTTCCAGTTTCTCGTCGATGCGGTGGGTGCAGAGAATATCGCGCTCGGACTCGACTCGAACATGACGCGAGTTGCTGAATTGATGAAGGGTGAAAGATTCACGCCCGAGACCGCTTTTCATATGGAAACCACGCTTGGACTGCCGCATGGTTTCTTTGACCAGCCCCATCCTGCCCTCGCGCCCGAAACCATCGCCCGTCTGAAGTCACCGCTCGACTTTATCAAAACAGACAGCGAGCCCGAGGTTGCGTCTCAAACGCGCATACCGGCTTCCGCCCCGAACGGCGGCCAACAATCCATTCTTGCAGACAACCTGTCCGAGGAAACGGAAATGCCAAAGAAAGCAACGGGCGGGTCGCCGGTGACCGTCAAAAAGAGTCGAGGCCAGTTGACCAGACTGACAGGCGCCCATGCGGCAGGAAAACGCTCATCATCGAAACCCAGAGCCTCTTCTCAAGCGACCCGGCAGCAACCGCTGGCGTTAAACGACAGCGCCACGCTTGAAAACATTCGACGGCAGAACCTCCAGGTTCTCACGGGTCGCAACGGCTCCAAGGCGCGCCTCGGTGTCGTCATGTCGATGACTAAGTCCAATACCGCCCATCGGCTATATGGCAAGAAGCGCATGGACGATGCCGAGGCGAACCGTTTCACGGAGCGTCTTGGTTTGCCGACTGGCTGGCTGGACACACCGCGCTCGGAAATGGAAATTCCCGAGTCGGTGTTACGTTTGCTGACCCCTGCTTCGCGCAGTCGGGGATCCGTTGCACAACAGGAGTCGGTCGAGCCTGCGACGAAGAAAGGTGCGCCAGGCAAACCCGCATATCCGAAGGCGCACACGCGACGCACGCGGACGGGCGTCCCGGTCGAGCCGGAAAATGTCTCGCCAGCTTCAGCGGACGTCGCAGATGAGAACACGGCAATCGTCGTCGGTCCGCATGATCAAGCGATGCGCATGCCGAGGCCGCCGGTCGCTCTTCTGAAGGAAATGACGGCGAGCTGCCTACAGTCATATCGGCAACCCCTGAGGCACTTGAGCCCGCCGCAATCTCCCAGCAAAACCTCGTCCCACTCCCCGCTTCGGTCACCAGCCTGGAAAATCTCCACGGCATCGCACCAATCGCGGAAGCATTGATCAAGACGTTGGCAGGAAAGGCGCGCACAGGACGGCTGGACGAATTGGAGGCTCTGGAACTTTTGCAGCAGGCAGTCCTGTTGTGAGTCGGCGCTAGCGGACGATGACCCACTGTCCCGCGGAGCCCGACGCGCATCGGGCCCGCCCTGACCCAGAGGTATCGGACCGCAACTATCCGGTCGACAATTGACTGCTCAAGCCCCCTTCGAAACGGCACAAGCCTCCAATGCACGCGTCAGCGCCTTAATCGTCGAGAAATGGTCGTAGCTTGGCGGTGCGGTTCGGATGCGTCAGTTTTCGCATCGCCTTGCTTTCGATCTGCCGGATCCGTTCGCGCGTCAAGTCAAACTGTTTGCCCAGTTCCTCAAGCGTACAGTCAGATGCGGTATCGATCCCGAAACGCATCCGCAACACCTTCGCTTCACGCGGCGACAATGCGTCGAGCGCCGTATTGATCGCGGCGCGCAGATTCGCCTGCACGGCCGCATCGGCGGGCGACGTCGCCGTCGGATCTTCGATCATATCGCCAAGTGTCGCATCAGCATCGTCACCCACTGGCGTCTCAAGCGATAAGGGCTGCCTCCCAATCTTCAACATGGCGCGAACCTTCTCTTCCGATAATTCCATGTGCTGCGCCAACACCGCAGGATGAGCCTCGCGTCCGGATTGTTGCAGGATCTCACGGGAAATCCGGTTCAGCTTGTTGATCGACTCCATCATGTGAACAGGAATCCGGATCGTGCGAGCCTGATCCGCAAGCGAACGCGTGACTGCCTGCCGCACCCACCAGGTCGCATAAGTTGAAAATTTCCAGCCGCGTCGGTATTCGAATTTGTCGACGGCTTTCATCAGGCCGATATTTCCTTCCTGGATGAGATCCAGGAGGTGCATGCCGCGGTTCACATATTTTTTCGCAATGGAGATCACGAGGCGCAGGTTGGCCTCGATCATCTCGCGCTTTGCCTGCCGCATCTTCGACTCCGCCGCCATCATCTGCCGGTTGATATTCTTCAACTGCTGCAACGGCAGTCCGACCTTCGTTTCGATATCGAGAAGCTTCCGCTGTTCAGCCTGAATCGCCGGCAGACTACGTTCGAGGGCGGCGCCGTACTCGCGCGACGCTGCCGCCGTGCTTTCAGTCCACGCGAGATCAGTTTCGCGTCCCGGAAACGACTCGACGAACTTCTCGCGCGGCATGCCGCATCGATCAACAGCAATTTGCAGAATATGGCGCTCGACTGCGCGCACCTGTGCGACCTGCTGTTGCACATCGTTACATAGCCGATCGATCGTTCGCGCCGTGAAGCGAATGGGCGCCAACTCGCGCTGGATCGCTTCACGCAGGTCCGCGCCAGCTACCCGCCCCATACCCTGCAAAGCATGGGAACAAGAAATCTGCTCGAACAGCTCGCGCACCCGGGCAAAAATAACGAGGCTGTCGCTCGTGAGCTGTTTCAGGCGCGCTTCGTTCGCCCTCGCCGTGTCCCGGTCTTCAATCTCGCTGTGCTTATCGCCGTCGTCGTCATCGTCAGCTGTGGCCTGCTCGGTGTGCGGCGCTTCAGCGAAATCCGTCGACGACTGTTCGACCGATTCGGTTTCCTCATTGATTCCGTCAATCAGTTCGTCGATGCGCAGTTCACCGGCTTCAATCTGCTTCGCGCTCAGAAGGAGCGCGGAGACGGTAACCGGGCACGCAGCAATCGTCCGGATCATTTCCTGGAGGCCGCCTTCGATTCGCTTCGCAATCTCGATCTCACCCGCGCGAGTCAACAATCCGGTCGCGCCCATTTCACGCATATACATGCGGAAGGGATCGGTCGTACGCCCGAATTCCGAATCGACGGTGGAAAGCGCCACTTCCGCCTCCTCGTCGGCCTGGTCATCCAACATGGTTGCCGGCGCCGCATCGTTCATAAGCAGCACCTCCGCTGAAGGCGCCTGTTCGTAGACCGCGACGCCCATGTCATTGAAGGTGCTGACAATGGTTTCAATGGCAGCGGTCTGCGCGAAGTTATCCGGCAGGTGATCGTTGATTTCGGCATGAGTCAGGTAGCCGCGCTTCTTTCCGAGCTGAATGAGTGCGCGCATCTGACGCTGCTGCTCTTCGTCCGGCGACACTGTATCCACCGGCAGCAGGCCTGCGGTTGCCTTGCTCTTCGATGCGCGCCGGGCCGACGCTTTCGGCGCTGATGCAGCTGTATCTGGACCTGAATTGCACGGATCAACCTTTGCCATACATTCTCCTGAAGGGGTTTGCCCGGCGATCGCGAAACCAGCGGTTGCCGGCTGCGGGGCAGGCACGAGATGAAGGATCGCAACGGGCAATGAACACGGCCCGCAGAACCAGCGTGCGATCGGGAAGCGCAAAACGCGGCGCACGAGGAGGAAAGGCTAGCAATGTAACACCATCTGCTGCACCACTCCAATCCCGCGATTTGTTCGGCTGGCACGGACCGCGATCAAATGAGGACCCGGCGGACCTGCCTGAGGTAGGCTAATGCCGGAAAGCGCGCGATCGAGCCCCACGGGCATCTCCCGGTTGCCCCGCGTATGACTTACCCGGCGCTTCGATTATGATATCCATCCGACGATCTTGAGCATCTGCGGAACTGGCGATGAAGCCGATCAAATTGCGAGTATCGCGCGACGAAGCGGACAACCTGCTGGACGATTTGACTGCATGGGCGAGCACCAGCGGCATTGACCTAGGGCTTTCCACCTTCAGTACGCCCCATACCTTGTCGAGCACGAATTCGCCCGTTGTCTATCATGTCTATGTGGGCGAGAGCTTTTTCGAGCAGTTCCCGGAGTGGCGCATGTTCATCGAGCAGTAACCGGCCACCCCGGCTATGCAAAACCGGCGACAACGCCCAAAGATCTAGAGACAACTTCGTGTAAGTCGCAATCTTTTCAATTCATTTGACGACAGCGGCCAGCAAAGTGGGAACACCGCAGCGGCGTTTGCGCCGCGCTTCGATATCGGCAGCGGCCGGCCGTTCAACACGGAAGTCGATGCCTTGACGGGCGAATTCAGCGCGGCGCGCCGAGTCGTTGACCGCATATGCAGCGTCCGTTCTATCCGGCAAGCGGCCGGTTCAGCTCAAAACGAACAACTGGTTGCGGAGTAGCGTCGTGTGCTGCGCGCTTCGCGGCGTCGTAAGCCGACATCATCCAGCCCTAGAAGCGGTGCCGGATGCCCGTGCCGACGAGCAACTGGTTTTGACTGCTTGACGGATCGTTGGTGTTGATCACGGTAGGCGCGCCCAATGACGCGTGCTGATAGATCGTTTCCGCCTACACGTCCGTACGCTTCGACAGTTGATAGACGGCCTGCAGCGCGCCCTGGTGCCAATGCGCCGAAGAAGCGTCGGAGAACACGTACATACCCGCTAGCGAGAGGGCGGGCGAAGCTTGCCAGACCGCGCTGATCTCGTAGTTACTGAACCCGATCGACGGCAAAACGCTGCCGCTGTCCGCATCGGCAACGCCTGTGTAGATCGAACGCGACCACGCCCCTGCCAGAGTCACATCGCCGAGCGCATAACTCGCGCCGGCGGCGACCGCATCCTGCTTTTGCACACTGGCGTCGATTATTGTCTGACCGCTGCCGGGCAATGCCGATGGCGAGTAGGCACCGACCTCGTTGAGGCCGCGTCCGTTGTTGTGCATCCATGCGACACCGGCATTGAATGGGCCATTGCCGTAGTTCGCAGCAATGCCGTATGCACGGTTCTGCGCGAACCGGCCTGCAGTGTTGGAGAATGCATACATGCCGCCGAAGCTGAACCCGTTCAGAGAGGCGCTTGCATATTTGACGGAGTTCGCGGCTAGGTAGGAGTTGTTGGCATTGTCGTTGTCAAACGGATGCGCGAGCGCGGTACCGCCGGTTCCCCCTGTCAGCGTGAACGGCGCGAAATAGTCGTGAATCAGGTCGTATTGGTGGCCGAGGGTCAGCGTCCCGAGGGTCTCGGATTGAAGTCCCACGTACATCGGATGATCGTTGAATCCTTCGCCCGAGGTCACCGAGTAGCCTCGCTCCATGCGAAAAAGTGCTCGGGCTCCGCCGCCCAGATCTTCGGCACCTTGCAACCCCCAGAAACTGCCATCTATCAATCCCGACGTCGCGCGATATTGCGCATGTCCATCCACGTTGCTGACGTAGGTGAGGCCCGCATCGAGTGCACCGTATAACGTGACGCTTTGGGCTGAGCAGGTAGAACTGAGGGGCGCTAGCAATGCGCCGGCCAACGAGCAGTAGTGAAGTTGGTTCATGATCAAATCGAAGGAGTAGTGGGGCGGAAAATACCGAACGCACCAATGCGCTCAAGGCACACGGGTGCCACGCGAGATTGCCGGTAAAGTGCCGACGGATCGAAGCCAGTCAGATCGGCAGATCGATTGACGGAGGGATCCGGATGATGTTGCCAGCCGCAAAGGCTGGCGCAAGGAGGTGACTGTGACGTTCATGTGCGGCTCCGTGGGGTTTCGCACCCCGGTTTGTCCGATACAGGAACGAAAAGAGATCTGACTCCTGCCACAGGCAGGAGAATGCCAGGACAGACACAGTGACGCGACCGCGCTGCCCCCTTTTCGCTCGATGGAAAAATGTAGTTATCGTTTGGTCACTAACGGCGATGCACACTGTCGACGGAACAACAGAAGAATCGCGGGATCCCAAGTTTCGGTGATCGTAGTGCCTGCCGTTGGATATGACAATCAGGCACTGACCAGCGAGGATTCCCGCGCTCCAACGGAATGGCCGATGAGCCGCTGTGATGTGCCGCGGCAGCAGTTGAGAACGACTATTCCACTCGAATATCCCCAACTTTGCAACGCAGGCTACTCGATCGGCAGTTGAGGGGCGAGATCGTGTGGAAACTCCCTTTTTCAGGGCTAATGCTGGACAGCAACTGGCCGGCTCTTCGTCATTGCCTGCATTCCTCTATGTTGCAAACTGCCATGTAGATATGCATCACAAAAACGCGCAATAAGACATTCAATGCTACGTTTTTCTGAGGAAAGTGACCACTGCTTAGGTAATAACAATGGCCTATTTCTTCGAATAGACTACATTTTCTGATCCCCAATAAATCGCTGCCGTAATTTATACCTCAATAGCAGGGGCGATATCAAATAAAGACAATTTATGCCTATAGGAAAATCTTTGATGGGGATCTCAAGCCCCCCCCGACTTCACAAGCGTTATGAATGGTATGCGAGAGTCGTGTAGTAGGGGCCGTGTTCCGCCGCCCGGGAAGCATCGCGAAGAGGTGCCTGAGCAATTCAGACAGCCGGATACTGAGAGCGGCAGGAGCCTAAGCCAGCAATTAGTGCAGGCAATGGCACCTCGAAGATCATGGAAAAGGACCGCCAAGACTGCAAAGACGTGGATGCGGGACGTACGAATACCTTTGGTTTTCCTCATGCCTCGAACGACAAGCTCGCGCCACGATCTCTCAGCACCGACCTCCATGATGAGCAGCATCGGCATCAATATATTTGATGTCCCTTCCTTCTAGTGATTGCGTAGAAAATTTCGTAAGATACGCAACCTGCGGCGGGCAGTGCCGCGAGGGCAAATAAATTACGGTGTATTAACGTGTTCCAATATGGAGTGCCTATGAAAAATATGAAGCGAGTGCTATGTGGTGTCCTGCTGTCCATTGCTCTAACGGGGGTGGCGGCGCAGGCTACTGAGGTTCCGATCGAAATGTACTCAATTCCAAGTCCTGCGGACCCTTTCGATACTTCTACCTACTACTGCGGGCCCGGCGGGGAAAATGGGCATGGGAGTCACGCCGCGGAGCAAAGCGACTGGTCATTGAGCTTCGCATAATGCCTACGAGAAACTAGGCCATGACAAAATGAAATCCCACATTCCTCAGCGGCGCGAGGTGAAATGTGACATTGGCCGATGTCCGAAGCGAAGGTGCGCTGGCCAAACTGACTCACCAAGTCGATGTTTATCTTAGCGAGATTGCTGAGGCTGGAGCCAGCAGTCCTCGGCGGACGTATTCTGCACGACCCGCGCATTTACGCAGTGCTTCTATCCAGTTGGCTCATAACAATCCGCGGAATGTTGAACATTCAGGCTTCCGGTGGAAATCGGGGTGTAGGAATTGCAGGGACTTACTGGCAAGTTTCTGGTTCCTCGAGGACTACCGGGGAACGCAGTGCGGATTTTGAGGAAGAAATATTTCTCGTCGCGGTACCCGTAAGCGCGACGTTTAATGACCTTGATGGTGTTGTTGATGTCCTCGACAACGCTGGTATTGAACGGACGCCGGCAACGGGCCGCCAAGCCCTGCCAATAGCCTTGCAGACGCTGGGCGAACAATGTCAGAGCGGCAATCCCGCTTTGCCGGGCTTGCTTGAACCACCGCTCGTAGGCCTTTTGTGCCGAGGCGGGTTTGCGGCAGAAGCACAGCTGTTTCAGTTCGTCGCGCAGCGCGTAGACGCATAACAGCGCCGGGCCTCAGGACCTTTGATTTTTTGAATCTTTTCGGACCCAACCGCCATTTTTTGCACCAAAGGTACGTTTCCCCCGAACGGGGGTGCTGGAGCGCTGTGCCTACCTTCGTCGTCAAGGTAAGCCGCTGCGTGGGGACTAAATGCAACAACGCCGATAAAAGTGGCAAAAATCCATGTCCCTGAGGAGCGAGACATGCAGACGAACCCGAACGAACTGATCTGCTGAACCCAGGCCCCCGAGATGGGCCCCGACGCCGCCCCGGCCGACATGGTGCCGACGAAGGCGAGCCGGAGGCCTGAAATGAGCCTCGCGAACCACCACTTTCCCCGATCCTGACATCCCTGAGAGGACCCAATCCCTGATGAAAACCCTATCACCACGAAAGCGTGTGGCATCCCTCGCGATGGCCATCGCCACCACCCTCGCATCCTCGGTAGCCACGGCGCAAACCCCGGACGTCGTGCAGCCTCGCAATCCCGACCGCGCCGTCCTGCCGGTCATCTCTGGCTCGAAGGTCAGCGTTCCCGGTGGATCATGCAGCGTAGGGGCGGTGTTGGTGCCCAAGAGCTTCTTCTTCAGACTGACGCCTTACCAACGTGCCACACGATGGCTCGTGCTTGCCAAGCACTGCGCGCCGATGTACGCGACCATCCAGGTGGGTACCGTTGCCATCGGCAACGTCGTGTGGCAGTCGGCTACCTCGGACATCGAGCTCGTGCGGGTATCGCCGAAGCCGAATCCGATGTCCTTGCAATGCGCCTCTCACCACAGCGCAGCCTTCTGCAGTCCGGTCCAGACTTATACGCCCCTTGCGAATAACCAGGTCTTCATGCCGCGCGCCGGGCAGGAAGCGCGCCTTGCTGTTACCGGGTGGTCGGACGCGCCGTATGAACGGTTCTGCACAAGCGGTTGGCGCACCGGAGTCCGCTGCGTGCGGCAAGGCATGTCTCTCGAGGAGGGAGTTTGGAGACCGAATTATGAGCACATCAATGCCGCGCACTCGTCCGAGCTCAGCAGCATTGACAACGGCGACTCCGGCGGACCGGTCGTCACCTACGAACGGCAACTGATCGGGATCATCTCCTCCGGCGAGCCTATCGGCCGCTCCATCGTCTACTACACGCCAATGCAACAGGTGCTGTACGAGCTTTACAGCTACACCCTCGCCCCGGCCGACCTACCCACCGATGTCGGCGAAGCTAATCCGCTATCCCGCAACGGTGAAAACGCCGGTTGGGAACTGGCGCCGGCCGGCGACGAGTGAGGTGGCCGGTCGCGGCCCACTGCCCGATGAAGCCGAGCGGGTCGCCGTTCATGACGTCGGCCTATGTCGTCCGCATTCCGTGTGGGTAGTGGGAGTAGCTTTTCAGTCAGCAAAGCGCCGCCTCCGTGCGGCGCTTTGCTATGTGGTTGAGTCGCCCCTACAAAAACCCAGCAGTCCCTTACATAACAAGGTAAGCCGCTGCGCGGCAACTAGAACCGTCGGTATACGAAGGCCAACGCCGCTGGCAAGCGCGCCGTTGCCCGCGAGCGGGGGATGGTAGAGTCGGAGGTCTCGCGGGGAGATACTGATCATCAGAACCGTCAGTCCGATCAAACAGCTGCTGCAGACCGGCGAGGCCTGGTGTCACTGACCGGCATATTCGAGCCATTCCGAGATCGGCGTAATCGAGCCACCGGATGATCGCCGCAATCGAGCCAGTGCATGATCGGCGCAATCGGGCCACTCGATGATCGGCGTATTGGAGCCACCGCAGGATCGGCGTAATCGAGCCACGTAGCAGGCTCAGTGTTCTGTCGGGTGCCAGCCCGAAACGCATTTTGAATTTCCGCAACCCGGTACCTTCAGGCTTTTTGCCCGGAGGGCCGATGAGTCGAAGGAGGTTCGAAGTGTTTGAGTATCGACAGGTACTGGCGCGCATGCGTCAGGGTGATTCCGACCGCGACATT
>NZ_JBKGUA010000091.1:0-14377 GCF_046543485.1 Paraburkholderia sp. EG304 | reverse complement strand
CCTGGCTCCTTATGCCGAAAGCCAACTGGCTCCTATATGCCGGAAACGAAGTGGCTCCTTTATGCCGAAAACGTCCCGGCTCCTTTATGCCGGAAGCCCGGTGGCCCCTATATGGCGGAAGATGACAGCGTGAACGGCGATCGTGCCTGGAAGCGCGGCGGCACGCCCGAGCGGAAACGGTTGACCGACACGCAACTGCTTACGCTGATTCGGTCGATTCATGCCGAGGTCAAGGGCGCCTACGGCTCGCCACGCATGACCGAGGAGATTCGCGCACGCGGGTTTCCGGCCAGCAAGGCACGCGTGGAGCGTTTGATGAGCAAGAACGGTATCCGGGCACGCCACAAACGCCGCTACCGCGTCACGACTGATTCCCGGCACAAGCTGCCCGTCGCGCCGAACCTGTTGAACCGCGAGTTCGCGCCGGCTGCGCCGAATCAGGTGTTCAGTTCGGACATCACGTATATCTGGACCGACGAGGGCTGGCTGTATCTGGCGGTCGTGCTGGAGCTGTTCAATCGAGAAGTCGTGGGTTGGTCCATCAAGCCGCGCATGACGGCCGACATTGTGACCGACGTGCTGACGATGGCATGGTTTCGCCGGAAGCCCGCGCCCGGCGCGCTGCACCACTCGGACCGTGGCAGTCGGGGCGAATTCAACCGGTCGTCGCAACACTGGATTGTTGAACAGATTTTAGGTACTCGTCCAGCGCTTCCGCAGGCGTCTTCCAGCCGAGCGTTTTCCGGGGCCTGGTATTCAATATGTTAGCAACGGCTTGGATCTCTCGAGCACACCACCGGGACAGGTCTGTGCCCTTTGGAAAGTATTGTCGTAGAAGGCCATTGGTGTTTTCGTTCGTACCGCGCTGCCATGGGCTGTGCGGGTCGGCGAAGAATACCTTCACGCCGGACTCGATAGTGAAGCGGGCGTGATCGGACAGCTCCTTGCCACGATCCCAGGTTAGTGATCGCCACAACTGAATCAATCCACTCTGTTAGTGACGGTAACAGGCAGTTCCTGTGCGATTATGCCGCGCGAGGAACAGAAGTGCCCAAGCCCGAGCCGAACTGCTCCGAATGGATGTTACTGACCAGTTCATCGAATAGTGCATCGTTTTTCAGGCGGCAAAATATGGACATGCTTTTCCTGAAACAGGTTGTGAGTGCGTTTCGTCTGGCGCAAGTCGGCCGATGAAATTCTGTCGAGTCGTGAACGGTTTTGCGCACGGGTCCAAACGATACCGCGATGAACATGCCACACCAGCGATTGACGACGCCGTCCTCGCGCTCCTCTATTTGACATTGCACGACGACAGCCGCCATTGTCACCCATTGCTCGAGGGGATGTAACGATGTGGATTGACCCTGATCTTTTCGCTGCAGCACCGGAATCCAAGGTGCGCGCACTCGGGGCCACCGATGCGTCTATGCGGATGCGCTCATGCAGATGCTGCTGGAACTCAAGCAGGTCTTTCTTCTGCCGCTGCGAGCACTACAAGGCTTCGCCCAGAGTCTGCGCAAACTTGCTTTCCCGAGCCTGCCCGTGCCGAACTACACGACGTCGAGGCACACAGACGCTGAAGGTCGCGGTGCCGGCACAACGCCCAAAGACTCCTTGCACCTTGTGCTCGACAGTACCGGGCCAAGGTCTATGGCGAAGGCGAGTGGAAGGTGCGCAAGCATGGCTGAGTCAAGCCGCCTTGGCGACGTTCTGAAACTGCCGATAGTAAGCTTGCTCGGCTTCCGCCGGCGGGATGTCGCCGATCGGGCCGAACAGCCTACGAATGTTGAACCAGTCGACCCATTCAAGCGTTGCCAGGTCGACAGCTTGCTGCCTGCGCCACGGGCCGCGCCGATGAATCAGCTCCGCTTTATACAGCCCGTTGATTGTCTCGGCCAGTGCGTTGTCGTACGAATTGCCAACTGTGTCGACTGCCGATTCGACGCCGGTTTCGGCCAGACGCTCCGTGTAGTGGATCGAAACGTATTTGGGGAGCCCGGTCACCGCAAGCGCGTTGGCCGCGAAAATGGGCGACGCAAAACGGTACGGATGCAGTTGCGATTTTGCGGCATCGGTTGGGCTCGTTCCGCGGCAATACAGTACGGGCGGCAAGACCAATCTTCTCAGGATCAGCCGGCGGAGCAACAAAAATGTCAGGCGCCTGCTCGTCCTGCCCGCTCGAGGCGCGGGGAGCGATCCCCAAAACGACGCCGAATAGATTTGGGCAAGCCAACTCGCCATCGAAAAAATCAGGGTTGCAAAGATGGGGTGGATCCAGATTTGGCACATCCATGCCGCTGGGTGGGGGGGCGCGCCCATTCCATTAACGCGCATCTGCATCGTCGGCAAAAGAGAGCCTCACGTGATCCGGAAACTGTCCAAGGAAAAGCACGTTCGGTATGCCGCGTAGCCAACTATGCACTATTTGATGCACTCGTCAGTAAGTTCGCCGCTTTGGTCGCCCCTCGTCGCGGCAATCCGTGGTGTTGCACATCCAACATTGTCGGATATGCAACACAGCAAATCCCACAAATGATATTTGCCGGAAGATCCCGCAAGCGTTTTGGAGGGTAAGTGCCCATCAATCATCCCGATCAGCAATGTGTTGAGATATCTCTCAGGTGTGTCGTGGCGTTGGCTCAACTATTGCATCTGCTGTCGCGGGGAAATTGAAGCTGGAGGTAACGAAGCGTGAACACCACACCAAAGCCTCACGAACCACAGACAAGATCTGCAAAAAATGATCGTCGACATTCTATTGCCGCGTCCACTCAAGGTGCCGCGCTACGCGTTATTAACGAACCGGCGCTCTGGATCATCAGTTCCATTCCGTTCCCTGAGCAGGAAGTTTTTTCCTGCGTTGCTGTGCAATCCGACGAACGATGTATCTCACAAAGAAAGATACAAGGGCTCTGCACAGAATGAAGCTGTGCGGCGAAGTGAGCAGCATGGAGGACCGACATCAACGCGACGGTCAGGACGACCAGCAGAGTTCGTCGCACCTCCTAACCCATGATGTGACTGTTGAATACTTCTGAACTTATGCTGCAGGAGCGTCGAGTGCCGAATCATCCTTCAATTCTTCGGGCGCTTTACCATGGTTTTTATATTGCAGCATACAGTTCGAAACCTGTATCAAGTGAATTTCTTGCTGCGAACTTATTGCATATTTCCCTTCTTCACCTGAAATCGCTTGCTTGAGTTCAGGTCGTGATTGTGATTGAGGACGGTTACTTTAACGATGAACAGATCACGCACTGTGTGGTCTCCCACGATTGCTCGCTTGTTTTCCGATGATCCGAAAGCCTTCATTACGAGCGCGATACTGTTTTTTTTGCCAGTGAGCGCTGCGTGGCCGTTTCGGAAGCGTGCCAGGAACTCGCTCTCAGAGGATCGGGAAGAACTGCGGGGCTGGCGCGATATAGCGCCGTTACGCGACGCGGGCGAGTAGTGACGTGCCTGCGCCAGCCGCATCTTTCGCAGTTATAGGTACGGATTTTAATGGTAACCAGTGATCTTGGCCGTTGCATTGGTGACCGCATGAAAATGCGGTTCAATTTAGCAGAGCAAGTGACACGCCCAAGTGAATAGATATCAAAATATTGAATACGTACAGAATGCGAAGAAGATGTGATTTTCAATATCTTAAGATTGCCAGTTAGCCTGTTATCCAACCCAAACGCAATGAACCTTTCGGCGATCATTCCACGGATACTTGCGCGGTCGCCCGCCGAGAGAGCTGCTTTTAGTATAGGGTCGGTTAATTCAAGCACTTAGGCGAGTGAGTGAGGTTTAAATGAAAAAACTATTGGCAGTGGACTACTTTTGTGAAGCGGCACGGCGTTATCCGCAACATATAGCAGCGAGGCATGGCAGCGAGTCGGTAACGTATCGGGAGCTTGATGAGCAGTCCAACCGCATCGCAATGGCGCTGACCGAGCGCTGTGGCCGCGAGGCGCCCGTCATCGGCGTGTTGATGGAGCGAGGAATTGATTTATTGGCTGCGATGCTTGCCGTTTTTAAGATTCGCGGTACCTATATGCCGCTTGATGGCCAGTATCCAGCGGAACGTTTGGATTACATGCTGGAGAAGAGTAAATGCTGCCTGCTGCTGACCGCCCGTAACTGCTTCGAACAGGCGGCATACTTGCAGACAACCAGACCGGAACTAGTGCTTCTTGATATTGAGGAGGCGCAAGAATCGAGCGCAGCCTTTGCCGGGCCCAGAGGCAAAGGTAGTGATCTTGCCTACGTCATTTTCACTTCGGGTACCACCGGTCACCCAAAGGGCGTAATGATTGAACAGCGGAGCTTGATCAATCACTTGCACGCTAAAGTACACGATCTGGAGATCAGTAAAGCTGATCAGGTGGCGCAGACCGCATCGCACTGTTTTGACATTTCTCTGTGGCAGTTTATGGCGGCGCTGCAAGTGGGGGCGTGCACGCGGATCATTAATAGAGACGTCGTATGCGATCCGTCGAGGCTGCTGCTTGAGTTGCGCGAATCCCAAGTATCAGTCATTCAATTTGTGCCGTCGCTACTACGCTCGTTTGTGGCCGAAGTCGAATTGATCGATGCACGCGCGCTGCCGGCGCTGCGCAGGATTTCCACCGTCGGAGAGGCATTGCCGCCCGACGTATGCCGACGCTGGCTGGCGATGTACCCGTCTATTCCCATCCTCAACCATTATGGACCAACCGAATGTGCCGACGGTGTCACGCATGCACTGATCTCTAACTCTCCGGCGGAAGGTCAGGCATTTATGCCGATCGGGAAACCGATAGGCAATCTGGAAATCTATGTGGTCAGGCCAGATGCTGCGGCGCTGACGCTTGTTGCGTCAGGTGACGTAGGCGAACTTTGTGTAGCCGGCGTTGGCGTTGCGCGTGGTTACATTAACGACGACGCGCGTACGGAGCAGGCTTTTGTGGCTAACCCTTTCAGCGATAAGCGCGGATATGATCGATTATACAAGACTGGTGATCTCGTGAGGCTGCGTGAGGATGGCTTGCTGGAGTGTCTCGGAAGAGCAGATCGCCAGGTCAAGCTGCGTGGCTACCGTATTGAGCTTAACGAAGTGGAAGGTTTGTTGGGGTTACATACTGCCGTCGAGGCCGCGGCCGTAGTGGTGCATTATCCCGCTGACAATCGGGTGAAACTGACGGCAAGGGAAACACTGACTAGTCCAGGGGAAGCGGAAAGACTTCCGCGCCTCGTGGCTTTCGTCAAGCTTCGAGAGGAGGTTACACGGAGCGCTTTACGCGAACACATGTCGTGTCAGTTGCCTGACTACATGCTGCCTGATCTTTTCTTCGAGCTGGCGAAATTACCATTAAACGCCAATGGCAAACTTGACTACAACCAATTGCCTTCTCCAGAAAATTTGCGTCCTTTGTCCGATGTGAAATATCTGGAGCCCGCTGACGGTCTTCAGGTTCGGTTGTGCAGGCTCTTAGCCGAGATACTGCATCTAGACCGGCTGGGGCGAAACGACAACTTTTTGCTGATGGGCGGTGACTCGCTGCGCGCCATGCTTGCGATCAACCGTATTCGGAGCGAATTCGCCTGCGAAGTTTCTGTGGTTGAACTGTACCATTGCACAATAGATGAGTTGACCGAACTCCTGGCCGAGAAAGAGGATGGGCATGAGTCGCTCCCCGCCATTGTCGTCAGTCGCCGTGATGAGGGCGGAGAGGCTCCGGCCAGTCACATTCAAAAACACTTATGGTTTTTGTGGAAGCTTGATCCAACAGCATCCAACTATACCTTGCAAACGGCGCTCGAATGCTGCGGAGAGCTTGATCGAGATCGCTTTAGTCGGGCTTGGGATGCGGTGGTGCAGTACTTCGACACACTGCGCATCCGATTCGTCGAAAAGAGCGGCAATCCATATTTGACCTTCGATTCACCGCCGAAGGGTCGTTTGCGCTTTATAGACCTTTGCGGCGACCATCCTGCCTCCAGGTTGGCTGAACTGAAGGCGAGCGAGTTTCAACCGGCCTTTGATCTCGCCGCAGGCACACTGTATCGCGCACTACTAGTACGAGAGAGCTCCGACCGGCATGTTGTCATCTTTACGACGCATGAAATCATTATGGACGCGTGGTCGCTTTCGGTGATGGTGCGCAAACTGCGTGAATTTTACCAGGCGGGAGTCAGTTCAGAGGACGGTCTCAAAGCCGAAATTTCGTTCGCGGATTTCGCTAAATGGGAGTCTGAGCAGTTTCGATCGGACTGCTGGGCGCGACAGCGCTCGTACTGGGCACAACAGCTGTCGGGTGAGTTGCCGGTGCTGACCCTGCCTTCCGATAAGCCTCGTCCGAGGCGGATGCGTTACACCGGTAAGTCACACGCCATACAAATTCCGGCTCTCGCGGCGTCCAGACTTCGCGAACTCGCTGCGGACAATCGCACCACGCTTTTCAGCGTGTTACTGACGACTTTTTACCTTTTATTGAGAGAGTACAGCGGACAGGACGATATCATCGTCGGCACTCCGAATGTAGTACGCGAACAGTCAGGTACGGAACACCTGCTGGGGTTCTTCCTAAACATGTTGCCGCTAAGGGCGAAGATGGATCCTGACAAGTCATTCATCGAACATCTGGCCACGACGCAGCAAACTGTCATCGGTGCTGCCTTCAACGCGGCATATCCATTCAGTCGGATGTTGGAAACAGTTGACGTGGTACGTGGAAGCAATTTTTCTCCCGTATTCCAGGTGATGTTCAACATGTATTCGGAGAAGGCAGAGCTGATTTCTGAGGGGCAGCACGATGTGTCAATTGTCGCACGCGAATTGGAAAACGGTTATACCAAGTACGATCTCACTCTTTACTGTCAGGAAGAGGGGGACGGCATCTATCTGCAGATGTCCTATTGCACTGAGCTGTTCTCCGACGAGCTCGTTTCCAGAATGCTGCTCAACCTGCAGCAAATTATTCAGATGATCATTGCGGCGCCGGCGGCGCCGCTTGCAGAGCTGGATCTGCGGCACCCAGCTGAAAAGGCTTTTCTTAAGCGTTACAACGGAGGACGGCTCGCTTATACGGGCGCTAGTACACTACGCGAAATGTTCGAAGCGCGTGCCAAAATGTCGCCAGTGGATACTGCTTATTTCTGGGAGCGCGGTCGCATTTCGTACGCGGAGTTGGATACTGCGGCCAACCGTTTTGCTAACAGACTCGCAGCCTCCGGTGTTGGTGCCGGCGACAGGGTGCTGCTTGGCATTGACCGCGGCATTAACGCGTTGATCGTTATTCTAGCTGCGATTAAGCTGCACGCAACCTACTCGGTGATCGGGGCAAATTATCCGATAAGTCGCATACTTGAGATTGCTAAAGATGTCGCCCCCAAGGCCTTCGTTGCCACGCCGTTGCAGCGGGAAGCATTTCGTGACAGAGGGCTAGTTTTACTGCCGTCGGAGAAAGTTGCATGCGGCAATGAGGAAACAGATGCCGCCCCTTCCCCATCTTGTTCGCATGAAGTGCTGCAGATCGTCTACACATCTGGTTCTACGGGAAAACCGAAGGGCGTTGTGGTTCCCGCTACAGCATGCCTAAATCGTTTGCACTGGATGTGGGGGCAATTCCCCTTCCAGGCAGGCGATGCCTGCGTAGTGCAGAAGTCGGCGGCGCTGGTTGCCAGTCAATGGGAAATCTTCGGGCCACTCTTACAAGGCGTTCCTAGTTTGCTGCTGAGTCAGCAAGAACTGCAAGATCCATCCCTGCTGCTATTGCAGCTAGATCGTTACCGGGTAACGCATCTGCTGTGCTCGCCACCGTTGATCACCGGCATTTTGACGGCACAATTGACAGACGGACGGTCGGTTTCAGATTTGCGGCTGGTCACCTCAAGCGCTGAGGCGTTGCCACCGGAGTTGGCTCGGCGCTTTCTCGAGGCTTTCCCGCAGGCCCGTTTGTTCAACTTTTACGGCTCCTCGGAGTGTAGCTCGAACGCCGCTTGGGGGGAGGTGTGCGAAGTGGGCGCTGATGAACGAACTGTCCCGATCGGTAAGCCGGTGGCCAATGTCGGCATAGCCGTCGTAGATGACAGGTTGCGGCCGGTGGTTCAAGGTGCGGTGGGGGAGATCCTGGTGACGGGTGACTGCCTGGCGAATGGCTATCACGACAGCAGGGAGTTGACAGCCGAGCGATTTGTTGCTAATCCGGTGCCAGAGTTACAGCCTTTCGGAACTGTGGCTTATCGCACTGGCGATTTGGGGCGCCACCGCGACGACGGCCGCTTGGAGTTCCTCGGAAGGCGTGACAACCAAATCAAGATCCATGGCTTGCGCGTTGAACTGGATGAGATTTCTCACGTCTTGGGAAAATGTCCTGGGGTCGAGGAGGCCGCGGTGCATTTGCACCGCGCTGCGGATGGCGAGCCGCTGTTGACTGCCTACGTGGTGGGCACGGAGGCGAAGCTGCCGTCAACAGAGGATGGGTTCCGACAAATGCTCCGTCATTCGCTGTTGCCCCATACTATTCCCCGTTCATTTGTTCGCTTGCGGGCTTTGCCTAAGCTGCCGGGCGGTAAACTGGACCGTTCCCGCTTGCCGTTGCCACGGCAAACCGCGGTGGGCGTATTCGCGCCGCTGGTTACCGCGACCGAGCATGCACTGGCCGCGGTTTGGCAGGAAGTGCTTGGTATGTCGACGATTGGTGCGGACGCGCATTTCTTCTCACTGGGTGGTACCTCTATGCTGAGCGTGCGCTGTGTGGCGCGGGCGGCCAGGATGGAAATCCGCTTTTCTGTCAGCGAGTTGTACGATTATCCAGTGTTACGCGAATTGGCTGGGCTGATCGATGCCCGCTCCGGCGAACTGGTGCACCACGATGGCGAAATCGACGGTGGAGTGGAAGTAACGCCTACGATACGCTTCATGAATCGGCGCATGGGTTTAGACGAGCATTTCAACATGTGCGCGATCTGGCAGGACGATAGCTGCCGTTTGGATCCGGCCATATTGGAGTCCGCTATCGTTAGGTTGGCGAAAGACTACCCACTGTTGCGCACCAGGATCTCTCGAGATGACGCGGATCTACGCTTCCATACCGGAGTCGGAGCGTTGCATCTGGAGCGAGTTGCATTGGGCTCGTACTCAGAGCTCGGGGATTGCACGCGAGAGGTATCTGGTATCGCTGAGAAAGCGCAATATGCATTCCGGTTCGATGGTCGTACCTGGATGTCGCGTTTCCAATTGATCGAGGCGGAGGTCGGTGGGCGGCCGCACAGATGGATTTTTATCATAATTCATCATTTCCTGGTCGACGGCTATGGGTTCCGGCTGCTGCTGGACGAAGTAGAACGCTACTATCTGGCGATAGAGCATGACCAAGCACCGGATCCCGCATTCAGTGGCCGCGCGCAGGTGAATCGATGGGTGAAGGCGCTGCGCGAACATGTGAGCGGTTCGTTGGACAGCAACATTGCTTATTGGCGAAGCCGGCCATGGGAACTGCTGCGTGAGGATGGTGCAACAGTCTTCGAGGTTGAGCCAGTCGATAGTGGCGCTGATTCCAGCCGGCGCTTGTTCGAGATGCTCCACACTGGGCAGATGCACAGTGATGCTGCTTTCGAGGCCTTGTGCGCGCACAAGGGGATTCGCTATCTGGATCTGGATGCGGAATCGACAAAGATTCTGCTCGATCTGCATCCGGACCGGCACGGCTTTGACGCGTTCGACGTCATCCTGTGCGCCTTGGCGGAGGTGGCAGGACGGGGCAACCAGCGACGAGGGCTGTTTCTGGACAGCATGGACATGCTGCGCACGCCTATCCTGCCGGGTCAGGATCTGTCGACAGTTATGGGCTTTACCGCGGAACTTGTCCCGCTGGCCATCATTTGTGAGGGGCGACTCAGTGTGGCGGAACGTCTGAAAGCGGTGCGTCGTCAGCGCAATTCGGCACGGATCCATGGCATTGGGCTACGGGCGGCTGCGTATCTGCTGCCGGATGATCAGGCGAAGGCATTGGTGGATTTCGACTGGCCGCGTGTTGTCGTCAACTATCGCGCTGTGTTAGATAATCTTCGTACGCGCATGCTGCTCGGCCTTGCTCAACCGACGATCTGGACGGGTGATGGGATGGGGCCCAACCTCCATCACACGTTGCGGTTAGATATCGATAATGTGGACGGTAAACTTCGTATCCAGATGCATTGTGCGTTGCCTTGCTTTTCCGCAGAGGAGACGAATATGCTGGGACGTCAGTTGCTGCATTGTCTCGCGGCTTATGCCGGATGGCTTAGGGACAATCAGGAAGATGTGGACGCAACAAGCGTGAAGGACGGGGCCACAGTATGAACACGCCAGCAGTTGCGGCATCACGGATGCAGTCAATGGCCCACGATCGACTGTTGCCACTGATCCTGCGGCTGGCTCTTCCGTCCGTCATTGGCGTCACTGTCAGTGCCGCTTATCAGTTGCTCAACGCCTATTTCGTGGGGCGGCTCGGAACAGCAGCACTCGCGGCGATGGCATTGTCGTTCCCATTTGCAATGTGCATCACGGCAATAGGCCAGATCTTCGGTGCAGGGGCCGCCTCGTTGATTGCTCGAAGCCTGGGACGTGCCGACGATCACTCTGCCAACGATTATGCATCGCACGCGTTATCGTCTGCGATGGTAATTGCTGGCATAACGGCTATCGCGGGCTGGCAGTTGGCTCCAACTTTGCTGACATGGCTAGGCGCTGGACCATCGATTTTGCCACTGGCGGTGGCTTATCTTCATTGGCTGCTGTTGGGCTATGTGGCAGTGGTATTCAATATGGTCTGTGGTTTCATCGTGAGAGCGGATGGCAATACCGTGCTCAGCATGACGACCCAAGTTTCATCCTTCGCAATGAACGCGGCACTCGACCCGGTGATGATTTTCTGGTTCGGGCTGGGCATCGAAGGGGCTGGCATCGCAACGTTTCTGGCCCAGTTGTGCGGCTTAACTTTGTATTGGCGACATTTCGCGGGCAGGCACGGAGCCATCGTCTTATCGTGGCCATCGGTGGGACGCTGCGGGTGCCGGCTGGCGAGCATCGCCCGCATCGGCATTCCGCCAGCGCTCAATACGCTGCTCGCGGTAGCGGCCATGTCCATGCTCAATGGGTTCGCTGCTCGCTACGGTGAGGCATCGGTGGCGGCGATAGGTTTGGCCAGCCGCTTGGCGATGCTGGCAGCACTTCCGCTGTATGGACTGTGCAGCGGGGCGCAGTCGGTTGTTGGGTTTAATGTCGGCGCAGGTAACTGGACACGGGTGGCGCAAGCGGTTCGGGCTATGGTTGCCGTCGCGCTAACGTTCGCCGGAGTCTATGCCGGCTGGGTCGTGTGGCAAGCGAGAACCATCATCGGCTGGTTTGCGCACGAGTCGGCGACGATAGAGATTGGCAGCCGCGCGATCTTGCTATTCCATTGTGCGTTGCCGGTGTTAGGGGTGCAACAGGTGTGCCTGCTTTTCATGCAGGCCAAGGGCAACGCAGTCTGGGCAACGCTTGTAGCGGTACTGCGGCATGGCTTGTTTCTGATGCCCCTGATGGCCTTGCTGCAGCACGCTTATGGGCAAGACGGCCTTTTGTTCTCGGTAGCGGCTGCCGATATGGCAGCGGGTCTTATCGCTATGGTTATTCTATACAGTGAAATGCGGCAGATCGACAAGGCCTCCCGGCTCTGTCAGGTTAATGGAATGGGGCCGTAGAATGACGTAATGAAGAAGACAAAACCGCTTTATCACGGTCATCGCTTCCCTGTTATCGTCATCAGCCGTGCGGTTCGGTGGTATTGATATGACTTTGCGTGTTAATCGCGACATTAAATTCCAGGTTGTTGCATCGATGCATGAATTTCCTGACGGCGGCGCAGCAGTAAAGCCGATGGACGATGCGAAGCTTCTAGTCCTCTCCGCCGTGTAGCCCATAGGTCTACAGGAAGGTCGCCACAATCTACGGGTATTTTTCCGCAGAAACCCTACGGATAACGAAGTTGTTATAGATGAGGTATCCGTCTTTCTGCAGTCTTTTGTGGAAAGATCTTAAGCCCACCGTTGGCGACAAGCTGTTGACTTGCAGGATCCCAGGCATCGGCGCCGTCGATGTCGCCGCCCTTCCATGCTGCGACAATTTCACTAGGCGCAAGAGGTACTGGTATGATTTTGCTGCGGTCAAGCCCGTATACCCTGATGGCCGCGTCCAGCGCGTATTGTGCCGTCGAGTTCGGAGGGTAGCCGATGGTCTTGCCTTCGACTTACCGGAGTGACGAGATATCCTTACGGAAAGTCAGTTCGCTGGTGGAAATCACTTCTGGAACACCGATAGTCTCGATAGGTAGAGGACGAAATTTTTGGCCATGTCGAGGTGTGCGGTGTGGTGCGGTTGTTGTCAGGCGCGCCACGAGAGAACATTCATCAGCCAGGGCCAACCAACGACTACTTCTAAGCAAATTACTGCGACGGTTATAGGGAAACGCGATCTCGTCTGAAAGAGCGGTGCTATTTTCATTTGCCGGAGGCGCTGCCCGATGCGATCCTGGACGATTCTCGGCTACGGACCGGTGCCTGCGAAGGAGGCGGGGGGCCAAAACGAGCATTCATGCCGTCCGCACAACGACACACGAATGCCCGGCCACAGTTGGGCATACACAAGGCATAGTAAGCGCCAACTCAAGCTTGCAATTACCCACTTCTTTTTAGCGCAAGCTTATAGCCGATCTGGATGTCTGTCAGACGTCGCATCCCGCGCCACATTACGGTATTGCCCGGCGGAGGGTCGTTGGCGCGCGCAAGGTAACCCCCGAGCTGAGCGAGCCTGATAACGTTGCGCACGAGCGGCGGAGCTTGCGCGTTGTGGGGCGTATCGTGAACGATGTGTTCAAGCAGTTCGATTTCGGTGTGCGTGAACGCGAGTTCGGCGCCGGCCTGCGGCGCCGATCGGCCGAGCATGGTAATCCAGAATATGCGCCAGCTCAGAATGCAGAAGATTGCGATCAGATTCGTTAGCCGCTCGGCTGTACGAAGCCGGGACTCCTCGGCTTTGCAGCCCGATTTCAGGATTTTGTGGAAGGTCTCGATCTTCCAGCGCATTGCGTACCAGTCGAGCTTTTCGATTGCCTCTGCACGAGAGCGGACCGGCAGGTTGGTGATCAGCTTCCATTCGATGCGGGCACGCCCGGGCGGCGGATCGCGTTCCTGTGCGTGCAGGACTGTTAGCTGTAGCGCACGGTAACGGTTCTGCTTGCCGATGGGCGGCAGAACGGTCATAGGCTGGTAGCGCAGTTCGAGCGTCGCGGTCATCGGACGGCCTTTCGCGTCGCGAAGCTCGACGCGGTGGAGCCCCTTGACCTGAACCATGCTGCATGGCTTTGGAGATCGTGTGCTGACCGTCTCCCGCGAGCCTGTCAACGCAGGTACGCACAAGGAAGTGGGCCAAAGTAAGCGCCCGGTCATCCCATCTTGAGTCACGGTGAAAGTCTTGGGAGCATCGTGTTCACTTAAATAGGTGGACACGTGAACACTATTGAAGAAGCAGCGGCACCTAGCCGTCGACGACGCCGGCGCTACAGTGTCGAGTTCAAGGCTCAGGTAGTGGCAGCTTGCCAGGGGCCCGGGGCATCGCTCGCGGCCATCGCATTGCACCACAAGCTGAACGCGAATCTGCTTCGACGTTGGGTCGAGCAGGCCGAAACGAATGATTGTGTGCTGGTGGCCCGTAGCGACATGGCAGCGCCATTGGTAGCGGCGCCGGCACCGGAATTTGTACCGCTCGCTCTTGAGACGCGAAACACGCGTACAACTGAAATTCGCGTCGAGGTGCGTCGCGTGGACCTGTCGATAACGGTTAGCTGGCCGACCTCAGAGGCAGCGCAGTGCGCCGCCTGGCTGCGCGAGTGGCTCGCATGATCCGCATTGATCAGGTGTGGCTGGCAGTTGACCCGCTGGATATGCGGGCCGGCTTCGATACGGCACTGGGTCGGGTGATCACCGTGTTCGGCGCTGCGCATCCGCACCATGCTTACCTGTTTGCCAACCGGCGAGCCAACCGCCTGAAGGTGCTGGTTCACGATGGGATTGGCATCTGGCTGGCAGCGCGACGGCTGAATCAGGGGCAGTTCGCATGGCCGCGCGCGGGTAGCGAACCAAAGCAGCATGCGCTCACGCAGGAACAACTTGCCGGTCTGGTGGTGGGTTTGCCATGGCAGCGCATCGGCGCGGACGGTGTGATCCGTGTCGTTTGAGGACGTTCGGTACGTATACGGTCGCGCCTTCGCGCTCTCCGGGGTTCTGGCAGACTCGTCTGCATGGATCTGCCCGCCGACCTCAACACTCTTAGCCCGGAACAGTTGCGTGCGCTCGCCACGCAACTGATTGCACGCGTCGAAGACCGGGACCG
>NZ_JBKGUA010000090.1:0-14492 GCF_046543485.1 Paraburkholderia sp. EG304 | reverse complement strand
AACGTCCTGGAGCCGGAACTCGACCAGAACTGACAAGGAAATCTACAATCGACACCGCGCAACGCCCAACCCCGCCGAATCGGTCACGTTCCCGAAATCGGCGGTCACGTTCGCCGAAATCCGCAGCCATGGAATTTTGACCGGATCGATGTCCATCATCGCGCACGGAATTTCCTCTGCCTCGTAGGCTTCCTTCTCCAGAACCAGCTGGAGGTCGAGCGGCGCCGGTCGGGAAGAGACCGGATTCACGAGGCGGGCCGTGAGCGCTGCGGCGGTCACATCGACAGGCGGAAAATCATGCGGCCACTGATGGTGCTCCCGTACGCCGTAGGCGCGCAGCACCGGCAGCGCCCAGTCCGGGTGGTTCATGGGCTCCAGCAGCCTGTTGTCCAGCACGGCCCAGTACATGGTCTGGTGCTGGTGCTTCACCCTGTAGATTGCGAGTCGTTTGGCCGCTGGATAGTCGCATGGCATCACGCGTGCGGGAATCCATTGCGCGTCCATGTCGCGGAAAAATCCCACGCGGTTCTTTCCTTCGTGAGCGAGAAAGAGGCCCAGTGGCTTGATCCAGAAGAACTCCGCCCGCTCGCGATCAGCTTCCTCTGCACGAGCCGGGTCCTGCAGTCGGGCAAGCAGCGCCGGCCGTTCGGTTTCGGGCACAGAACCGGTCGACCACCTCCAGCTGGCACCGATGGTTTGCGAAACCGGCACCAGCGCGCTAAACGCGTCGCCGTCGTTTTCGAGATCACTGAACGGCAGAACCGCCCGGAAAAATCCGAGCCCGTCCTTCGGCCCGTAGCCGCCGTCGTGGAACGGCGTTGTCAGACGCCGGCCAGCCCCGCCATGGGCGGGCGAGTTCATCGACGTCATATTTGGCTTCGACCAGTTGCTGGATTTCGTCGCGCAGCTGAGGGGTGATACCAACCGGGACCGCCTGGAGATCGGAGTAGTACGGTGTTTCGCTCATCGTTGTGCTCCCTTGCCTGACCGCTTCAGGACGGCCCAATGATTATCGCGGCGGCCAGTTGCGGGCGCAACCGACATAGCGCATAGCTGCGCCCTCCTCCGCGCACAGGCCAGCCGCAGCGGCGAACGTGGCACGGGTTCTCGAAGGGGCATCCCCAGGGTCCGGGGAGATGGTATGCCGCCCTCCCTCCGGGGAGATTCGGGAGCAGAGATCAGGAGTGAGGGATGAACTGCGCTTCTCCAACTGCCGATCTTCGATCGGCCTTCGCCGCAAGCGGCGGGGAATCCGACCCGAAGAGATTAAAACCGTGGACACATCCTGCGCTGTTATCAGCTCAGGATCTATGTGAGGAGAAACTTCCGCTTACAGATAACCTTGTTATCCGTGACACAGAGTACGGCTTGTCCAGATTGCGATGGCGGTCCACGGAAAAGACCTCCAAAAAACAACGGTATGTAACGCAAGGAAAATCCACGGTACCCCGCCCTCGATATGAGAGAGGTTCTGTCGCAGTAAGGAAAGGGAGTCAAGCAAATGCAATATGCGAAGGATGACTTATGATGCCAGCGAATAAAATTGCTGGGCGGCGGACCGCGCAGTTTTGCTCGAACATTTCATCTGTCCTTTCTTGATCATGTGCATCAATTCGATGCCACTCAGAATGACGCGCGCGCAGTTGAAATCCTTGAACCCGAGCATCGGTCGGATCCGGCGTTTGATGGCCCGATGGTCCTGCTCGACGATGTTGTTCAAATACTTGATCTGACGAACCTTGATGGGCGTCTCGCGCTCGGCATTCACCGCGTTAAGCGCAGCCAGATTGGAGCCGCTTTTGTCGATGGTTATCGTCTCGGGCGAGCCGTTCTGACCGATTGCCTTTTCGAAGAAGCGCCGAGCAGCAGCCTTGTCCCGCTTGGCCCTGAACAGAAAATCGATGGTGTTGCCCGCCTTATCCACTGCCCGGTAAAGATACTTCCACGAGCCCTTAACCTTGATATAGGTTTCATCAACCCGCCAGCTCTTGCCGACCGGCCGCTTGTGCTTGCGAAACGTCTTTTCGAACAGCGGTACCACCTTGACAACCCAGCGATGCACCGTCGAATGATCGACGCCAATGTCGCGCTCAGCCATCATTTCCTCGAGATTGCGAAGACTCAGCGAGTAAGCAACGTACCATCGCACGCACAGCAGGATCACTTCAAGCGGATAGTGCAGCCGCTTCAGAACCTTGGCGATGCCCGGAGCAAGCGTCGTTCGTGGCGTCAGTATCTTCTTCATCGTTTGGCCAAAGCGTTCTCGTCAGCCTCGAATTTTACCTCCCTCGCGTTAATGCGACAGAGCCCCCGACAGAACACTGAGCCTGCTACGTGGCTCGATTACGCCGATCCTGCGGTGGCTCCAATACGCCGATCATCGAGTGGCCCGATTGCGCCGATCATGCACTGGCTCGATTGCGGCGATCATCCGGTGGCTCGATTACGCCGATCCCGGAATGGCTCGAATATGCCGGTCAGTGACACCAGTGCGTACTTACGACCCCTATGCTCAGTTAGCAACTATGCACAGATCGTACTGGGGGTACGTGGTTGGTTCAGCAGCGACGCAGTTTCTGGCGAGACGGATTAGCATCAATCTGGACATAGTTTCTACTACGGATTGAAGTGGTGGTCCCACTTAAGGAGACCGCCATGGAGAACACCCGATCATCTCGTCTCACCGCCTTCGACCGGCTCGCCGAGGGGCCGCTCTCTCCCTACGTTGATGCGTTCAAGCAGTATTTGACCGACCGTGGCTACGCCTCGACCACGTTCGTCAACTCTATGGGCAGCATTGCCCACTTTGCTCAATGGCTACATGGTCGCCGTCTGCGCGTTACGCGCATCGACGAGGCTACAGTTACCGAGTTCCTTGACGATCATCTTCCTCGATGCCACTGCAGGGGCCGGGTTCAGCGAGATCGACGCGGTCTGAGCGCCGCCTTGGGTCATCTTCTGGTTGTATTGCGCGCCCAAGGCGTTCTCGACCCGCCAACGTTAAGCAGAACGCCGGTTGATGAGGAACTGCTCCGTTATGAGGCGTACATGGACCATGTGCGTGGTCTGGCACCCAAGACCCGGGAGATGGCTATACGCATCGTGGGGCGACTGCTGGCTTGGCGCTTCGGCGACGGCGTCATCGACATTACGGCAGTCAAACCCGACCATGTTCGGCGCTTCTTCGCGCAACAGGCCAAGCTCTACAGCAGGCCGGCAAATGCTGGTGCGGTGGTCGCAGCACTGCGTGGATACTTTCGCTATCGCGCTTCGTTTGGTGACGCGGTGCACGGGCTGATTGGCGCGGTTTCCTATCCAGCCAACTGGCAGTTGGCATCACTTCCCAAGACCCTGAGCGCCGAAGAAGTCGACCAACTGGTTGGTTCGCTCGGCAAATCAGGACGCTCTTTGCGGCGCGCCGATGCTATCGTACGCTGCGCCCTGGATCTCGGGCTTCGCAGCGGCGAGATCGCCCGGCTCAGCCTCGACGACATCGACTGGCGTGCCGGTACGATCACGCTGCGTCATACGAAGGGCCGTCGCGACGACGTGCTGCCGCTGCCGGCGGCCACCGGCAACGCCATCGCGGCCTATATGAAGTACGAACGTCCCAGGACACGCAACCGCGCGGTCTTCGTGCGCCACGTGGCACCACACGATCAGCCCGTCGGCCCCGACTGCGTACGCAAAACGATCCGTCAGGCCTTCGCGCGCGCCGGGTTGCCGTACACGCGCTCGCACCTGCTGCGCCACACGATGGCCAACCGCCTTGCGATTTGCTGCGTGGCATCCCTTCACCGTACTCACCCAAAATCCGTCTACCGCTTTTTGAGCGACTGATCGCCCCTGCCAGCATTGCCTTGTCTTCTCTCTAACGTGACAAAGCCCTCCGCCGACGACGACAAGATCGAAGCACATGGTCATGATCGGGGCACTTCCCACCAAATCGAAACGGCCTCTATAGCCTCATCTCCGACGTTGTGCAACTGGTGACGCTCTCGAGGGGCGAAGTGAACCGAGTCGCCTGCCTTCAACTCAATGCTCTGGCCGTCGACTACCGCACGACCATGTCCCCTGGAGAGATGCCAAAGTTCTGCCACGTCATGCGCTTCCGCAACGGTGGCGCAACCGGGAGCGACGCGAAATGACGCAAGCCGGAAAGGCGCCTTGGAATGTTCACTCGCCAAGCCATCGAACTCACGCATGGTCACACCGATAGCACAGGTGGTAACGGGGCCGCACGCAACCGTTCCATGTCGAATGCCGTCAATGTCTCCGAAGCGCGCGCTACCTTCGACTAAGACGCGATCGCCCCATGCGTCCAGTCCTAGCCGCCCACCGCTAGCTGAGGCTTGCAACGCACGCAGACTCGAGCGGCCCAAGCGCTCGGACCAGTACGGCTGAAGCTTGCAATGCGCGGACACACACACCTGATCCTCGTCGATGGAAATCGCTGGCGCGAAAAACCGCGACACGATGTCATATTCCGCGAGCGAACCGTTTGGATCGGTACGTGCGGTCAGCACGACGCCACGACATTCAAGGCCGCGAATTGCAGCGAGATCCGGCACAAAGCGCGTGACGATAGACTCTTCCGCGACCACGGCAATCAGATCATCATAAGCACGCCGGCATTCGACCAGCGGCACACCAAGCGCGTCCGACACGGTGCGCGCCGTCGCCCCGTCAGCGGCGACGCTGAGAATGCGAGGGAAGCTCATGGTGATCGCATCGCCAGCGCGCGTGATAGCAAGCACGCCGCTCCTCGATCCGAACGTCAGCGCGTGGCCCGGCACTTCCCCTCGAGCAAATAGCCAATGCGCCGCCGCGAGCGTCGCGTGCCCACAGAGCTCGAGCTCTGCACTAGGCGTAAACCATCGTATGTCGAAGCACGCGAGTTCGTCTTGGTCCGATGATGGTGCCACAAAGGCAGTGGTCGGCAGCTTCGCATAGTGAGCAGCCGCTTGCATTTGCTCGGCCGGAGGAAATTCACGCAAGATCACAACACCCGCGGGATTGCCACTAAAGCGGTCATCAGCAAATGCATTGACGACGTTAGGCGCCTTCTGCAGCTCCGGCGGCAACGACGCATGAGACATTCCGGCGAGATCTGTCGTGGTGAAGCCGTGCTTTCGAGTCATGAAATTTTCTCCGTCATCTCTTGCGATGGCTTCCGCGACGCCGCCAAGGTTTCGCCTGACCACGTGATAGCACCGCTCATTACACCGCAATCGAAGCGCTCCATACGGAGAATGGCGTTCAAGATTCGCGCACTGCGCCATGAAAGCAGACTGAGGTAGGCATCTGCGACCCCATACTGCGAGCGCGCGCCGTTTTGCAGATAGAGCCGACAGCCGGGCGGCCCATCCAGGACCACGGAAAAATCATCGCGTATCTCAAGCTCCGTATCTCCTAATGTGTTTTGCACAAACGACAGCCGGCTTCGTAAAGGCTCGAGTAACCGCGGCAGCGAGGATCTGTACCCTGTGCAGAGAATGACGACATCCGCATATGCGTGCATCACATCGCCGTTCACGCGGTCACGCACTGTCAACAAATAACCAGGCCCGTCGAGACTCATTGCCTCGACCGACGAATCGATCCGTATCTCGCAGGCGCCCGGCCTTGCCTTATGCGCCACTTCGCGCTCGTACAAGAGCTGATAGATTTCCCGAAGCGTCGAGGCGCTGACGCCATCGCCCGCCAGTTCCTGCCCCATCAGAATTCGTTCACGCGCCTCCCGTGAACACCGTTGGAACCACATGCTGTGTTGGGGAAAGAACCATTCATTGACGAATGGGCTGTCTTCGAGGGCAAACAGATTTGGCCGACGCGACACCCACGTAATCGATGCCGGTTCTCCATGTAACCCGCGCAGTAGCGCGCTGACGACTTCGGCGCTGCTTTGGCCGCCGCCCACCACCGCCACGCTCGAACCTGAAAAATTCCGCTTTTCACTCAGGAATGCGCCGCTATGAAAAACGTTCTTTCCGCGAATTAGGCGTGCGAAGTCAGGAACGAACGGTTCCCGGCCCACACCGATGACGACCGTCTTCGTGCGCACCGTTTCTTCCTTGGCACGCACGCAAAATGAATCGCGATCTAGATCGATTTCATTGATGGCCGTGCCGAAGCGGATATTGGGCAACCGCATGGCAGCCCATTTCAGATAATCTTGAAACTCCTGCCGCGTGATGCGGTCCAACCCGCACACGACGGCTCGATAGAGACGCCGGTGGTCCTTCAGGTACGCAAGAAACGAGTATGGGTTGGTCGGGTCGACAAGCGAGACAAGGTCTTTCAGGAAACTCGTCTGCATCAGTGCCCCGTCGACCATCAATCCTGGATGCCACGCAGGATCAAGTGCTCGCTCAAATACAGTCACGGCAAGCTCACGCTGGTTATACGCAAGCGCAGCGAGACTCAGGTTTGCTGGACCTGCACCAACGGCGACGACAGACTCTCTGCTCATTTGACGACCTCGCGACGAAAATTTACCTTGGAATGCTCGACTACCTGCAGTCAAACCGGCTCTGACATCAATAGTGCGCCGTCACCGCGGGCCGCGGGCTTCCCGAGTGGGTTCGGGCTAGCAACAGGACGTTTACGGAGGCAATGGCAAGCGTTACCGTCAGCATGAGATTGATCCCGCCGTGAGCGACCAGCATTCCAGCGATGTAGGGAAAGCCAAACACACCGGCAAAGTACGCGATCGTGAAGACTTGGGAAGTGACCGGCACGGACAATTCCGCGTCGCCGGCAAGATTGACAGCCATGCTGTTCAAGGTCGAATAGGTGAGTCCATAGCCTATGGCAAAAACGCAGGCGCTGATTACATAGACAATTGAGCTGCTGCGGTTGCAGATGAAGAGCGCTAGCGCGGCGAGTGTGGCGATGAACAGCGCGAACGCGAGCTTGCGAACAGGCAGCCTGCTGATTGCTGGCGCAAGCGTGAACCGGCATACTACGGTCGTCAAGGTGAACGTCAGGAAGAAAAGTTCCGCGGGCAGGTGTCGAGATTCTGCGTACGCCGTCTGGTAAGTCGAAAGCCCCGCAAAAGCGCAGGCGGCAAGTCCGATCATCGCAATGGGCATGCGGGTGGTCGAGCACAAGACCGATGCGGCTAGGGAAGGTGTGATGCCAACCGCTGCCATCGATAAGTGCGGCGTGCCTTGCACAAGCTTCCGGACTATCGCGAGTGCGACTGCAGCAGAAAGGCAGACACAAGCCAAACCGATATAAACGACGTAAAATGAACCGAATCGGTGCGCGAGGAAATGGCCAGTAGGTGAAGCGAATCCGAGTCCTGCCATTTGGGCGCCTGACAAAAGCGTCAAATATCTGATCCGCGCTGAAGGCTTCAAGTGGTGGATGATCTGGAGCGGCGCCAGGATATTGAACGCCGACCAACCTAGACCCAGCAACAGTCCACCCGCGAAGGCAATCCTCAAATCGACGCGTGTCAGCCCAAACGCGAGCATCGCCGCGGACATCGCCCCGGCAGCTGCGATGATCGTCGACATCAGTCCGATCCGTTGCGCTATCCAGCCGGCGAACAGCGAACTGATGATCATGGTGAAGATGCCGCTCGAAATCACGGTGCCCGCCATTGAAACGTCGAGCCCGCTTGCGCGCAGATAGTCGGCCAGCAGAAAACTTGCCCCATAGGCCGCCGCAAGCGCAGCGCTCGCAACCAGGAACGGTATGAACGCGGTAGCTTTGAGCGCGGAAGGCAGTTCGGCGGGTGCACTCATGAGTCCATGCTCGCAGGAAGGCAGTTGGAAAGATCATGCTCATGCAACAGTCGCGACTCGTGGAGATTGGGCGCCTTTGCATCCGGTATCTGACGGGTTTCCGGAAAAGCGGATGCCGATGGAGTATCGGCATGTCCAAGCCATACCCAGATGGCGTCGGCGGTGCGCGGCATCAGCGGGGCAGCCAGGAATGCGAGGCCTTTGAGCCACGTATATGCCGTGGCTGGCGTGCGCGCTTCGTTGGCGAGATCCAGCCATGCCATAAGCGGCTTTGACGCCAGCGAAACCCGCAGCTTGTCGGGTGACAGCGCGGCGCTTTGCTGACCATACAGCTCGACGAGCCTCGCGAACAGCGACGAATCGAATGCCGGCTCGCCGCGAAAAGCCGGATTTTCGACTATCGTGGCGCAGGCGCTTGCGACAAGCGTCCCGACCGTTGAGACGAGATGATTGTGACGGCCAAGCATGTTGCCAACACGAAAATCTGTTTCCTCTTCCTCGGGACATGTTTCGGAGAGGTACACGCGCAGCGCATCCGTGTTGATGCCGTTTATGTTTCCGATATCACCAGCCCAGATAACGTGGCCGCGGCTAGTCGAGAATTTGCTGCCGTTCAGCTTGAGGAAGTAGTTGAAGTTCACGCTGTCGAAAGGACGAAAATTTTCCTGCACAAGCGCACAACCCGTGACCCCGACGAGCACCGGAATTGTATTGTCGATCCCCGTCGAGCAGATCAGGAATGTGTCACTCCCATGCAAAAAGGGATTCGCCACACCGCGCTCTTGTGCATACCGCTCACCGCAGTAGAGATGGTGCGTATAGCAGCCTGCGGAATAGCTAAAGAGAATCTGACGATTCACGCAAGCATCGGCTTGCCATGGAACGCCATAGAGCCCGGGCAACGTCAATCGCATTGTGCCCCCGCACCGATCGACGTATCGTTGCGCGATACGCGCAAACGGTGCCTCGATGTGCATTTGCTCCCATTGCACAGTTAGCTGGGTCGGATCCCGCATGTTCAGGAAGTAGGACTTGCTTTCTACCCACTCAGTGATTGTTCCCCGTCGTGAAACGGGCTTTACCGCATCCCACGGCTCGAAGTGCATGCCGCAAGCTTCACAAAAGAAGCTGCCGGCCGGCTTCAAACAGCTAGGACAACATGCGGCCAACCAGGCGCCGATGGAAAACCGGTCCTCTATAGGTGCTGTGGAAGGCAACGCATCGTCAACAGGCAGTCGTTCGTCGCGTAGTTGGACTTGGTCGCTTTGTCCCAGTCTGCGCATCAGTGCTTCCCGCACACCAAAAAACGTATCGATGTTGGTGCGATGAACGGGATCATCAAAGCTGTCGAGATGAATATCGAGGGCCTTCAAATCGGTCCCGATCTGCTCATGAAATCGCGCGGCCATCGTTGCCGGATGTTCTCCGAGTTGCGTCGCTTTCGCAACGACATGATTTTCGAAGCCGTCCGTAGTGAGTCCGTACCAAACATCATGTCCGCTACGACGCAAGGCGCGTGCGAGGATATCCATTCGCAAAAATGGACCACCTGCGTGACCAAGATGTGCGCGGCCGTTTGCGGTCAAATTCACGGGCGAAATGACAATTTTACGCAGCGGCGTGCGTGTATCACCTAACCCGACAAATCCAATTGCATTCCGCATCATGTCTCCCATTCAGGTAACCAACGTTGCGCAGGATTATTTGACCGTGCTGCTAAATTGCAGATAGTTGCAGATAGGTCAATATCCGCTCCTATTGCTCAAGGAAAAGCATATGCAATATTTGGGCCGACGGCACGATATGTGCGTCGATCAGCAAGGCGCGTCGGGCGCAGCCGTCGTGGAACTCACTGAACTGCGATGGTTTGCGCGTTGCCATTTCGGACGGTAAGTCGCGCGGTGGCAAAATCCGGTGAGCAGGTTCACGAGGGTCCCGTCGAGCCAGAATGTTGCTGGCGCTGCATGCGAGTAAGACTGTTCCAGCGGAGCCGGGTCAGCAGTGCCTGGGGTGACGCATTTCTTCCATTCGCGCCGACGGATGTTGGAAATGGCGGTTTCGAGACAAACGGTGCTCGAAAGCGCACACCGAACTTCCTTGAAGCCCTTGGCGCTGCGAAACGATTTTTCCAGCGCCGCCAGCAGTTTGAGAGCCCAACGATGCTCGGTTGAATGATCCACTGACAACTGATTGCGGGTTTTCCGAAGGGATCGAATTTTTCTGCGAGCCCCATCTGCCACAGCCCGGATTTTTCTGGACACAGATTGGTAGTGTCGCGATAAGGATGAAGTGTCGCGAAAATTCCTAATCGATGGGAATGCCTTATATGACCAGCGAATAGAACTGGTCTGCAAGGCTTTGTCACGTTAGAGAGAAGACAAGGGGTTGTGTCGCGTTAAGGACGATGCGACGATCAGGCGCCTAAGGTGAAGAGGATTGCTTACATCACGAGAGAATAGAATTGTTCGGCTGCAGTCGAGGCGACGCCATCGTCATACATCTGCCCCTTGCGGATCATGTGTGCGATCTCAATGCCAGACAGGATGATGCGCGCACAGCGGAAATCCTTGAACCCCATCATCGGTTTGATGATGCGTTTGATGGCACGGTGATCCTGCTCGACGACGTTGTTTAGGTATTTGTTTTGCCGGACCTTGATCGGCGTTAAACGCTCGGCATTGAGCGCTTCAAGCGCAGCCAGATTGGCACCGCTCCTGTCCACGGTGATTGTCTCGGGCTCGCCGTTCTGTTCAATCGCCTTCTCGAAGTAGCGGCGCGCCGCGGCCTTGTCCCGATGGGCGCGCAGCAGGAAATCCACCGTGTTGCCCGCCTTGTCCACGGCACGGTACAAGTATTTCCAATGGCCTTTGACCTTGACATAGGTCTCATCGACGCGCCAGCTCTTGCCGACAGGCCGTTTGCGTTTGCGCAATGCTTTTTCAAACACCGGCAGCAGCTTGATAACCCACCGGTGCACGCTCGAATGGTCCACCTCGATACCCCGCTCGGCCATCATTTCTTCGAGGTTTCGTAGGCTCAGTGAGTACGCCACGTACCACCGGACGCACAGCAGGATCACGTCCAGCGGGTAGTGCAGCCGCTTCAGTACCTTGCCAATGCCAGCGGGCAGCCTCTTGCAAGGCGTCTTCGTCTTTGTCATCACGCTTCTCATGCGTTGTCGTCGGCGGATTTTACTTGACCGCGTTATTGCGACAAAACCGAACCGTTGCGCTCAAATCCGACAATCGCAACAACAATTCTGTTTCCTTTCCAACATTTATTAAGCTCTAAAACGAAGCGCATCACACGCCGTCTCCGGATTCCGCGCTTTGCTCCCGCTAGACTCGACTTGATCGTCCGCTTCGTTGGAGACGTTCTGTTAGCGAGTCTAAGAACCATGTGGAATCAAACTGTGATGCGTTGCTATCTGCTGCAATGGCCCCTGTCGCGGTTCGCGGCCAGGGTGCCTTTGCGAACTGCTGGGCAAGTTTGGCATAAGGCTTGCGATCTGGCAGCGAGCATCAAAGCGGACAGATCAATTCCAACCCACTCACCGCAGGCTTGGCGGGCGCGTTACAGCGGAGAATGCGGTTCGCTGACGTATCGTGAGAAGCAGGTTGTTCAAATGGCTCTGGTGCAAATAGGGCTAGCGAATGGGTTAGAGTTGTCGGAAGAAAACGAACCGAGGAGCCGCGATGAGCAAGCTGAAGAGTCCTGAGAAGTTGTTCGGCGGACGCCATTTTGATCGGGAGATCATCATTCTGTGCGTTCGCTGGTACCTGCGCTACAAGCTCAGCTTTCGCGATCTGGTCGAGATGATGGCCGAACGGGGATTGTCGCTGGCTCACACGACGATTCTGCGCTGGGTGAGGCGTTATACACCCGAGTTCGTCAAACGCTGGAACCGCTTTGCTACACCTGCGGGTCGCTCGTGGCGTGTCGATGAGACTTACCTGAAGATTCGCGGCAGGTGGGTCTACCTGTACCGGGCAGTGGATCGGGCTGGCCAGACGGTGGACTTCATGCTCAGAGCCCGACGCGACGTGGCTGCGGCCAAAGCCTTTTTCAGCCAGGCTATCAAGCGTCAGGGCCAGCCGCCGGAGACCATCACGCTCGACGGCTATGCCGCCTCGCACCGCGCGGTGCGCGAAATCAAGGCCGATGGTCTGCTGCCTGAAGACACGAAGGTCCGGTCCTCAAAATATCTGAACAACGTGATCGAGCAAGACCATCGCTACATCAAGTCCAGAACGAACGTGATGCTTGGGCTCAAGCGATTCGGGAGCGCCGCGAGCACGATTTCAGGAATCGAGTTGACGCATCGCATTCGCAAGGGGCAGTTCGATCTCGCGAAGCTCGGCCTCAAGGAGGCCGCTGCGCCCGCCGTATGGAATGCGGTCCTGTTTGATCCATAAGCTTTCCTACCTATATGAGCTTTCTCAACCCGCCTACCTATTTGCACCAGAACCCGTCAGATCAAGTATTTGAACAACATCGTCGAGCAGGACCATCGGGCCATCAAACGCCGGATCCGACCGATGCTCGGGTTCAAGGATTTCAACTGCGCGCGCGTCATTCTGAGTGGCATCGAATTGATGCACATGATCAAGAAAGGACAGATGAAATGTTCGAGCAAAACTGCGCGGTCCGCCGCCCAGCAATTTTATTCTCTGGCATCATAAGTCATCCTTCGTATATTGCATTTGCTTGACTCCCTTTCCTTACTGCGACAGAACCCGATCGGCCAGCGTTCTCAGGCTTGGCTTTCGGTGCCGGCTTTGTTGTCTCTTCCGGGCCTTGTGCTTTGAGCGCTTCCGAAGCAAGAAACAGCGCCCGGATGACCTCGGGTTGATTGAATGGACTTTCACCGGACAGCACTTCCCCGGTCGTTGGGTCTATCCCATCGGCGAGCTGCTGGAGAATCTGCAGGGCTTGTTGTGGCGACATGATATTTCTCGAATGATCGTTGCTTACACGCGCATCAGACCTTCACGACGAGATCCTGCGCATACTGGGCAAGGTGCCCGTCAGCTGTCATGAAATGCATCGGCTCATGCTTGGCCTGCGCGATAAGAAGCCGATCGAACGGGTCGCGATGGTAGTCGGGCAGGTTGCGTACACCGGCGCCGTGAGCGGCGATGACGGGCAGTTCATTGAAGCCGCTTGTTTCGATTGCGTCGACCAGCTGCACCACGTCCACGTCCAGTTTTCCGAGACCCGCCTTAATCGCGGCCTCCCAGATGCTCGCGCTGCTGACGAAGACCTCTTCTGCCTCGGAGATCTTCTCGCGCGCGGCAGCACTGAGCTTCGGGTCGTCGGCTACCACCCACAGAAAAATATGTGTGTCGAGCAGAAGGCGCATCACCGTCCCTCGAAAGCGTCGAGAAGATCATCCGGCAGTGGCGCGTCAAAGTCATCCGCGATGCGGATCTTGTCGCGCATTACGCCGAAGCGTCGCAACGGTTTTACAGGATCGACCGGAACCAGCCGCACAGCTGGTTTGCCCCGTTTCGAGATCACGATTTCCTCGCCTGAAATCGCGGCGTCGACGAGCCGCGACAGGTTTGTCTTTGCATCATGGATATTGGCGTTTTGCATACGTCACTCCTTAGGATGACGTCATTCTAGCCAAGTTAGCTAAGTTGGTCCACTGCGCGTGATTATCGTGCCCTTATTGCGACTGCCGAGATTCACTTAACCTTGAACCTGTTTCGCTTAAGTCTGAACATTGCAACGCAGCATAGCTCCGGTGAAGTCGCCTCTAATCGGGTCGCCCCGCTGTTAGACTGCCTGAGCCGGGGAGTCCGCACAAATCCCCCGCACACATATAAACCGTCCGGACCGCTATCGCCAAAGTTAATCCGCACGTAATGCATTTGAATTACAATGCGGGGACTAAGCTACCGAGAGGAGTAACCGTCATGGCTGCGAGTGCATTGGTACAGACGCGCATCGATCCCGTGCTGAAAGAGCGCGCGGCGGCGGTGCTCGATAACATGGGGCTGACCGTCTCCGATGCGGTTCGTATTCTGCTGACGCGCGTCGCGAACGAAGGTGCGCTGCCATTCGCCTTTGCGGCCGACCCTGCCGCACATGACGCCTGGTTCCGCGCGAAGGTACAGGAAGCGTTGGCCGATCCGCGGCCGGCAATTCCTCACGATGAGGTAGAGGCCCACTTCGCCAAACGTCGCGCGGCGGCCCTTCGTAAGGCCGACAAGGGTGACGCGTGAGGCTTGAGTGGTCCGCTTTCGCTCTCGAGGACCGAGACGGGATTTTCGACTACATCGAAGAAGACAGCCCGCGTGCTGCCGTTGATGTAGACGATCGGATTCGCACGCAGGTCCGGCAGCTGCTCCAGTTTCCCGAGACTGGTCGCCTTGGGCGCATTGAAGGCACACGCGAATTGGTCATTAGCCGCACGCCGTATATCGCAGCGTACCGTATTACAGGAGACACAGTCCGAATCCTGCGCGTGCTGCACGGCGCACAGCAATGGCCTGATGAGATGTCGGACTGACGTCCGGTCGCAATAGATTTCATCGGGACAGAATCGACCGGGCTGCAACCGGTCAGTCGCTGAAGAACGCGACCGGCGATGCACCCTCATTCGCTGGGCTCTGTCGCATTAACGCGAGGGAGGTAAAATTCGAGGCTGACGAGAACGCTTTGGCCAAACGATGAAGAAGATACTGACCCCACGAACGACGCTTGCTCCGGGCATCGCCAAGGTTCTGAAGC
>NZ_JBKGUA010000089.1:0-14560 GCF_046543485.1 Paraburkholderia sp. EG304 | reverse complement strand
GGCAAAACGCCCGCGTGCAATGCCCGCAAGGGCCAAAAACCAAAGGATGACGGTCGGCTTCACGACCTGAACACCTCTACATCGCCGACACGTCGCAAATTCAGCTGCTTGTTCAGCGTAGCCCTAAATTGTATCTCCCGAAGCTGCGGGCTTCGAAGCTGGACGGTGTGACAGGCCCCATCCAGTTTGATGAGAAAGGGGGATATCCGTAACGGCGCAATTACCGTGCGCCAATTTGATCAGGGCGACTGGACCGACAAGTCAGTCATACGTTGACGGTCTTAGCCTCCCTCGGGAGCCACGGGTACACCGAGCCCCACCTTCACGTTGTTCATGCTCACCAGCGTCTTGAAGCGTTTGACGTTGTTGTTTGAGAAGAACAGTTGCCGCGTGAGGGCCGTGTACTCATCCATGTTGCGGACCGTCAGAAGCAGCACGAAGTCCCATTCTCCCGCGACGTAGTAGCACTGCTGGATTTCCGGGCATTGTGCGAAAGTGCGCTTCATCGAATCGAGCAGATGGATCTGCTCGCTCTCGACCTCAACCGTCGCGACGATCGTCAGCGGATAGCCGACCTTTTCGGGCGCGACGATAGCAGCGTAGTTGCGAATGACGCCTTCGTCCGACATCCGTCGCAATCCGCGATTGACGGCGGCCGTCGACAGGTTGACGCGCGCCCCCAGTTCGTTCTGAGGAATGTGCGCGTCGCGTTGGACTTCCATCAATAGCTTGAGGTCAAAGTCGTCCAGGCTGAGTGTCATGGCGTTTCGGCTAAAAGCTTCGGAAAGAGATATTTTTGCATGAGGGGCGTCGATTGAGGGATTTTTCTGGGTGACGTGAGGAATATTATCTCCCCGGTCGACATGAGCACTCCACGAACTTCATGAACGAGGACGTCCGACAATGGAAAACACGCTGCAAGACCAGCTCAAGAGCTGGCGCCAGTATCTGCACCAACATCCCGAGACTGGCTTCGAGGAAGTCAATACGTCTGACTATGTGGCGAACATTCTCAGGACGCTTGGACTGGAGGTGCACCGTGGCATCGGCGGTACTGGACTCGTTGCCAACCTGACGGTCGGAGAGGGGAAACGTGCTATCGGCCTACGCGCCGATATGGATGCGCTGAACATCGCGGAGCTGGCACCCGATAGGGCGCATGCTTCGCGCAGCGCCGGAAAAATGCATGCGTGCGGACACGACGGGCATATGTCGATGATACTGGGGGCAGCGCGACTCCTTGCTGAACGGCGCGATTTCAACGGCACCGTGCGCTTCATCTTTCAACCGGCAGAAGAGCATGGTCGCGGTGCGAAGGCGATGATGGCCGACGGCCTGTTCGAACGGTTTCCGGTCAATGCCATCTTTGGCGCGCACAACATGCCAGGTATGCGCGCAGGAACGTTTGCAACGCGTCCAGGCGGCATCATGGCGAGTGAAGACAACTTTGTCATTCATATCAAGGGGCGGGGCACACACGCCGCACGTCCGCACATGGGGGTGGACCCGATCGTTATCGCATCACAGATCGTCATGGCGCTGCAGACTGTCGTATCGCGCAATCTCGACCCGAGTTTGCAGGCAGTGATTTCGTGCACGGAATTCATCACTGATGGCTTGAGAAACGTCATTCCGTCGAATGTCATCGTCAAGGGCGATACGCGAAGCTATTCGCGCGACGTCCAGACTCTGCTCGAGACTCGAATGCGTGAAGTATGCGAAGGCATTTGCCGTACTCACGGAGCCGACTGCACTTTTGATTACACACACGAATTCGCTCCGACTGTGAACTCGGAGCAATACGTAGACGTCACTGTCAAGGCGGCGCGCAATGTCGCGGGAGTCGATGCCGTCGATGCCAATGTTCAGCCAATGATGATTTCGGAAGACTTTGGCGCGTTCCTGCAGGTCGTTCCGGGCAACTTCATGTTTATAGGCAACGGCGAGTCGATGGGCCACGGCGGCACGCCGTTGCACAACGCCACCTACGATTTCAATGACGGAATCCTTCTGACAGGCTCCCGGTATTTTGCCGAGATCGCGCGGCTCGAGTTGCCGTGTAGCCAAAAATTGATGGGACATAAATGAATACCTCTGTGTCTTCGTCCCTGAAACTTGATGGCGCAGGCCAGCTTCGGCAACTACATCAACTCGGCGAACTGGGCGTCGATCGCGAGGTAGGTGGACGGACTTGCATCGCTCTCACTGACGATGAACATGCCGGTCGCGATCTTGTCGTCAGATGGATGCATGAGATGGGCCTTGATGTCCGCGTCGACCACCTCGGAAATATTTTCCGCACGTTGCATTCCGAATCAGATGACGGCAGCCAGCGTCCGCTGATTACGGGGTTCCACATCGACCCCGTTGAAAATGCCGGAACGCTGGATGGGTGTTACGGCGTACTGGCTTGGCTTACAGTCGCGAGAGCATTCCGTCAGGCAGGCATCAAGCCGCAGCGTTCGATCATTATCGGCGCCTCCACCAGCGAGGAAGGCATCCGCTATCAGCCAGACATGATGGGCTCGCTGGTTTTCGCTGGCGGACTGTCCATTGAAGGAGCGCTGGATACAGTTGGCATCGACGGCACCCGCCTTGGCGATGAACTCGAGCGGATTGGCTATGCCAGGCGACCTAGAGCCCGGCGCAGTCGTTCTGCACGAATGTCTCGAACTGCACATCGAGCTGGGTCCGGTTCGATCCGTGAAGCCTAGGCGCTCCGCCGAAGCTTCGATCGCATTTGCCAGTGCAGCATCGAATACGACCGGCTCGAAACCGGACCAGACGTTCGGCCATTATCCGTCGATGACGTCGGGCGCCGCCCATGACATCCAGATGATCGCGCGCATCGCGCCGGCCGCGATGATTCGTACCGAGCCGCGACGGCATCAGCCACAACCCTCGCGAACACGATCAGCTCATTGATGGCGCCAACGTGCTGATGGATGTCGTGCTCAGGCGTCTCGCAGAGAAGTGATAGATATCGGGTCGCCAATTCCCATCATTATTACTGGAGTATCACGGTCATGCTGGTAGTTAATCCACGCGCAACGCGCACCTCGTATCCCGGTGAGTTGAAACAGACTCTCAGTATCGGGAAAGCTCAGGAAAGTCGTGCCTGGCTTTCCTGCTGGGACAAGATCTCGCCCGGGCGAACGCCCTTGCGTGGGTTGCCCGGGCTGGCCGCCAAGCTCAAGATCGACAGCATCAGCATCAAGGACGAGTCGGCGCGCTCCGTACTGGGTAGCTTCAAGGCATTGGGTGCGCCAGTTGCACTGGTGCGCCTGATCCAGCGGCTTTGGTCGAACCATGATCTGGACGCTCGTGGCCTCTTCGAAGGTTGCTATCGGGATCTGCTGACGCATTTCACGGTGGTTAGCGCTACGGACGGCAACCATGGAAAGGGGTTGGCTGCCGCCGCGCAGACGCTGGGATGCCGTTGCGTGATCGTGCTGCACGCCAATGTCAGCGTCGAGCGCGAGAAGGCGATCGCAGCGTACGGTGCGGAGATTATCCGGATCACCGGAAACTACGATGAATCGGTTAAAAAGGCGGCTCGCTTAGCTTCTCTGAACGGCTGGCACGTTGTATCCGATACGTCATACGACGGTTATGAAGACATCCCGCGTGACGTGATGCAAGGCTACGGAACGATTGCGGCAGAGATTGTCGAGCAGAGCGATAGTCAACCGAACCAGCCGGCCTACACACATGTGTTTTCAGGGCGGTGTCGGCGGACTCGCGGCAGGATTAGTCAGTTACCTTTGGGAATTCCATGGTAAACATCGCCCGCGATTCGTCGTGGTCGAACCACAGCAGGCAGACTGTCTGTGTCAGAGCGCATTGGCTGGACGCGCCGCGCGTGCGACGGGAACCGTCGACTCCGTGATGGCAGGACTCGCATGTGGTGAAACATCGCCGCTAGCATGGAGGTTTCTGCAGCCTGGCGTCGATGCATTCATGACGATCAGCGATGATGATGCAGTGCACGCCATGCGCATTTTGGCGGCAGGCAGCGATGTAGACGCACCCATCGTTGCCGGCGAGTCGGGTGTAGCAGGTCTCGCTGGGCTCATGGTATTGCTGCAGAACCAGCAGTTGGCGAGGCAAGTTGGCCTTGATGGCGCTTCCCGCGTATTGCTCGTCAGTACAGAAGGCGCGACTGCGCCTGCTACCTAACGGGAACTGGTCGGCGAGTCAGCCGAATCCGTCCTCGAACGCCAACTGGCTCGGTGCGCCAAAGCGATGGCCTGAGCGCACATGCGCTCGCTCGCGACCTGAACGTCCAAGCCGCGACGCGCGAAAAGACGCGGCGCAGTTACCAGTCCGCACTCCGGCATTTCGAGGTTGAGTGGGGCAGCTTTCTGCCCGCGAGCGCTGACATGATCGCGCGGTACCTTGCCGATCACGCAGAAACCCTGTCTATCAATACCCTGCGCTCGCGGCTTGCAGCGCTTGCGCAATGGCACCAGACGCAAGGTTTTCCGGATCCGACGAAAGCCCCGCATGTGCGCAAGGTCCTCAGAGGCATCGTCGCGCTGCATCCCGCAACCGAGAAACGGGCGAAGCCCATGCAGCTCGCGCAGCTCGAAAAGCTCACAGCCTGGCTCGATGAGCAGATCGTCGGACAAGCAGACGAGCGCGAGCGCCTCGCGTGCATTCGCAACCGGGCCTTGGTGCTGCTGGGCTTCTGGCGCGGCTTTCGGTCCGACGAACTCAGTCGGCTGCGGATCGAGCACGTAGCCGTTGAGGCTGGCCGCGGCATGACGCTGTACCTGCCGCGCACGAAACGCGACCGCGCGCAGCTGGGCACGACCTTCAAGGCCCCGGCGCTTTCACGCCTGTGTCCGGTGACGGCTTACGAGGCGTGGATTGCGGCGTCCGGCCTGACGGAAGGGCCCGTGTTCCGGAGCATTGACCGCTGGGGAAACATCAGCGACGAGGGACTGCATGGGGGCGTCTGCGCTTGCCCGGTCTCATCGCAACATGCCAACGAGCTGCGTCGGCCTCACAATGCTTTTCGCTTCCCTGATACCCGGCGTCAGCGTAGACATCCGTCTCCTTGCCGTGCAGCAACGCCTGGGCAACGGTGGTGTCGTGCACATTGGCCGCCGTTCCAATGACTGTATGAACCAGTCCGGAGTCTGCGTCGACGCCGATGTGCGATTTCATTCCGAAATACCAGTTGCCGCCTTTCTGCGTCGAGTGCATTTCCGGATCCCGGGTGCCGGAACCGTTCTTTGTCGAACTGGGCGCGGCAATCAGGGTGGCGTCGACTGCGGATCCAGCCTTTAGCATCAAGCCCTTCTCCGTCAGGATCTCATTGACCAGTGCGAGCATTTGCGCGGCCAGCCCATGTGTTTCAAGCAGATGGCGGAACCGGAGAATCGTGCTTTCATCCGGCAAACGCACCATGCCGCCGTCGAGACCCTATCTACAGGCCCGCGAACGAAATCCGCGGCGCTGGTCCGGCGACGCCCGAACCTAGACGCCTGTCGCGCAGTAACACTGAATCCCGAGCGCGACTGCATCGTTAAAACACATACGCACTCGACTGATATAGAGCCATTGGCAACATGACCGAGGCGACAACTTGCTTGACTCGCGCCGACGGGAAACCGGCGCCACGCAAGGCCCACTTCGTCGGAGTCGATCGTCGAACCGGGGAAGTCTCAACATTTGTGCAATTTCGTACCAACTTTTCTTCGTTTGACAGACGCCATCTACGGACGTTTAACAGCCATGGTCAAAGCTGTGCGCAAGTTCGGCGTAAGCTCGACATCACCGCTGCTGACGGAATTCAGCGTTTCACGAACCAAGTCCGGATAGGCACCTTTGGAAAGCTGGCCGATAGCGATATTCGCAGCTTCCCCCGGGGAATTCAGCCGAAAGAGTTTTTGTACAGCGAGTGCACGTATCAACTCACTATCGTGGCCGTCCGCTATCTGGTTCAATGTCTGCTCGGCCTCACTTCTTAAGTTCGCGGCATCGAGAATGCTTGGTTCCTCAAGAGTGCCGATGAGATTCAGTCGCGCGACAGCGGTCCTCTCATCGGTCGTGGCATCGTTCCTCAAATCGCTCAGCGCCTTACTGAAGACCTCTTGAGGCGTTTGACTTGGCATGTTGAAGTAAGTCTCATACATCTCGGCATATTTGGATTCGTTCCTGCCCTCCCAAATGGCATTTGCTTCTTGCAAGACTATGTCTCTGCCAATTGCAGAATCAACTAGGATGGATCGAAGAATGTCTCGCTCCATGCCATGTTCGGCAGGCATGTCGTGATAGAACTGAGTCACAAGCTTTGCGACCTCGGGGTCATTTTCCAAAGCAATCTGCAGCCGAGCCCGAAACTCATCCAGCTCATTCTGAGACATGTTGCCGCGATTCACGATCTTCTGAAAGATCGCACGAAGGCTCGCGTCAATTTGTACAGGTGTATCATTGGATGCCGCTCCGGAGGGCTTGTCATCGGTGGCCAAACTCCCGCCGGCATTAATGCCATCGGGCCACGCAATTCCCTCTTTGCTGCTTGTCGCGGTGGCTTCGGAAGACCTCAAGTCTGTGGGCTTGTATGCGCGCTTCGCTTGCTCCGAACTCACCGTGGGCGCGGCGAGAAATAAGAGGTACCCTGCCACCACCATCAGCAAGCATCCAACTATGGCTAGATGGACTCGACGCCGTGAAGTTAAATTTATATTGAAGGACATAAGTTTTATTTGTAGATAAGGAACGTCAGCCGTCTGATACAGTGCACGCCTCGCTCTTGGCGGTATCGTGGCGACACCAAAGACACTCCGCTGTCTCAAGCCAATGAACGAGGCGAATCGCGATCTGAGTAACTAAATGCGCTGATAGTTGCAGCTACTGCCACGCCACTCTGGCAAATATCCTTCACGATCATATGCGCCACCGACGTATGTGCAACGCCAACTCTCCCCCCCCATCCAATCGGAACGCCATCCCGCTGGGCAGCTTGACTGCAAGGTGAGGTAGTTATCCGCTCCGATCACGTGGACTTTCCCCCATCGTTCGCTGAAGTTGATGACTGCGCGGCCCTTCCAGCCCGGGTTAGGGCCACAAGTGACCGTTTCGCTACGAATATTGCATGCAGTCCATGACTTATTGATCCCGACATCGATCGCCATTTCGCCGATTTTTATCGGCATTCCCCACTGCGCACCGATGTTAAAGCTGGTGGTGTGGCATGACGAATGGCCTGTCGTTAACGCCACGGTTCCACAGCTTCCTCCAGAGCCACCGAAACAATAGTGCCAGTCCGATCCGTCCAAGGAGTAGCCGTGCTGGCTTTTGCCGATCCAACCCAAGAACCGGGTGTTAAGCGTCTGCGCGCTGACGGGGCCGTTATAAACGTCCAGCCAAGCAGCTATCAGCAGAATTAATATCTTCTTTGATGCCACGGAAGATTCCTCTCTTGGTTTGGGTTAAGGCTACGCTGATCAAGCCGCGTAAATGCGACTTGTTGTGACCAAGGCATGCATAAATTCTCGAGATCGCGAATAACCGCCCAAAAAGCGGGTTCTGTCGCAGTAAGAGCGAGAGGTCGGCCAAGTCCGATATGGTATGGATTCCTTATACAGCCAGTGAATAGAATTGCTGTGCGGGAGTTTGACCAACGCCGCCATCGTCCATCTGCCCCTTGACGATCATGTGCATAACTTCGATGCCGCCCAACAGGATGCGGCACAACGAAACCTTTTGAACCCAAGCATCGGTCGAGTTCGGCGCTTGATCGCCCGATGATCCTGTTCGAGAGGGTAGGGTCGAGAACTGGCGCGCACACGGTAGGCTCCGGTGGTCTCTCCACCGCTTTCGTGGTGGTCCTCAGTCCGGAAATGCCAGCGAACCGCGCAGCTGATGACGATGGCAGGGAAAGCGGTGGCCGTGATAAAGCGACTTTCTTTTCTTCATCGCTTCATTCTACCCCGCTCCTGCGTCACCCTAACAGAGCCCGCGGATCACATGCCCCTTTTCTTTGGCTAGCCGAGCACACTTAATGGCTAGCGTACCACTCGACAATAACACTAGACACTTTTCATAAGGTTGAGCGCTTATTCGCCCCATGATCCGGGCGCACCAAAGGAATACAATGCGACATCTCAATCTCCCAGCCAAGACCGAGGGCATCTGGCCAAGCGCGCCGCCGTTACGACGACACCAGTCACGATAAGCATCGAAGTCAATGCCGACCACTGAAATGCGGGTTCGCGAACACTATCGAAAGGCTAGTGCGTTGACGAGTTCCCGGCGACTCACGAACATAGACCCCTTGTTGCTGATGTCGCGATTTCCCCCATACCCGCCAGAGCGGGCAAGCGTTCGCATGCACGTCAAGTCCACGCCATCTGCGAGAATAAGCTGAGCGCGCCGCTTCAGATCACGATTGCCGCCCGCAGATGCCTCACCCCAGCCAAACTACCGATCAAGAAAGACTTTGTGCGCGCACAACCAAAAATCAAAACACTACGGGCCGCACGACATTTGCTACCAACATACCACCAATCGCGAATCGAATGGATATCAATTGTTTTTTCGATATCCATTCGAGTTTCTAATATCGCCCAGTTCTAAGGTTTTTAACAGTACCCGAGTTGGCGGGGTTTTGTCGCATTAGCGCGGTCAAGTAAAATCGTCGACCACAACGTATGACAAGCATGATGGCAAAGACGAAGACGCCGAGCAAGATGCTGCCCGCCGGCATTGGCAAGGTATTGCACTACCCGCTGGACGTGATCCTGCTGTGCGTCCGGTGGTACGTGGCGTACTCATTGAGCCTCCGTAACCTCGAAGAATGAAATGAACGCGTCCCACCCCGTGACCGATCCTCACGGGTCAACGGCATCGATGTGCCCAAGTGGCAAATAGGAAGCTTTCCAAGGCGACCGGAGGATCCAGTGATGAATCGTACAGCAGTCGGTATGGACATCGCGAAAAACGTGTTCCAGTTGCATTACATCGATCAGGAAACCGGCGAGATCGTGAACAAGCCGATCAAGCGAGCAAAGTTCCTCGAGCACTTCGCGAACCTTACGCCGTGCCTGATCGGGATGGAAGCGTGCGGTGGTGCGCACCACTGGGCTCGGCAACTGACGACGATGGGCCACGAGGTGAAGCTGATGCCGGGGGAGTTTGTGAAGGCGTTCAACATCCGAAATAAGAACGATGCAGCGGAGGCCCGGGCGATCTGGCTGGCAGTACAGCAGCCAGGCAAGCCGGTAGCGGTAAAAACCGAGATGCAGCAAGCGATGCTTGGGCTGCACCGGATGAGGCAGCAACTGCTCAAGTTCCGAACGATGCAGATCAATAACCTTCGAGGACTGACGGAATACGGCGAGGTACATATGCGAGCATGCTCTGCCCGTCATCCTTATCGCGACAGAACCCGGCGGTTCGTATTGACTTGTCCGGGAACGACAGGGAAAAAGTACTGTCGGCCTCTGAGAGAATGTTCCTGATCGGGTGTGATTTCTTCAATGATATTGAAAAAGCGGTCTACAATATTGAGCAACTGGTACCTGCCACCTAAATCATCAGGTGATGCGACGGCTAGGACCATCTCTTTATACAGAAGTAGCGCAGTAGCAGCCGTTTATCCTAAAACGCATTGAGCGATGCACCGGCGTGACCGGGGTTGTTAACGGCCAGAATTTCGCGCTTACTCTCGACTTTTCGAATGCGGATTCGTAATGAGCCGGGGTCATGGGTGGACGAGGAATTTGAAACACTGGATCTGGGCGACCCGAGGCGGGATCGTCGCGCGAAGGAACTGCTGAAGCGGTCCGCCGCGCGTCCCACGGCGAGTATTCCGGGTGCCTGTGAGGGCTGGGCCGAGACCATGGCGGCATACCGGTTTCTGGGCAATGAGTCACATTGACTGGCGCGACATGATGCACCCGCACTGGGATCGCACCGCTGTGCGCATGGGCGAGTTACCGGTAGTCCTGTGCGTGGCTGACACGACCGAGCTGAACGTCAACGGGCAGGATATCGAGGGCGCCGGCCCGCTCAGTTATGAAGCGCAGGTAGGCATGTACCTTCACGCTACATATGCGGTCACACCGGATCGCGAGGCGCTGGGTGTCATGAACGCCTGGATGTGGGCGCGCGAGCCGCGCGACGATAACGGCCGGCGTGGCGGCGTCTGCGAAAGCGTACGATGGATAGAACGTTAAAGGAGATCGTGGCGCAGCAGGCGGCGGCCATGCCGGGCACGCGGCTGGTATATGTGGCCGATCGCGAAGGTGATATCGCCGCGCTCATGCAGCGTGCGCAGGAGTTGGGCGAAGCGGCTGACTGGCTGATCCGCTCCCAGCACAATTGGGCACTCAAGGGCGAAGCAAAACCGTGGGAGACGGTACACGCGAGCGAGGTGCTCGGTCATGTCAGCTTCGTGCTGCCCGGGCGGGGTCGCCAGAAGGCGCGTGAAGTGAAGCAGGAACTGCGAGCACAGCGCGTGAAGTTACCCGGGCGCGGCGGCGTCGAACTGAGCTGCATTGAGGCATGTGAAGTGGATGCGCCCACTGCCGTGAAGCCCGTCGTCTGGCGCCTGCTGAGCAACCGCGAAGTGCCGAATGCACATGCCCTCACCGAACTGATCGACAGGTACCGCGCGAGGTGTGAGATCGAGATGTTCTTCAATGTGTTCAAGAACGCCTGCCGGGTTGAAACGTTGCAGCTCTCGCAGATGGAGCGCGTGGAGAAGGCGCTTGTACTGTATATGGTGGTGTCCTGGCGTATCGCACGGCTCATGCGGCTGGGCAGGACCAGCCCGGAACTGGATGCTTCGCTGTTATTTGAGGCTGACGAGATACACGGCGCTCACGTGCCCTGAAAGAAACCCCGCCCGAAAAAGCCACCGACGCTTAACCAGATGATACGGATGATCGCGTCACTGGGCGGATTCCTCGGGCGCAAGGGCGATGGTGAACCCGGAGCGAAGATACTGTAGATTGGCATGCAGCGTGTCATGGATGTGGTGATCACCATCCAGATCCTGCGTGACGGGTACGACACTTCTGTATATCGAGACGGGCCAGGACGCCGTCGCTATTAGAACTCCGTTGTCGAAGATATGGCTTGACGACCTATATGGCAAATTCACGGGATACATATGATATCGGCACTTCTAGGTAAGGTTGCGTTTGACGAGCAACGACTGGCCAAGGACCTAGCACTGTTAGAACAACATCCTCCCGCACCGGAAGTGTATTCGGAGTTTCGAGTTGGCACATTCCATACATACAATCTAAGAAACCCTTGTTCGGAGATAAACGATACGAGGCTCAATGCGGGAAACAAAGATGCAGGGTCTACGTCGCTCGGTGTGCAACTGACTTATCTCGATGAACTGCTCAACGTTCTCTTCGAGCCTTCTGCAATTCGTATGGTACGTGTGATGAAAATTCACGCGGGCATGCTATTCCCGAACCGGGATATGGTGGAGTTAGGCGAGGCTGGACGCAAGGTCACGCGAGTCCCACGTCATGCTCAAGACGAATCCAACTGCATTGCACTCGGAGTCGTCCGATGTCTTTCGAATGGAAGCGGAAGACATCGGGTTTCTGCATGTACATGGGACACATGCTGCGATCAATCGCGAAGCCGGCCCGCGATATACGATGGTGGTCGATTTGAATGAGAAGTTCGATCTTCGCTCATTGTCTACGCGACCCGGTGTCAGACCATCCACGCCGACAATGATAAGGCGCAGCGAGCTTACTTATGAGGAAATCGATGAAAAAACTCGTCAGCCGACAAAATGTACTTGATTTTTCCAGTTTTTTTCGAAATTGCATTTTTACAAGAAAATTTCAGTTGGCCACTCGTCATCCATGACCAGGGAATTTTTCTCTGGCACCAGCGAGGAAGCAACAGCCTCTGAGTTCATAGATTTCCTGGTGGAAAGTAGAGATTTTGACGAGCGATTTCCTCTAAACGAACGCTGGATGTGGTGCTAAGCATTGTTCCGGTAATCAATGCATCGTCGAGATATTGGTCAGTGAAGTATTGAAGTAGCCTCAACCTTAAAGGATTCCAAGATGTATGTACTTGGTATTAACGCCGCTTACCACGAATCTGCCGCTTGTCTTATCAAGGATGGGCAAGTCGTAATGGCGATCGAAGAGGAGCGTCTAAATCGCATCAAGCATGGGAAACTCGCCAGTCCCGGGACGACGGGCGAGTTGCCATGGCTCGCGATCAATAAGTGTCTCGAGGCTGCGGGAATCACGCTTGCCGACTGTGAGCACCTCGGTTACTCGTTCAGCCCTGAAGTTCTTCAAGAGGGTGTGGCACAATGGCGGGATACGAACGACACGCCTCACGTGTGGCCGCTGGAGAAGGATAGCTACCAGACAATCGAAGGGGGGCTGGACTTCATTGATGGGGTGCTGTCCGCGCGCAGGCAACTGATTGAGAACGCCGGATTCAGGGGGACCTTCCACTTTCTGCCGCACCACGATTGCCACGCCGCAAGCGCCTTCCACGTGTCGCAGTTCGATAAGGCCGCGGTGCTCGTGATTGACGGAATCGGGGAATGGGCGAGTACTTCGCTGTACTACGGAGAGGGCACGCAACTGCGCAAAGTGCACGATTTTATTTTTCCGAATTCACTCGGGTTTGTGTGGGAGAAGCTGTCAAAATATCTTGGCTTTAGCCAGTACGATGCGTCCAAGGTCATGGGTCTCGCCGCCTATGGCGACGCTACCAAAACCATTGACCTATTTGCGAAGATTGTGACTAGCAAGCAAAACATGAGCGTCGATCTGGCCGTGCTGCGTCATGAATCGCCAGACTTTTCTCCGTTGGAGACGCTTTTCGGCCTGCCAAGGCGCTATGAACCTGTGGACTTCAACGTCGAGAACTGGCAGGCCTACGTGAATGTCGCAGCTGGCCTGCAGTTGCTGACCAAACAGGTGCTCGTAGAAATCCTGCGTCGTTTCGATTATCAAACCCATCGCAACTTGTGCATGGCCGGGGGCGTCGCGCTAAATTGTGCAGCTAATGGCGCGATTGTGCGTGAGAAGCTGTTCGACAATATCTTTATTCGCCGGCCTCCAACGATGCTGGCACCGCGATGGGGGCTGCATTCCTGATTTGGAATCAAATGCTTGGTCGGCCGCGGGACTATGTGTTTACGAACGCCTACCTCGGCCCGAGCTACACTGACGATGAAATCGAGGCGGTGCTTTCTCGCACGAACCTGAACTACAACAAGGTGGAAGTTGCGGGGAAAGCCGCGCAGCTTATCGCTGATGGCAACATTGTCGGTTGGTTCAGTGGTGGGATGGAGTGGGGGCCGCGTGCGCTTGGTGCGCGTAGCTTGCTAGCAGATCCACGCAACAAAGACATCCGCGAATTGATGAACGTCAAGGTGAAGCATCGCGAACTTTACCGTCCGTTCTGTCCAAGCATTCTCGGAGAACGTGCAGAGGAATGGTTCATCGGAAGTACCGACGTGAATGCAGGAAAGTACATGCTTACGACGTCAGTGGTCCACCCCGAAAAGGCGGGTGCGATCCCGGCGGTCGTTCATTTTGACCAAACTGTACGTGCGCAGACGGTTTATCGGGAGGATAACCCTGAGTACTACCGCTTGATTTCTGAGTTCGAGGCACTCACAGGCGTTCCGCTGCTGCTAAACACTTCCTTCAACGACTCGGAGCCGATTGTGTGCAGCCCTCAGGACGCCATTAATACATTTTTGAAGACCGACATCGACTACCTCGTGCTTGGCAACTACCTCGTTGAGAAAAACCCAGGTTACACCTGACATCTGCCCTGAGACCTGGCCGTACATGGGGTTGTAAGCCGGAATCGCCAAAATTTTGGAAGTTCTTTGATTTCAGGTGGTTAGAGAAGGTCGAGACCCGCAAGCATGGCTGCGATGTCGATCGGGTTCTCGTTGCGAAACGTGTAATGCCCGAGCCCGGCTCGCGACGCCTGCCGAACCCGGGGGTTCCCGGATGCCGATGCGCTGGCCGCGCTGCGTGGCTGGTATGCAGGCCTCAGTTCACGTGCAACCGTCCTGCGCTACCTGCCTGGCCTTAAGGCGCCGGGCCGGTCCGCACGTGGCATGCTCGGCCGCATCCGCCGGCAGCTCATTGCGTTCGCCGAAAGCCGCCATCGACTGGATCTGCCGGCGGTATTCCAGCACACGCGCCAAGAGCGGCGGGGGCGAGCCAAGGCAGTTGAACACGCGCTCAGGACGTTGCCCTCGTTGACTGCGCCACAGCCCCAGATCAGCGACGACATTGAATGGTGGCTCGCACCCCGGACCGCGAATGCCCTGCGTGCACACGGCATCCATACGCTCTCGGAACTGACCGTACGCATCCGGCGACGGCGCGGATGGTGGCGAACGATCGAGGGGCTCGGCGCGATGGGGGCTCGGCAAGTCGAAGCATTCTTCGCCGAGTGTCATCTTCCGCCATATAGGGGCCACCGGGCTTCCGGCATAAAGGAGCCGGGACGTTTTCGGCATAAAGGAGCCACTTCGTTTCCGGCATATAGGAGCCAGTTGGCTTTCGGCATAAGGAGCCAG
>NZ_JBKGUA010000088.1:0-15112 GCF_046543485.1 Paraburkholderia sp. EG304 | reverse complement strand
CTTCATCGAGGCGCGGGGAACAGTCCCCACAACGACGCCGGATAGATTCGAGCAAGCCAACACAGCATCAAGCGTCAGGGTTGCAAAACTGGGGCGGACCATAGATTCTTGCTTGTTGTTAGTCAAATACACAGTCGTATGCCTACCCGCTATTGTAAGTGGGAGACTGTGTCCGGAGTTTCAGGGGGCCGCTCCACGCTTTATCCAACGCGGACCGACCTTTAGCCATCACTTCATCGTACTCGGTCAGCAAACCCCGTATGCTGTTGATCTGCATCGTGCGGAACTTCACTAATTGCTGTCGCATCCGGTGCAGCGCCAGCACGGCCTGCTGCGCCTCGGTCTTGACCGCCACCGCCTTGCCCCCAAAATGCGGCTCACCCGAGCTGTAGCTCGAGATACGGACCAGTCGCTTTGCTTTTATCATTACGACCGGCAATTCAAGCGTGCTGAAATTCCTTGCCGGATTCTTGAGGACACGAGCAGCCAAACGCTATTCCTCCGCGTAGCCGGCTGCGGCCCGCAGAACCATCGACAGGTTGACCTTCTCGAGCGGGGTGCTGCCACCGCCCTGCTTGCATTTGGGCTGCTTGCCGCCGATCACCTCCAGCGGGGTAAGGCCACCCAGCGAGCGCCGCGGATTCGTGAAGAATGCCCATTTGCTGGCGCCCGGAAGCTCTTTCAGCGCCCTAGACACGCGAGCAACCGTGCGCCGGTCGAGGCTCTCGTCCAAAAAAAAGGCCGGGTAATAGCTGACCCCGTTCGGACCGTCTACGGTGAACAACGATCCCGTCTTCAGCCGCTGGTTGATTGCCTGCCGCGTGACCCCCGCACGTCGCATGAATTCCGCAGGCTCAAGCAATGAGCCTTCCTTTGCGAGCTTCGCGCGGGCGGCCATCGCCTCTGTAAACATTTCCGCTTCGACGGAGGACATGGCCGCATCGCGCCCGGCCCTGTGATGCAGCGCCGAGCGAGCACGTTGTGCGGGCACACGGCGGCTGGATCCCGTTCCGGACTTCGTGGCCGGCGTCAGCTCGCCCGCCGCGTCGGCGACGGCCGTCAGCGCATCATCGAAGCCCTGTGCGAACAGCGCGATCGACTGTGCGAATCTCTGCTGATTTTTAGCGGGAAGCTGACCGATATCCGCCTGCATTGAGCTCGCCACGACCTTGCGGATCGCTTCCGGAGTTCGCGCACCAGTACGATCCAGCATCTTCGCAGCACGCACAAGCAGCCGTGAAAACTCAGACGCCTGAATGGTTGCCGTAGACATACAATCTCTTCCAAGGAACGGCCAAGCCTATCCCGAATATAGCGAAATTGTTAAGGAAGTAAAGGAAATAGCTCCGTCATGCTGCACCGCCCTACCAGCCGCTCGTCGCGGGCATCCGCGCAGCGGCGGTTCAGCATCCTGCGAACCGGATACCGGTCAAGCAGGGCCCGCGCATTGGTCAGCCCGTAACCAAAACGCAGCACGTTCTCGATGTCTATGAAGTCGGCGTAGCGGCCCGAGTCGGCCAGCCAGCATGCTTCCTCAAGGATGGCCGCTTCCCCCGGCGAAGGCGGCGCACCGCCGTCCTCTTCCGTCATCACCCCATTCTTGTCCATGTCGTCACCAGATCGTTGATGCATGCCTCCGGACGCGGCATCAAGAGTTTGTCCGACGCAGGTGCGTCGTACACCGGCTGGTATCGCCTGACGTGCCTACGCTTATTGAAAACGCATCACGCCATTTCGCGCATGATGGCATGCGAGCCAACGTGCGTCGTTGCGAAGCGATGTCTGGCGAATGATCCAAGGCGGGCCGTCTACGCTGACGAACGATTGTCGAAGCCGTCCTCTGGATCGCCTTCCTTGCCCGGCAAGACGTTTCATCGCTCAATAACGTTCGAATCATCTTGGCCTGCTCGCGCAAAAGACAAGATGTAAGCACATTTCATCGAATGTAAACGGCCCCTAGATGCTGTGTGGAAGGGCTGCGTCAGGCGTGCCCGTTTGCGTGCTCCCTCGGAGAAAACGAGTCTGGAAATCCCGTTTTACTCCAGTCCAGCTTACTGCCACTGCCCTCCCACATAGCATCTAGGTGGCATCGAAGTCATGCACATGATCGTCAAGGGGAAAGTGAACGATGGCGGCGCTTGGCAAACTCCCGCACATCAGTTCTATTCGCTGGCTGGACAAGGAATCCATGCCATATCGGTCTTGACCGACCTCTCGGTCTTACTGCGACAGAACCCGCTTGCATCCCCGCCCCTGTCAAGCAATGCGCTCGCGTTTAATGTGCAGAAACCTGCCGCATTATGATCTCCGTCATCCGCTCGATATGCATTAGCAATTCGGGCACCGCCGTCGCCTCCCAAAAGCGTCTTCTAAGCGCAGGGCCAATATAAAACAGAGATGGATTCGTACAGCTACTGACTCGAACCACGCGGTAAGACTCATCAACACACAACCCCGCCCAGTCAAATTTTGCAATCCCGTCGCGCCGTAACTGATCGAAAAGAGAATCACACGCGTGTGCTATAGGCCGGTGTATGCAATCTGCATGCAGTTCTGTATCTGACGCCGTAGCTCGATGAGCCGGAGCCATCCCGACACCGGTGCAATTCACGAAATACGATGCGTGCACAACGCGCGAGCCCGTTGCTGCGCGCGGGCGAATAGCCAGCAGCAGCCCGTCGCCATGTGCGCTGATTGTCTCGATTCGCCCCCCCATAAGCGAGAGACGCCCACTCATCCTGAGTGACGCGACAAGCGCTGCCGTGGAAGCTGGCTGTCGGTGACGATGTGTGTCCCAGTAAGGCGCAATATGGCGCACGAAAGCGCGCCGGTCGGCCTCAGACCAGTTTGACCAGATCTGCGGTACCGCTGGACGCAGGCTATCGATCACCTCGCGCCAGTCACCGCCTCTCGCGCGATGTTCAACAATGACTTTGCGTACGACGGTGATGCAATGCCTAGGGCCGGCAGTCAGTTGATCGAGAAGCGACCGCCGCGCTTCTGGCTGAAGTCTCGGCGGTGACTGGCAGTGGTGTTGGGGCAACAAACCACGGCGGGACATAAGCGTGAAGCGCAACTTTTCGCTGCGCCGGTGCAGCGCGTAAACAACGTCGAGTGCCGTTAGACCGGACCCGCACATGAAGAAATGGCTGTCATCCGGCACGGTCCGCAGTTTAACTGCGTCCCAGGGATTCGCGAGGAAACGTTGATCGAGTGAAGCGCCACCGGTCGCTGCTACAGTGATGGAGCGGCGGCCATCGCTGTGCCCGGTCGCAAGGACGACGTGATCGGCAGAAATCTCCACACCTGTGTGCAAATGAACCTTCGTTCGGCCATCCTCGACGGGTTTCAGCGCGACGGCGTATCCGTCATGTTGAGAAAACTGATGCTTCCCGGGGTTTTCGACGGCTTGTTTTAGCAGATGTGCAAGATAATCACCGTACCACGCACGTGGCAGGAAATCGTCGGGTTCGGCAGGACGGCCCCGCAGTCGGCAATAATCGACAAAGCCGTTGCCGTTGTCCCGCTCAACACTGAGGGTCCGTGCGGGAGCGTTCAGGAGCCAGCCCTCTTCGTCTGACCGATAAGCAATACCGCGCGAAACGCTATAGCTGTCATCGACCAGTGCGATCGACAGGGGCTTCGCGGTTTGATCCGACAGTAGCCATATGGCCGTCATCGTCCCGCAAAAGCCGGCACCCACTATCACGATCGATACAGTCATTGCCACGGCTCCGATGATTGCTCGTATCCGCTCACGCAGAAAATTAATTTTGACGTTCGGATGGATACCCGCTCCGATGGAGTCGCTTGCATCGGGGCACGTCAGGAAAGCTCTCTTTCTGGCGCGGATAGTCGAAAGCTGTGCCGCGCGTCGCAGGAAGCAACTATGCGGCATTTCGCCTCAAGCTACAAAATCGATTGTTTGGATAACACTGATTCGCATCGCAAATGAATGGGTTCGGGGCGGATGGGTGTGCCGCCTCGAGGGTGCCGTTCAAACCCAGTAGCGCACCTAATTCGCGTAGACCGCGCCACACCTCAATGGCATCGCAGCGCTGTCCACGAACCCTCAAACAGTGGGGCCGGCTAACGGGGCGTCAACAATACTCCGCAAATTGAGGCTCGGATAGTTGGGGCTATCCGGGCCTTCATTTCGGGACAGTATGTCCGTCGGTTTCCGAATTCACCGGACTTTCAGGCGTCGGGGTCGTGCACGACGGTCATCCGGCTGAGTGCGGCTGAAGGAGGCGCGATTCGCAGGTTCGCCCGATCGGGCCAGTTCCCGGCATTGATGTCGTTGACGGCCCGATTGACCCTCGCGCCGCGGCGTCAAGCGAGCCGGGGTCGCGCAACCCGCAAGCTTTCGCCCGGGTCCGGCAGCGGGCCAGGCTCGGAGGGAGGGAAAACAGCGCGAGCTGCGTCGAGGTGCCTGCCGATTGCGCACACACCGGTGGATCAGGTAGCGTGGCGGCATCTTCACAACGTCTGCGGAAGCCACCATGAACAAGCACGAATTCGTCGATGCGGTCGCCGCTAAGACCGGCACCAGCAGGGCGCTGGCCGGTGAAACCCTTGAAGCGCTGATTGGGGCTCTGATGTGATGGACGACTCCCGCTACCGAGCGAGGGGTTTATGCCAAAGTGGAGAAGTCGTGACGTCCACGGCAAAGGAGCGTTCATCACGAATATAGCGACTGCTGGACTGGATCTGGCCAAGAGCGTGATGCAGGTTCACGCAGTGAATTCGCAAGGCGAAATCGTTGTACGCAAACAGCTAAGACGCGAATGTACTTCGGTATTTTGCTACGCTCGAACCGTGTGTAATCGGCATGGAAGCGTGCGCCTCGTCGCACTACTGGGGCCGTGAGCTCACCAAGCTCGGACACACCGTTCGACTGATCGCCCCGCAGTTCGTCCGGCCTTACGTAAAGAGCAACAAGACCGACGCGGCCGACGCCGAAGCAATCTGCGAGGCGATAACGCGACCGAACATGCGCTTTGTACCGCTCAAGACGCAGGCGCAACAGACAGTGCTGTCGCTGCATCGCGCACGCGCCGGTCTGGTCAAATCACGCACAGCACTTGCCAACCAGATCCGCGGGCTTCTTGGCGAATTCGGCATCGTGCTGCCACAGGGTATCCAACTGCTTGGCCAACGGGCCATGGCCGCTCTTTCCACTCGTGACGATGGGCATTCTGAGCCGTTCCGGGCGTTAATCCAGATGCTCGTCGAGCACTTGCGCGAACTTGGCAGCAAGGTGGCTGAGCTCGAAGGTCGTATCCGCGCGATCCATCGCACGGATGCGCCCGGTCGGCTTCTCGAAACAATACCCGGGATCGGGCCACTTACCGCGTCGGCCCTCGCAGCCTCGATCGGCAACGCCGGATCTTTTCGCAGCGGCCGCGAACTTGCTGCATGGCTGGGTTTGGTGCCGCGTCAGCATTCTTCGGGCGGCACGCCGCGTCTGCTGGGCATCAGCAAGCGCGGCGATACGGCATTACGAACACTTCTGATTCACGGCGCCCGCGCGGTTATTCGTATGGCAGCCAGCAAACCCGAAATGGCTGATTCCTGGGTGATGAAACTATGTCGACGCCGGCACAAAAATATCGCTGCTGCGGCGCTCGCGGCAAAGAATGCACGGACGGCGTGGGCCATGCTGATACGAAATCAGCCCTTTCAGGCGGACCATGTGCCCACGCGAACCAGCGTGACAGATTGACAGGTCCCGCTATTAGCAGTGAAACAGCGTTCACTTCCAGAGGTTGCTTGAGCAGACTTCAATTCGATGGCAGAACGGTCGGACCGTGGTGGGCCGAACCCGGTTTGCACCAAGGGCAACCAAGCCCGAGGCTCTGATGGGGTACCCATTCGCGGATATTCATCGTGGGCCCGCAGCGAGTGCTGCCAACTGAGCCCGGATACATGGCTGCAACCTCGACCTGATGCCAGAAAACTGAGACTGCTTGACAACAGGGAGTCGTCCATACATGGTGCAAATAGGTGGTCTGTGCGAGATCGTTGTTATCTAGTGTTCTGTCCCAGAAATGACTTTGCATTTAATTATGTTGCTCTATGATCAAGTGATGTTGAGTGGAGGCGATCATGGGGCGCAAGGGAATCGAGGTGGTGGTCTCGGAACTGGAGCGGGAGCAATTGCGGTCGATGAGCCGCTCGCGGTCGCTGCCTCATTCGCTGGTGCGCCGGGCAAAAATTGTGTTAATGGCCGCTGACGGCCATACGAATCAGGAAATCGCGATGCAATGTGAAGTAACGCCTCCTGCGATCACGCACTGGAAAAAGCGTTTTGTCGCCCAGGGGCTTGCCGGCCTGCATGACGAAGCGCGCCCGGGGCGACCGCGCGCGCATGACGACGAAGCGGTGGCCGAGTTGCTGGCGAAGGTCCTGCATGAGAAGCCGGGCGGGGCAACGCACTGGAGTGTGCGTTCTGCTGCTGCGCAAACGGGTATTTCGAAGAGCTCGGTAGCCCGGTACCTGTCGCTGTTCGGCGTGCAGCCTCATCGCTCGAAGAGCTTCGAGCTTTCTACTGATCCGTACTTTGTTGAGAAGGTGCGCGATATTGTCGGTTTGTATCTGAGCCCACCGACCAACGCTCTGGTGTTGTGTGTCGACGAGAAGAGCCAGTGCCAGGCACTCGAGCGAACGCAACCGGTGTTGCCGATGGGTCTGGTTACCTCGAAGGTGTTACGCACGACTATATCCGGCATGGCACGACAAGCTTGTTTGGTGCGCTCAATGCGGTGACGGGCGAAGTCATCGCGCAATGCAAGTCGCGTCATCGACATCAGGAGTTTCTGGCCTTTCTGCAGCACGTTGATCAGGCTGTTGCGGAGGAGCTTGACGTGCATCTGATTGTCGATAACTACGCTACGCATAAGCACCCCAAGGTCAAGGCATGGCTGGCGAAGCACACCCGTTATCACATGCACTTCACGCCGACGTATTCGAGCTGGCTCAATCAGCTGGAGCGCTGGTTTGGCCTGATCACGCGGCAGGCTATCCGGCGCGGCTCCTTCAGAAATGTACGCCAGCTCATTGCCAGCATTGAGCGCTATGTTGTGCAGTACAACCAGCACAACCGTCCGTTCGTCTGGACGGCAGCCGCCGATTCCATCCTTCAGAAAGTGGCTCGGCTATGCAAAGTTATTTCCGGGACGGAACACTAGTCTCGTGAGTTTAAAATTCGTTAAATAATTTGCTGCCTGTAGTACCGTGTAATGAATGCCACGGACTCGAAGAGGCGGCGATGAGCGGAAGACCCAAGGCGGGGCTCGTGCTGAGCGAAGCTGAGCGCGAGCAACTCACGGCCCTGACGATGCGCCGCAAGACAGCACAGGCGGCGGCATTGCGAGCGCGGATCGTGCTGGCCCTGCGCCGACGGCATCGACAACAAGACGGTCGCGGCGAAACTGCGGGTCACCCAGCAAACGGTATCGAAGTGGCGTGCGCGCTATGTGGCGCATCGGCCCGATGGTTTGCTCGATGCGCCGCGTCCCGGCGCGCCGAGAACGATTGACGATACGCGCGTCGATGCTGTTATTGCAAAGACGCTCGAGTCGGTACCTACGGGAGCGACGCACTGGAGTACGCGCACGATGGCTCGCGAGATGGACCTCTCGCAGACAGCCGTGTCCCGAATCTGGCGGGCCTTTGGTCTGCAGCCGCATCGGCAGGAGACCTTCAAACTCTCGAGCGATCCGCTGTTCGTTGACAAGGTTCGCGATATCGTGGGCCTGTACCTCGATCCACCCCTGAAAGCAATGGTGTTGTGCGTGGACGAGAAGAGCCAGATCCAGACGCTGGATCGCACACAACCCATACTGCCGTTGGCCTCTGGCATTCCCGAGCGCCGTACTCACCACTACATGCGCCTCGGCACAACGACGCTGTTCGCTGCACTGGACATCGCCACGGGCGAAGTCATCGGTGAATTGCATCGGCTGCCATCGCAGCAGCGAATTCCTGCAGTTCCTGCGTACGATCGACACCAGCGTGCCCGCCGGAATGGACGTACATCTGGTGATGGACAACTACGGTACGCACAAGACGCCTTCGATTAAAAACTGGTTCGCTCGTCATCCGCGCTTCCATGTTCACTTCACGCCAACTTCCGCGTCGTGGCTCAATCAGGGCGAACGCTGGTTCGCCACGCTCACTGAGAAGTACATTCGACGTGGCACGCATCGCTCGACACGGCAACTTGAAGAGGCGATCCGGCAATACCTTGATGTCTATAACGTATCTGTGTGGCGCGCGGCCTCCGTCACGGCCAAAGCTGGACGTGTGTTCTGGTGCTGTACGGTATCGTCACGCTGTTTCCGTCGCCGATCGCGGCGCTGCTCGAATGGAAGGTTATCGCGACCACCGTCATATCCGTCATGCCTCTATTGCTGGCGGTATTCGAAATTGACATCACGGATACGGTGGACTTCTCGGTCTATTCCGCGTCGGGAGCGTTGCTGGGCTTCACGATTCTCTTCGCACACACCTATGCGTCCGGGTTGCGCGCGCGTCTGGACCCCAGCGGACGGGCGATCGGGGGCACAGCGGCAATGCTGATGGTGGGGCGGCGTTCGAGTTGATTCTGTTCAATTCTTGCGTCGAACCAAGCGTCGTTCGCCGGCCGTTCGCGACCTGATTCTCCCGCCGTGCCGATTGCGCTCGACGGTGATGACCATTTTCAGCCCAAACGTGGCAGATTTGCCAAGGTTAGTTGTAGAGTCGTTGACTTTCGTGGCGTCCGACCTTCATTGAGGTCAGTTTGCGGACGACCACCGGGTCAGCACCGTCGTGTTCGCGCGCGGCAGCAGCGCGAGCGCCGAGCGGCCGGCGCGCTGCGTGCGCCCGGCCTTGTCGAGCAGCACGAACGGTAGCTCGGGCAGTTGCCACTCCTGCGAGGGCACCGCCGGATCACGCAGCGGCAATAGGACGATCAGCGTGCTCAAAGGCCACTCTCTCTGTGGATTGCGTTATTCATAGTTGGTCTTGTACCCGCACGATACGCGTAGTGTGAGTCAGCGGATCGCGATAGACGAGCGTCGTGCGAGCCACTTCGGCGCGCTCGTGCTGCACACTGCCGTGGACTAAAAAGTAGCTCGAATTGACGTCGAACTGATTCGGATCGATCGACGCCGATTGCACGCCGGCGGCGGTCAGCGCGAGCTGCACGTCACCGGCGTTGCGGAAAAACACGGTCTGGCGCCGCGCGACCAACGCCTGCCCCTGCGACACGGTCATGCCCGGCACCACCGCCGCGATCACTTCGGCCGACGCGGTGTTCATGTTGATCGCGGTGACGGTCGGCAGCACGGTCACGAACGGCCGCAGCTTTACGACGATCTCCGATGTGTAGCCCGGAATGTCGAGCAGCGAATCGACGCCCGTCATTAGCAGCGGCGCGACCGCCACGTTGTCCTCGCCGTCCTCGATGGCGGGCTGGTTGGTGAAGTTGCCGCCCGTCATCCCGCCGCCGCCGACCTGCGGCGAGCTGCTGATCGACGTGCCGGTCTGAAAGCGCGTCGCCGATTGTGACAGCCCCGCGCGCACGTGCAGCGCGGTCACTTTGGCGAGCTGCCCGCTCAGGCCGAGCGACACCAGCAGGCGCTGATACGCGGCCATCTGCTCGGCGCTGATCTGCGTCACGCCGGGTGCCGGACTCGCGACCAGATTGCGCAGATTGAATCTGGACTGAGCGTCCTCGATCGAGCCCGACAGGTACGTGGCCGCGCCTTGCTCAGCGCGCACCTCGCCGATCTGGCCGAGAAAATCCGACAGCCGCGTTTTCGCGATCGGCTCGCCCCACACGCCACCCAGATACGTGATGCCCGCCGACGTATCGCCCTCGGAGCGCAGGATCAGCCGGGTCCAGTCGAGCGCGCCGCGCGCGACCCATTGCGCCTGCGACAGCAGCCGCTGATTCTCGATGCGGCGGATTTGTACCTGCTGGCGCCACAAAATGCTGGAGACGAGAATTGCCGACAGCGTCACCACCAGCAACGCGCCGATGATGGCGGCGCCGCGCTGCCGTAGCTGCAGTTTTCCGGCGGGAGCCGCGTTACGCAGGCAACGCAGAAGCCGCACGGCGCGCATCAGAAAAAGAGAATCTCATGTCATTCTCCACGGAATGCCGCCTGCGCTTATGCTCCGCCCGTCACGCGAATCACTTCTTCGAGCGACGTCAGTCCCGACGCGAGCCAGCGCTCCGAATCCTCGCGCAGCGTGCGCATGCCCTGGGCGCGGCCCGCTTCGAGAATTTCGGCATCGGCCGCGTTGCGGTGGATCAGCGAGCGGATCGTTTCGTCGATCAGCAACAGCTCGTAGACGCCGCGGCGTCCCGCGTAACCCGACTGGCCACAACGGTCGCAGCCGACCGGATGCCAGCGCTTGCTGCGGTCCTCTTCGGTGCGCTCTTCGCGGCACACCGGGCACAGTCGCCGCACGAGCCGCTGCGCGAGCACGCCGAGCAGCGACGAGGCGAGCAGATACGGCTCGACGCCCATGTCGGTCAGACGCGTGACGGCCGATGCCGCGTCGTTCGTGTGCAGCGTCGCGAGCACCAGGTGGCCGGTCAGCGACGCCTGCACCGCAATCTGCGCGGTTTCGAGGTCGCGGATTTCAACGATCATGATGATGTCCGGGTCCTGACGCAGAATCAGCTCAATGCGCGCGCGAAGCTCATGCCGATCCGCTCGTTGACCTGGGTCTGGCCGATGCCGGACAGGTCGTATTCGATCGGGTCTTCCACCGTCATGATGTTGGTGGTCGCCGTCTCCAGTCGCGACATCGACGCATATAGCGTCGTCGTCTTGCCTGAGCCGGTCGGGCCCGTCACCAGCACGATGCCGTGCGGTTTGCCGATCAGCTTGTCGAACTGGCCGAGCGTGTCCGATGCCATGCCGAGCGCTTCGAGATTGAGCCGCGCCGCGTCTTTTTCGAGCAGACGAAGCACCGCGCGCTCGCCGTGGCCGGTGGGCAGCGTCGATACCCGCACGTCGACCGGACGACCGCCGACGCGCAGCGTAATGCGGCCGTCCTGCGGCAAACGTTTTTCCGCGATGTCGAGCTGCGCCATGATCTTGATCCGCGAGATCAGCGCGCCGTGCAGCGCTTTTTTAGGCCGCACCACGTCGCGCAGCGTGCCGTCGACGCGAAAACGCACCACCGACGCATTCTCGAACGGCTCGATATGAATATCCGATGCCTGCTCGCGTGCGGCTTGCGTGAGCAGCGCGTTGATCATACGGATGATCGGCGCGTCGTCTTCCGATTCGAGCAGATCCTCGACCTCGGGGATGTCCTGCATCAGCCGCGACAGATCGACTGCGCCTTCCACTTCGCCGACCACCTGCGCGGCGCTGCCGTCCTGGCGCGCATAGGCCTGGTTGATCGCCTGCGCGAGATCGTCGGCGGGCACGCGCACGACCGACACCACGCCGTAGTTGCGCGCGATTTCGGCAAGCGCGGCTTCGCTCGTGCGCTCGCTGATCCAGACTTCGAGGCTATCGGCATGCTGATGCGCGACCAGGATCTGGCCGCTGCGCGCAAAACCGTATGGCACGAGCCGGGCGGCAAGCGGGGAGGGTGCCGCGCGCTCGCCGGCCGCGGCATCGCCGTTCAGCGGACGTTGCGAAGGCGCGGTTTGCGCGGGCATCTGCGTCACGGACGCGCTCCCGGCGACACCGTGCTCGACACCGGGCCGCTTGCCGGCTCGACGACGGCCGGTTGCGGCATGGTTTGCGGCATCGTCTGCGGCACGGGTTGGGTCGTGGTCTGCGCGCCAGCTTGCGGCACGGCCTGCGGCGGTACCTGTTGAGGAACCTGTTGCGGTGCCTGCTGCGGCATCATCTGCTGGCGGCGCATCTGGTTCAGGTCGAACAGGTTCATCGCCGGCACCCCGCCCTGGCTCGGGCCGAGCGGCATCGGCGGCACGACCGGATCGTCGCGATCCCTCATGATGTTGTTGTCCTGACGGTACGCGCCCTGCACACCCTGGATGTAGTCGTAGCGGTTCGCCGTGACGGCCTGCGTGGTGTCGCGGTCGGCGAGAATGACCGGGCGCAGGAACACCATCAGGTTAGTCTTGTTGCGCGTCTTCTGCTCGGAGCGGAACAGCTGGCCCAGCCAGGGAATGTCGCCAAGCAGCGGCACCTTGCTGTTGCTGACCTGGTAGTTGTCCTGCATCAGGCCGCCGAGCACGATGATCTCGCCGTTATCGCACAGCACGGTCGACTGGATCGAACGCTTCGTGAATTCCGGGCTCGCCGGGTTCGTCGCCGCGTTGTTCGTGCCGTTCACGATCGCCGAATCTTCCGTGTAGAGCAGCAGCTTCAGGATGCCGCCGTCGGTAATCTGCGGCTTCACGTGCAGCGTCAGACCGATGTCGGCGCGGTCGAACGTGTTGAACGCCGCGCTCGTCGTGCCGCTCGTCAGGTTCGAGTACGAACCGGTCTGGATCGGCACGTTGGTACCGACGATGATCTTCGCCTCTTCGTTGTCGAGCGTGATCAGGTTCGGCGTGGACAGCACGTTCGCGTCTGCGATCTGCGACAGCGCCTGCAGCAGCGCGCCGAGACCCTGCGCGCCGAAAATGTTGTGAAGCCAGCCGATGTTCAGACCTTGCTGGACAGGCGCTGCGCTCGAGGCGGGAGCCGTGGCGAGACCCTTTCCGGCGCCAGCGGCCGCGGCCGGCGTCAGGTTGATGATGCTGTTGCCCGTGCCCGCCGCGAGGTTAGTACCGGCAAACAGGTTGCCGTTCGCGACCTGCCACTGAATGCCGAGGTTGCCGCTCGTATTCGAGTTCAACTCGACGATCAGTGCCTCGATATACACCTGCGCGCGACGCGCATCGAGCTGGTCGATCACCGCGCGCAAGTTGCGGTACGTCGCTTCGGGCGCGGTGATGATCAGCGAGTTGGTCGCGGGATCGGCGGTAATCATGCCGCCGCCCTGATCCTCGCACTTTTCCTTGTCGCCGCCGAGAAAGCCGCCGGTATTACTGTTCGAGCCCGAAGCGCCGCCGCCCATCGGCGAGTTCATCGAGCCGCCGCCGAGGCCGCCCGACGGCAACGGCGGCGTACCCGACGAGCGCGTCGAATAGCCGCTGTTCGACAGACCGCCACCGCCACCACCACCGCCGCCGCCGCTCGTGTTCTGGTTGAACGAGTTGGCCTCGTTCGCGCCGCCTGACGAACCCTCGCCGCCGCCCTTGCCGAGCATGCTGCGCAGCGTGCGCGCGAGCTTCGTCGCGTCGGCATTGCGTAGCGGCACGACGTGGATGTTGCCCGGCATCGTGGTCGGCATGTCGAGCTGCTTCGCGAGTTCCTTGGCCGCCGCGAGGCGTGCGGTGTTCGACGCGCGCATCAGCAGCGAGTTGGTGCGCGGATCGGACGAGATCGACACCTTGAGCGTCGCGTCCGTGCTGCCGATCGAGCCCGGATCGAGCATCTTGTTCATCTGCTGCGCGATGTCGATCGCATTCGCGTTCTTCAGCGGCACGACTGCAACCGCCTGGCCGGCCGCGCTATCGACACCCGCGATGATCTGGGCGATGCGCCGCACGTTGTCGGCGTAGTCGGTGACGACGATCGTATTGTTGGGGGGGTAGGCCGCGACCGTGTTGTTCGGCGAGATCAGCGGACGCAGTACCGGCAGCAAATTGTTGGCCGACTCATTCCTCAGCGTGAAGACCTGCGTGATGACCTGGTCGCCGCGCGCCGTCGGCGCGTTGCCGACGTAGGTCGGCACGCCTTGCAGCTTGGCGTCGGCCTCGGGCACCACTTTCAGCACGCCATGATCCTGCACGAGTGCGAAGCCCTGCATGCGAAGCGCCGATTGCAACGTCTTCAGCGCTTGATCCTCAGGCACTGCGTTTTCCGATACTAGGTTCAACTGACCTGTGACGCGTGGGTCGACAATGATCGTCTTGCCGGTGGCCGCGCCGATCGCCTTCGCGACCTGGTCGATATCGGCGTTCACGAAGTTGAGTGTCACCTGTGCGTGTGCGGTCGTCCCCGTGATCAGTCCAGCTAGCAGCAATGCGGTTAAGACGCGAGATAAAGCCATACGATTTGTTATCCGAAATTTTTTTGATTCTGGTTAGAATTCAATGTGGGTGCGAAGAAACGGCAGGTTTGCCCTTGCATAATTTTGATGGAAGGACGGCCAGAAAACAACGAAGCGCACCTTTCGGGCGCTCCCGGATCAGGGAGAATTGGGCATTGCCAATGACGGCTGCAGAGTCAAACCTTCAACTGGCTGCCGTCGGCCGGATTGAGCGCGCCGACCTTGCCTATCGTGGTGGCATGGCGCGTGACCTACCTGATGCGCAAATGCCAACGCTGATGGAATTTGGTTGCCGCCTTGTTGTTCGACCCGAATGAAGTCCGTCGCGCGTATCTGCTCGTAGAAGAGAAAGTTCCGGCCACAATGGCCACCCGCAAACGAACTCTGATTTGCCCTTTTCGGATCATGTGCATGTTGTGGAGACCGGAGCGGATGATGCGCACGCACCGGAAATCCTCGATCGAATCATCAGTGCGACGATGCGCCTGATGGCGCGATGGTCCTTCCTGCTCGATGATTTTGTCAGGCCCCTGTTCTGACGGACATTGATCGGTGTGGGCCGCCCGGCGTTGAGCACTTTGAGCGCACCCAGATCGACTGCCGCCTCTGTTAACGGCAGCCGTTTCGGGCGCACCTTTCCGTGCAATCGCATTCTCGAAGCAACGTCGAACGGCGACCCTGTAGCGATGAGCACGCAACAGGAAATCGACCGTGTTAGCAGCCTTACCGATGACGAAGAGCAGGCACATCCATTGTGCCCTTGACCTTCACATAGGTTTCGTCCATGCGCCGGCTCCCGCCCATCGAGTGTTTGCATTCGCGAAACTCTTTTTTGAAGCAACCGTACAAGCTTGCATCCAGTGGTGCACGCTTGAGGATCGACCTGAATACTCCGTTCGTCTGTCAAAGCCATTTTGAAATGTCCGCTTACTGGCCAAGTTCAAATGTCCGCTTTTAGGGGGTGGGAATCGGTCTCTCACCCGGTTTTTATTCACGCAGTGTCGAAGGATAGCGTTTGAACTGGCAG
>NZ_JBKGUA010000087.1:0-15428 GCF_046543485.1 Paraburkholderia sp. EG304 | reverse complement strand
AATGCGGTAACCAACCCGCGGATATCAGTGTGACCCACCGTCGAGACGTACTGCTACGTCGCCCTCAGGAAATTCAGATGTACCCAGACCGAGAACCGATCGCGATTGACACGGAAAGTCATATCAGCCCTGTCATGTGCGCGTGCTCTCAGAAGCCGACGATGCCGGGACGACCGCGCCTGATCGTGACCTGGTCGTTCGCAGCGCGCAGGACGATCTCCTCGGGCACTTCCTGCACGACGATGTATTGCCCACGACGGATGAAGTTGGGGCTGACGTTGTCTCCATGATCCTTCACGATCGGCACCGCAAAAGGTGCATTCGCAGGCAGGCGAAGCCACACCGACTTGCCATCATCGAATACGGTCTCCGGCCGGAACGGCGCCGAACCCGAAACCGTGTAGTCGAAGTTCAGCTTGTCGGGCGACACACCGAGCGGCCCGCAACCATTGGCATTGGGTCCACCCTGCCCCGCATCGGTCGTGTCGGCGTTGCCATCCTCGCGCCCGCGTACCTTGGCCATCAGTGAACCGGGATAGTTGAACCGCACGGTCTGATAGAAGAGGCCACCCATCGGCGACGAGACGAGTGTCATGTCGTACTCGCGCTGGTTCGTCGTGAGGTGCAGCGTGTTGACGAGACCGGGCTTGACCGGCTTGATGAATACGTGGTTCGACCCGTCGGTATCCACGATCCACCGGATCGAATCGCCAAGCGCGGGCTCAGTCGCCAGCACTTCTCCGCGCGCCAGCTCGATCGTTGTCGTCTTGAGCGGCGCAGTCATGATGCGGTAGATCTGGTCGCGGCTATAGGGGAACACCGCCATGCGGGCGTCACCCGGCATGGTGATCGGGTCGGTACCGGCGTTATAGGGATTCACCGGGCTCATGGGATCGCCAATCGCAGTAGCGATATCGAAGGGTGCGGACGGAGCCGGGCTGCCCTTCCCTGCAGCAGACACTGGCGAGCAGACCACCGTGACGCAGGCAAGAGCCGCGACCCACGAGGCGAGCGTGCGGGAGTCGATCATCATTGCGTTTTCTGGATGGAGAACAACGGATAGAAAACGCCGAACGGGTTCGTACCGAGCGCGTCTTCCGAAGTCGGGGGAATGATCTGGTAGCGGAACGTCAGCGCGTACTTCTGCACCACCGGCTTGTCGGCCGGCGATTGCGTCGTGCTTGTTGTGAACTCCACCACCGCGGTCGAGTCTTCGAGCATCGCGACGTTGGTCACGCGCACTTCCCGCACCAGCTTCGGGTTGAGCGTGATCTGCTGGAACGGTGCATCCGTCTTGACCCAGTCGCCGAACTGGTTGCGAGCATTGCCGACCATCATGGCCTTCACGCCGTTGATGTTGCGAGCCATGCGCGATGTCTGGATGTCATCGGTGAGGACCGGCTCGATCGTGAACCATCGCTCGACGGTCTCACGAAGCGAGGTGCGGATAGCCTGATCGTCTGGCTTGTATGCCGTCAGTTGGGTAACGACAGCATGGCCGTTCGCGTCCCCCCACACACCATAGGCCTTCACGACGGACGGCGCTGGATTTCGGGTGTAGATTGCGCCGCCAGCAATGAACACGAGGATGAAGCAGAAGGTCTTCCAGTGGTTCGCTTCAACGCGCAGGCGCGAGCCGTTATCGAAGATGATCTTCTCGGGATCGTCTTCGGAGTAGCCCCCAGGGGCGGTAGACAGTGCTATCTGCTTTTTGCTGCGGAAAAGAGGCATGACGCTCGTTCCATTTGGACCGACTCCATTGAATCAGCCGCATGGGAAGCAACTCATGCAAAAGAGGTGCGATTTGCGGGCGCTTTCTGGGCTGTGGGGCTCGGCGATGGGTCGCGTCAGCCGGCTAACGGGCTTAAGCCGAAATGATGACGATTTTGGGGTAGCTTTCGGGGCAACGACTGCGAGCGTATCGAATAGGATCGTGGCTGTTTACATGGGTTACATGGAACCGCACAGTCACGTCATTGATTTAAAACGAGAATGTCGAGCTTTCGGTGTCAGCCGGCTGACGGAAGTTTTGGCGACGTCCAATTCAAAATGCCAAGTTCCTTAATCGCGACATGTGATCGCCCGGTTGATGCTTGAGGTTCCTTGACATTCGAGCGTCCGGGTTAGCCTGAACTCATTTTGGAAAGATCCATTATGCAGACAGATTCACTTACGCTTCTTCAGCGAGAGGCTCTCGCCCAATACAACAGCCTGCGCCAACGGAAGACATCGATCATCATGTTCGGGCGGCTTTGCCGCTCGTTTTTGAATCGGGAAATTTGGCGATCGCAGTCTGAATTGGCCTCAGCCTTGGGCATTTCGAAACCACACGTCAGTCGGTTGCTGCGCGCAGCAAAAGTCCCAGACGAAGTTATCCACACTTTTGGCGACGCACATCGCATTTCCTTTGAAACCGTGGAAACACTCGCGAAGATTGAAAAGCGGACTGGGCGTATACTCTTGATAGCGCGCGCCGTGAGCTTTGGCGCCCGTTCCGACCTCAAGGTGCACGAGATACTCGCGGGCCTGGCTACTGGGTTTCTGGCGCCGATCCGACAACAGGTCGTGAGGCTCACACGCCATAAAGAGGAAGGTTACATCAGGCTGTACTCGCCGCAGTTGACCAGCATTTCGTCGGATCTTCCGCGTCTTGAGAGGGCAATCAACGCGGTTTTGATTGGAGTGTTGCAACTTATCTGATAGGCCGCCGGTCGGGGACGACGTGTCCGTTGAGCTTCGTCGTTTTCATCGCCTGGTCGGAATGCATGTCCGCAAAATTCGCACAGGAAAGACGCCGGCGGAAACACAAGACGTTCTGCGGCCAACATGCGTTACAAGTATCGAACTGAGACTAGCGAGACTTGCCAGACCTTGACCTGTTGAATACGTAGCCGGCGAATCCGTCTTTTAGGTCGGGGTACTTCTGGATCGTCGGTTCAGCCAAATCGCTGGTTGGATCGATGCCCAGTCGACGCAAAGTGAGTTTGCCGGCGGGCGTTACCTTATAGGTCCGTCGCCAGTCCTCTCGCTGTCGAGGTGTCGCTGCTTCATAAGCTTCCCATCCGCGCCGGACTTCTTCGACTCTACGGTCCTGAGCACGCACATCCTGGGCGGCGATCCGCAACGCCGCCCGATTGACAGCCTTTTCTTTCACTTCGACTTCGCGTTGTTCTGTCAGCGCCAACGTTTCCTGGATCTCTACCATCTGACGCTCAGCGTCGGAGATGATCCACCCCTCCTTCAGTGCCTTCATGAAGAATCCCGCCGGACTCTTCGACACCTTACCCAGTTTCAAGCTGAAGCGCGTGCGCTCGATTGCCTGCTCCAATCGTTCATCGTTGTAGGTGTCGCGCGATGCCGCGATCTGGTTGAGTTGAGCGCTGGATAGCCCGAACTCCTGCTTCAACGTTTGATAGATCGCTTGCGCCTGCTCGTGAGTATGAAGGATGCGCTCAGCCATCTCTTTGCGCTCAATGCGGAACTTCAGGCGACCGATTTTCCGAGACCCCTGCTCGTTGCGCGTCTCGTATGAAAGCCTCAGGTCGGAGACCTCGTTGATCTGCTCAATAGCAGGTACTAGCCAGTCTCGTTTGAAGTACTTGAACTCGTTTGCCTTGGCACCCATTGCCCCTTGCCACAAACGCAATTCATCGAGCGTAAGCCAATCCGTTTCTCCGTCATCGGCGTATGGAAGCAAGTGGTCGTACATGACCCGTGCGTAGCTGAGGGTGAAGAGTGACGTAATACGCAGGCTGAGCCAATGCGACTTGCCTGGACCACGAATGATGTCTATGAGATCCGGAGGTACTCGAAATTGGAAGCGGCCGCCAGAGTACGAGATGCGTCCGATCAGTTGTACTGAGCCAAAGGGCTTTTCGCCATCGGCGTCCGGAGCAGTGGTCGCCTGGATCAATGCTCGTTGGGCTTCTGTGATGACTTGCTCGAGATGGGTGTTGTTGCGACTCGAGTAACGCATAAGCCATTTGAAGTAATCCAGCTCAACGTCATAGAGGCTACGCACCTGTTCGTCCTGAGCAACGATGAAATACGCCGCATCGATCAGACGTCGCGCTGCGACGCCTAAATCGATAATTCGAATAAGGACGTTCTTTCGCGCGAAGCCAATATCGGATCGCGCTGTGTCGACCGGTAGATCCTGACCGGTTGCGTCGTCGAACAAAGCCAAGGCCAGTTGCCGAGATGTGGCTACTTGCCCTGCAGTTGTCATGCGGCCTCCAAGGTTGCGGTCAAGGATATCTGGAGCGGTACGGTACCGATGGGAAGGTGCGAAGTCAACACAGATCACCTCACCTTGCTCGGCGGTCCACACAGAACACCTCACCTTTCACCCGCCCCTCGCCACAATTCGCCTCACCCTCGCGCCAAATCGCCTCACCTTGCTGCTCAATTTGGTTCACCTTGGGGTGGTAAACGCCTCACCCTAGCTCTCAATTAACAGCACCTTTGACACAATTCGCCTCACCTTGGGTATCTAACTTCCTGTTTTTTAAAGAAAGTCTGCTTTACGTTAGTTGTTTGTGGTTTTTGTTTATTTTGTAAACACTAACCACGGCGGGCCGAATGTGCGCGACGAACAAGCTGCCGGGGAGCGATGCAGTCTGCGTTTGTAAATGGGAAAGTGGGATTGGGCTGACGCACAGACCTGGGATCTGGGATCTTTGACAAAAACGTCGTCGGCCGGGCCTTCAGCGAAGGTGAGGCGAATTGTGTGGCGCACAAATGAGGGCCGAAATTTGGCGGCTTTTGAGTCCGGATAAGGTGAGGCGTTCTGTGTTGGCGGGTTTTATTTTTCGACTCCGGGCCCGTTAGTCGTCTCTCCCTTTGGCGATTTTCCGTTACAGTCTTCCGCTAATCAGATCGGGTAAGTGGTTGAAATAAAAGGAAATAAACGTTGGCGACGATTGAACTCGCTGTTCCAGTCAGATTTCAATGGCAATTCTGCAGTGGGATGAGTATTCTACGGTTCGACGCGTGATCCACCAATAACCGTAGAAATCGATGGTGAGCGTGAAGAAATCAGCTCACCTAGACAAAACATAGGAACTGCAAAATGAACTTGAGCGAATTGCCTGGGATAGACAGGCGCGTGAAGCTCTCCAATCTCGGTGAGTTCGCTGAGCGTCTGTCAGTCATGGCGAATGAACTACGCGACCAGATTCTGGCTCCGCGACCTCGCAAGAACCCTCCCGTCTTCACGATTGGGGAGTTGGCAGAGCTATGCGGTATCGACCGCCAGAAGATTAATTATCTGGCGACTAAGGAAGGTGGGGAGCTTCCGCCGGGCATGGCGCACGGCACAGGCAGGGCGCGCATCTTCTCTCTTAAAGATGTTCGCACGTGGGTACAGCAAGTATCTGACATCTACCAGACTCCGCTCGTCACCGGCACTCGTGAGCATCGTGGCCGCGTGTTGATCACTGCGAACTTCAAAGGGGGCTCCTGCAAAACCACTACGACCATGTGCCTGGCGCAAGGTTTGAGCCTGCGCGGTCGCAAAGTCCTTGTCATTGACCTCGATCCGCAGGCGTCCCTCTCGGAACTCTGCGGCTTGTATGCGGAAAAGGACGTGACGTGGGAGGACACGGTCCTCCCTTTCATCTACGACCCGAACATCGAAGGCGGACTCGCCGGGAAGGTTCAAAGTACATATTGGGATGGCCTCGACGTTATCCCTGCACACAATTACCTTCATGACGCGGAGTTTCATCTTCCTACGGCGCAACAGACAAACCCAGGCTTCGAATTCTGGTCTGTTCTTCGCAAGGGAGTTGAACCGCTGCGGGCCCAATACGACTACATCATTCTGGACACCGCCCCGTCTCTTTCGTACATGACCCTTAATGGCCTGATGGCGGCAGATTCGATGGTTATGCCATTGGTTCCGGAGAGCTTGGACTTTATCTCCTCGGTATCTTTCTGGTCTCTGTTCGCCGAAGTCGCGCATGGGTTCGTGGAGCATGAGGTCGATAAGACGTACGACTTCATCTCTGTCCTCCTGTCTCGAGTCGACTATGGAACAACATCATCAGCGCCGGTTGTCCGCTCCTGGTCTCAACGTGCATATGGGGACTGGCTTAATACAACGGAGGTTCCGGCCAGTTCCGTTATGAGCAACGGCGCGTTAGCCTTCTCGACGGTCTTCGACCTATCGCGTTCTGATGCTGTTGCGAAGACTTTGGCCCGGGTAAAGCAACCGCTGCTGGACTACTGCAAGTGGATCGATGATCAGTATGTTGCGCAATGGAGGGCCGGACAATGAGCAACTTGCGTGAGCGCATGATGAGCAAGACTGCTGAGGTCCGGGCAGCGAAAGACATCAAGCTTGACCAGCAGCAAGAAAAACCCACCAGCCCGCGAACCGCCCCTGGGATGGCAGGAGCGTTAGCTCAGGCACAACAGCGAATAGTCGAACTTGAGAAGGCAGGCACCGCGTCGGACGTAGCCGTTGCGGACATCGTTCCTAACCCGTGGCAGCCACGGAAGGTGTTCAACGAAGCCAAGATGACACAACTCGCCGAATCGATTCGGGAAGCGGGGCTGGTTCAACCAATCGTAGTTCGACGGGCGGCGCCCGGCCATCAGATTGTTGCTGGCGAGAGGCGTTGGCGTGCCCACAAGATGATCGGGAAAGAGACGATCAAGGCTGTCATCATCGATCTTTCGGATGAAGAGATGGCGATGTTAGCCCTTGTGGAAAACGTCGTGCGCGACGACCTGTCCGACTATGAGATCGCTCGCTCTATTCGTAGCACCGAGAAAGAGTTTCCCAACCGGAAGCGTATGGCGGAAGGTCTGGGTATATCTCGTTCGGAGCTGTATCGCTTCCTCGCTTTTTCGGATCTTCCAGACTTTGTGGTCAAGGATCTAGATATACAGCCGAGACTCCTGGGGGCGAGTGCCGCAGAGGGCCTCGTTTCGGTCTTGCGGGACCAGAACCCGAAAACGGTCGAAGTGGCGCGAGAGGTATGGGCAAGAGTGGTGGCTGGGGAACTCGATCAATCGAAACTGGCGAGAACAATCAAGCAAGCCATCCAAAGCGGTGACAATGGATCGCGTAGTGTCAGTGACCGTAGCATCGAGAAAATTTTTGCGGGAAAGAACCAGGCCGGGTCGATTACGAAAGATGCTGTAGGATTTACCGTGAAGATTCGAGCCGGAATGCTTACGGACGAAAAAGAGAGGCAGATACGGATGCTCATCGCTGAGCTTTTTTCGGGCAGCAACTGCTGAGTTAGATAAAGGTGCCCCAAGAGGGCACTTTTTTTGGCGATCCCTGCTCAACTTCTGGCTGTGCGCGTGTCCCAACTTGGGACACGCGTCCCCCGTCGTAGAAAGGCTCAGCAATTTGGGGGATCATATCCCCTAGATTCGGAACTTTAGTTGTCGCGGACTGAAGGTGGCAGCGACGATCCTTTTTGCCGAGCGAGTGTCCCAAGTTGGGACACGTGTTTTTTCGGGCACTCTCTCGCCGTCAATATTGATTTACACAGCGCAGCATGTGCGGTCGAAGGCCCGCGTCGCGGCATAACCGCGCCGGGCGAAGGCCCCACATGAGGGCATAAGCCGCCGCCTTCGCTGCAAGCGATCGTTGGATGCAACGGGAAGCGACTTAAACGTCGGCTCTTGCCTGCTCCTGAACGGTGGCGAGCATCATTGCATCGGTTGCGACCATTCGTGATCTTCGCCGCTGACAACAGATCCAGTTTGGCCGGACGCGGGCAAAGCCCCGCCGTTTGCGGCGAGAGAAGAAAGCGCGGACGCGAAAGGCGTCTCGACATTGTGTCAACACCGATACGGTTGCCTGCATGCAACGAACTTCAGGCGCACCGATCGAACTGATGCCAAAGGTGGCCCCAAGTGCTTCCTCTGTCGCATTTCCGGTCCTAGCCGGTCCGTCAATAACGACGTGCTGATGTAGCCGGTCAGACGCTAGGCTGGCCACGCGGGGATGTGCCAAGGACTAGCCGCATGGCGCGATAGCGAAGAAGCGGCATCGTCGGCCGAGGCCCCGTTCACCCCTGCAACAGAGCCTGAATGATCAGGCGCGTGGTTGCGCCCGCTTCTGCGAGAAGTGTGGCGCTCACGCAGATCACGAAGCGCGGCCACTACGACGGCTTCCCCTACCCACCAAGACAGAGCCGGGTCGATTTCAGGGTTACGCCGCGGAGTTCCAAGAGTCGCATCATGGAAGGTGCACAGGGCAACGTTCCGGTCAGTCACTGGGTGTTCCAAACGCCGCGCGACTCGAGCGGCATGATCCGCAAGCGACATCAACCATCGGCTTACTGGGCATTGACCGGTTTGCCGCGTTCTCCGATGTTTCGCATCTTGAGGCGCTCAACGGATCGGGCGGTACTAGAGACGTCTCGCGCTTGCGCAGCGCTTGCTATGGAGGACCTGTAGACGCGCAGCATGGCGAAGTCGACTGCGGGCACGCTTGGGTATTTGGTCAGAACATACAGGCCAACTCTGTCCTGAACACAGTGATTCTCCAGTAGGACTGGGGCGACGTTCCGCGTTAACTTGAGCAAAAGCACGACTGAGAGGGTGGCTGGCTCGCTTCCGTGCCGAGCAGAAAAGCGAGACGCATCCTTCCGGCGGACACGTCTCAGCTAATAACCGCAACACATGGGCGAAATTCCGCTTGTATTGCGTACGGCCACAGGGAACCCTGTCGATATGGCATGACACAATTAACATGCCGCGCCGCGGCGGAACGCTTTCAGCAGCGAAGAGCTGGACATGCCCCGGCTAATCTGTAGAGAGATGCGGCAGTCCGGTCGCTCTGGGAAACTGGAACCCGGCCGAAGCGACGACGCATGATGCTTGTCACGCGTAGCGCCGCAGGAATCTCCGGCCTTCAGGCCAAGGAGGATGGCGAATACGTACAAGCAGTTCTCGAGACGAGCTCGTAAGCGCGAGATGGTTGGTCTGCGGCGGCACGCCGCGCTAGACGCAGTATCTCGTCGACGCGCTCGCTCATCCACTCTCGCGAACTCTCGGTGTCGATGCAGAATGTGCCCTCGGGCGGCGCAAAGCAAAATCCCTGGCATAACTAAGGAGTTGCCGTCATGTTGGCCTGAGGCTTAGTTGGAAACTCGAAATTCCCGCGGCAGAATTGCGCGCCGCCTCTGTGAAACATTGCCGAACAATTTCTGGCAGCTCCCAAGCCCCGTCTGTCAGCGCTCTTGCGGCTTTGACCGCAATTGTTTCACGGCTGGGTCCTCGATATGATCGGCAAAAAGACTAAGAGCTGTCGCTCGGACGGGGCCTTCGCCGCACGGACGCATCGGACGTAGTGAACATTACGTAATTTGTAGCTTGCCGGATTCTGCGCGGCTGGCTGTCCGAGAGGACTTCTGTCAATGATGGAAGGCGGTATGACGAAACAAGACACTTCGCAGGCCGCCCATGGGCCCGACACAGAGATCGCCAACTTAGTAGAATTCATGCATACGGCGGATGCGCGAAGCGTCAATGCCTTGATGGTGGCGACCAACGGGGAAATCGGTCGGGGGCGTTAGGGATTGAGGAGGGAGGCGAGGGTGGGGCGGCATACCGCGAGGCACTGATTAAGCGCTCGGTACCGATATGTCGCGGCGATTCGAACGGGGCTTCGGTTGGCGCATTGTTGCGCAGATGCGGGCTCTCTAAAGGCTTGGCAGATTGAACGAAATTGGCCCAGATGCGCGTGAAGCCTCGTCGTTCACGACGGGGATGGAAAGCGCGGACGCCAAAGGCGTCCTTGACGACGCTTCGGTTCTGATACGCGTGAGCCATGCAACGACTCTAGGCCTTCAAGTTCGAACCGATGCCCAACGGCGAAACGCAACGCAATATGCGCGAGTTGGCGGGCGCGTGCCGGTTCGTCTATAACGAGGCGTTGGCGTTGCAGGTCGAACGCCACAAGGGCGGCGATAAGAAGCTCGGCTACGCCGGCCTGTGCAAGCTGCTCACGGAGTGGCGCAACGGCGCGGAAGCACCGTGGCTCAACGATGCGCCAGTCCATCTGCTCCAGCAGGCCTTGAAGGACCTTGAGCACGTCTACACCAACTTCTTTGACAAGCGGGCCGAGTTCCCCAGCCCTTCACTTAACGTGTTGATGGACCGGCCCTGATTGACTAAGATGCCCCGTGAGTCATGGACTTCCGGGGCATTGCTTTGTCCGAAGATTTTTCTGCCGGCGAAGCTGCTTCGCCGTCCCCTCCCAAGCCACCACGGATTCCGCCCGAGACGGACGGCATCCAGGTCAACTTCTGCAAGTCGCCTCTGTGCCAGAACTTCGGCCAACCGGCGTCGCCGGCGCGACCGTACCGCCGGAACGGCCGGGCCACGGCCCCCGGCGATTACACGGTCACGGCAACGGGCAAGGAGAATCCTGCCCTTAAATGCGAGTTCTGCAGCGAGATTGCGCCGCTCCGAAGCAACCTGGCGATAGCTGAGGAAGTCCAGCGCATTACGGCCTACTTGACGCCCGACGCTCAGGAGCCAGCGTGCGTCAACGATGCCTGCGCGCAGTTTAATGTTCCGCTGTCGAGCGCGGGGAGCATTTACGTCAGTTTCGGTCAAACTGCGGCGGGAACACCACGCTACCGCTGCAAGGCCTGCGGAAAGGCCAAGCCGCTGGTCCGGCAACGGCGCTCTGAGAAGAACAAGGATGTCTTCCTGCTGTTGATGAACCGGGTGCCGATTTCTCGCATCAGCGAGACGACTGGCCTTGCGCCAAAGGCCATCTACGACAAGCTGGCGTTCATTCACCGGCAGTGCATGGCGTTCGCGGGAAACCGCGAAGCACGCCTGCTGAACCCCAGCTTCGTGTTGCCGAAGATGTACGTGGCCGTTGACCGGCAGCACTACATCGTCAACTGGACGAGCCGGGAGGACCGGCGGACAACGCAGCTGAACGCGATTGGCACGAGCGACGTCAAGACGGGATTCGTCTTCGGGATGCACCTGAACTTCGACGGCTCAATGGAGCCCGAGGATGTCGAGGCCGATGCCCTGAAGGCTGGCGACCTTGGGCTTTCTTCGCCCTTCAGAAAGTACGCCCGCGTCTGGCTGAGCGTCGATTACAAACGTTCGCTCGCTGACTCGAGCAGGCGGGGACTCGCGAAGATGATGGCCGAAGCCAGCGGCAAGGTGTACCCCAATGCTTTGTTGAAGAGCATCGACCTCGAGTATGCCGACGCTTCGGCGCGCGAGGATATCGAGTCCTCAGAAGAGCAGAGCCCGGAGGTCCAGCTCCCGCTGCACGGCATGCAGGTACGCGAAACGTACACCATGTATGCCCATTTCAGGGTGATGGCGACGTTGCTCCGAAACGCACCGAAGGTCCGCTTCTTCATGGACCAGGACTCTGGCTTTCGGGTAGCGTTCATGTCAGCGTTCGCCGACCGGATTCGCGCCCGGACCGCCGACGGCTTCTACGTCAAGGTCGACAAGGAGGCTTCGGCCTATGAGAAGAAAAATGCTGCGGCGAACGCCAACAAGGCCCTGCTGCAGTTCATGGCCACGACCGGCATCACGGACGAATACTCAGCGAAGGTCGAAATGATGAAGCTGGCAATTGGGAAAGCCGTCCCTGTGGGGCGCTGGGGCGACCGCTGGGTACGCCACCCTTTGCCGAACGCGTCAGAGCCGTCGAAGGAGGTTTGCTGGCTCACGGACATGAAGGACTATGAGCCGAACCATGTCGCGCGGTTGATGCTGCGCGCGACGTTGCACCCGATTGACAGGTTCTTCATGCAAACGCGCCGCCGCGTCAGTCTGGCCGAGCGGCCGGTCATCAGCGTCCGCCGCAACCGCAACATGTGGCACGGCTACGGGGCCTACAACCCCGAGACATTGGCTCGATATCTCGACATCTACCGGGTCTACTTCAACTACTGCCTTGTCAGCTCCAGGGACAGGAAAACCCCGGCGATGCGGCTCGGATTGGCGAAAGCGCCCATCGACCCGCACGAAATTCTGTACTTTTGTTAAACGTTTTAGAACTTTTATATAAAAAGGCGCGGAGATTTGCTCTCCGCGCCTTGAATCAGCCTTGCTGGGCCTAGCTTCCCATCAACACGTTAAGTGAAGGGCTGGGCCGAGTTCCCCCCGTTTCAAACGAATGGGCGAGCAGGATGCGAATTGCGGATCAAATGCACGATGCAGGTCTGGATCTGCGCGGCCGGATACACCGCCTCGATCGCTTCCGGAAAGCCGCGCAGGCCGTCCACGACCGCAATCAGAATGTCGTGCAACCCGCGGTTCTTCAGCTCGTTGAAGACCTTCAGCCAGAACTTGGCGCCTTCGGTCTGTTCGATCCACAAGCCGAGCACTTCCTTGCGGCCGTCGGCCCGGATGCCCAGCGCCAGATAGACGGCCTTGTTCTTGACCGTGCCTTCGTCGCGGATCTTCAGCCGAAGCGCGTCGAAATACACGATCGGATACATCGCTTCGAGCGGGCGTTGCTGCCACTGCTCGACCTCGGCCAGTACTTCATCTGTGACGGTCGAAATCAGATCAGGCGACACCTGCAGACCGTACAGCTCCAGCAAATGGCCCTGGATCTCGCGCACGCTCATGCCGCGCGCATACATGCTGATGACGTGGTCGTCAAAGCCCGGCAGGCGGCGTTGATACTTGCCGACCAGTCGGGGCTCGAACGTCGCCTCCCGATCGCGTGGAATGTCCAGCTTCAGCTCGCCGTTGGGCGTGATGACCGTCTTGGGGCTGGTGCCGTTGCGGTGATTGCTGCTCCTGCCTTGTCCGGCCTCGCTCTCCAGGTGGTGCGTGAGTTCCGCCGCGAGCATGCGCTCGGCCAGTTGCTTCTTTAGTTGGCCGGCCAGGCCTGATTCGCCCAGAATCGACTCGGCATCCTTGCTTTGCACCTGCGCCAGCAGTTGATCGATCAGCTCGTCGGGGAACAGCCTCGGCGCCTTCGGGTTCTTGCTCTTCTTGGTCACTGTTGTTTCGGTCATAGGACGCGTTATTTCCGTTATCGTCCATGACCTCGGCACACTAAAAATCTGACAGGCTCCCTGGTCGGAATGTAAGATTGGCTTGTCGCTCTGCTTGAGCCGACCAAATGCCTTTTTTAGCATAGTGCCTACCATGTCAAACAAAGGACGCCGGGCCATCTGGTACGCAACGATCTCACCGTTGTAAAGGTCAAGCACTGGGGAGAGATAGAGCTTCTCCCCACGAACGTTGAATTCGGTCACGTCTGTGACCCACTTCTGGTTCGGCGATTCTGCGTCGAACTTGCGTTCGAGAACATTTGGCGCAATTTTTCCCACTTCGCCCTTGTAGGCGCGATATTTCTTGATCCGCACGCAGGACTTCAGTCGCAGATCACCCATGAGACGCTGGATCGTCTTGTGGTTGACGGCGAGGCCCTCTTGCCGAATCGTAGCGGTGATGCGACGGTAGCCATATCGCCCTTTATGCCTGTCGAAGATTGGTAAGCGTTGCCTCACGACCGTCTGTTCATCGGTTCGCAGAGTCGGCAATCTGATTCCCACTAGATCAAGTGGGAATCAGAACGATGGAATCGAAGGCAGTGGGCCGGCGACTTGGGTCCAAGAACTACCCGAAGGAATTCCGGGCGATGGTCGTAGCGCAATCAAACGATCCGGCCCGCTCGATCGCGGATGTGGCACAAGAGCACGGCTTGAACGCCAACATGGTCGCCCGCTGGCGGCGCGCTCATGAGCGCGCCGAATCGACTGCGAATGTCCAGCCTACCGAGACATTCATCCCCGTGCATGTGCACTCGCCGGCACAACCGTCCTCAAGTGTCGTCGTCGAATGTGGCGCTGTGCGGGTACGCTTCGACGGGCCGCTGGACCTGAGCGTACTGCGAACCGTACTTGCAACGTTGCGGTCGCCGTCGTGATTGGCCTGCCGTCAGGAACACGTCTGTGGTTGGCTGCTGGCGTGACCGATATGCGAGCCGGCTTCAACAGTCTCGCCGCGAAGGTGCAAACGGTCCTTGAACGCGATCCCTTCTGTGGTCACGTGTTCGTGTTTCGGGGCAAACGCGGCGATTTGCTCAAGCTGTTGTGGTGGAGCGGTGACGGCATGTGCTTGTTGATGAAGCGACTCGAGAAGGGACACTTCGTCTGGCCGCAAGCCGACAGTGGCGTCATTTGCTTGAGCCCTGCACAACTGTCGATGCTGCTCGAAGGCATCGACTGGCGGCAGCCCACGAGAACGGTGCGCCCGACGTCAGCGTTGTAAATGTCGTCGCGGGCGCGTAAATTGCGCCCATGACGCGCGCGATCCCACTTCCCGACGACGTTGAAACGCTCAAGGCCATGCTACTCGAGCAGGCATCGACGCTTCGCGAGCGCGAGGATCAAGTGGTCAAACTACAAGAGCGGGTGGATTTGCAAGAAGCAGCGCTGGCTTCGCGGGCAGCCGAGGTCGAGCACCTGAAGCTGCTCATTGCCAAGCTTCGACGCATGCAGTTCGGCCGCAAATCGGAGAAGCTGGATCGTCAGATCGAGCAGCTTGAGCTACGCCTCGAGGATCTGCAGGCCGACGAAGGCGCCGCTCCCATCGAGATCCCGAAGACGGCGCGCACCGCGCCGGAAGTCCCGCAGCGCAAACTGTTGCCCGAGCATCTGCCGCGCGACACGCGCACCTATCTGCCGGAATCGGCAGAGCGTTGCACGCAATGCGGTGCTGCGATGAAGCAACTCGGCGAAGACGTCTCGGAGCAACTCGAATACGTACCGGCAAGCTTCAGGGTGATCCGGCACGTACGGCCGAAGTTCGCATGTTCATGCTGCGATCACATCGCGCAGGCAGCAGCGCCGAGCCGCCCAATCGAACGCGGCTTGGCAGGGCCTGGATTGCTCGCACACATACTCGTCTTGAAGTTTGCTGACCACGTTCCGCTTTACCGGCAATCGGTCATCTATGCGCGCGAAGGCGTTGAACTTGATCGCTCGACGCTGGCGTCGGCCATAGCGCGACCCTGCTGCAACCGCTGGTCGAAGCGATTCGGCGCCACGTGATGGCGGCGACGAAGTTGCACGCTGATGACACAGCAGTGCCGGTGCTTGCGCCCGGAAACGGCACCACCAAGACCGGACGACTATGGGTGTACGTACGCGACGATCGACCGTCAGGAGACGCAACGCCGGCTGCCGTGTGGTTCACCTACACGCCTGACCGCAAAGGAATTCATCCGCAGCAACATCTTGCAGCGTTTGCGGGCACGCTACAGGCCGACGCCTACGGCGGCTATCAGGCCATTTATGAAACCGGGCGCGTAGTCGAAGCAGCGTGTTGGGCGCATTATCCCGAGTTGCGTTTTATGCCGAGTCTGCTTGCGTCGCCTTTGTGTGATCAGTCGTTGCGCGTCGCCGATCACGACATAAATCTCGGGAGTCAGAGAGAGTTCAGAAACGCCA
>NZ_JBKGUA010000086.1:0-15567 GCF_046543485.1 Paraburkholderia sp. EG304 | reverse complement strand
GTCCCCAACGTGCCCTCGGAAGTACCCGGCGCCAGTACGGCGCCGGGGCCCAGGGTGACCCTGCCGACCGTCCCCGTGCCTTCCAGACGTGCGCCGGTCTCCACATGCACATGGCTGCCGAGCCGGCCATTGACCTGCAAGGCACCGTCCCGCACCGTGGCGTCCTGGCCGAAACCGGACGAATCCGCACCGAGCACCAGCCGGCCATGATCGGTCTTGATCAGCTCACCGCTACCTGACAGCACTACATCCACGTCGGCCTGCATGCGGGCACTGCCCGCACTGCCATCGCCGACCCGGATGATGTTGACGGCCCCATCCAGCAGCAACGCCTCACCGGTCAGACGATAGCCATCGGTCGCGAACTGCAGGCCGGTCGCCGCCACACCGGCCATCGTGTTGTCGACCCGTACGGTTCCCGCGCGCCCCTGAAACACCGCGAAGCCGCCGTGCCAGCGATCATTGGCCGTGCCATCGGCGCCTGTCCAGGATGGCTGGCCCAGGTCCCATACACCGTCACCACCGTCCACGACGGCATTGGCCTGCGCGCCGGGCCCATCCCAGAAACCCAGGGTTACGCCGGTGGTATTGATCAGGTTCACCTGGCCAGGAACGCTGGTCTGTAGGGACAACTGCGTCGGCGGGCTGCCGATCGCCAACGGCGCGATCTCCCAACCCTGATCGTCCAGCACCCCGCCATAGTCGATCACGCGGTACAGGCCCGGCCCAAATCCCCCTTCGTCGGTGACCTGCAACACGCCGTCCAGGCGCACATCGCCGTCAACCTGGAACACCGCGGCCGTGCTGGGCGCGCCCAACCCCACTTCGGTAGTGGCAGAACCGGCCAACTGCAGCGACGCCATGCGCAAGGTCGCCCCCGCGTTACCGCTCAACCGCCCGCCGTCGGCCACCTGCACTGCCCCCTGCAGATAGCCGCTGCCACCGAGCCCGGCGCCGCTGGCCACGTCGAAGGAAGGTGCCTGCAGCGTGGAACCCAGCAACCACAAGCGTCCCTGGTCCACCGCGACCGGATCGATGAAGGCTGCATCACCGCCCAGCTGCCAGTCGACCCCGACCATGCGCAGCGAGGTCCAGCCCACCAATGCGGCGTCCTCCTCACCGACCCCCTGCAGGAGAACACGATTGTTGGCGCCGGTGCTGAGCGCATCGCCACCCAGCACCGAGCCGGTGTCCAGCGTCAGCAGAGTGTCATTGCCGTTGATCCGCACTGCAATGCCAGCACTGCCCGTGATCGTACCGGCGTTGTACACGCGGCCTGCGTCGCCGGTGACGTCCACGCCGAACGTGCCTTCGATGAGCCCGCGATTGTCCAGAACCAGCGTCCCAGAGGTGTTGCGCACGCCTGCGCCGGTGCTGGCGCGAAGCATGCCGCGGTTGTCGACGATGGATTGCCCGGCACCCAGATAGAGCCCGTTCAGATCGCCGACCAGCTCCCTGCTGTTTCGCACCTCGGCACGCTGCATGCCGAGCAGCATGGCTCCAACGCCTGCGCCGACTTGGCCCGCCTCGATCAGGCCGCTGTTGTCCAGCAACGCATTGCGGCCGCCAGTAACATAGATGCCCGTGAGCGCGGATCTGATCTGCTGCTGGTTGACGAGGGTGAGATCAACCTCATTGCTGCCAAAGGCAATCGCAGAGATACCGGTATCCACATCAGCGACGACGCCACTCTGAACGACATCGACCTGCCCGGCCACTTGGCGCTGCACGGCGATGCCGATGGCGCCGCTGCCATCGCCTTGGATCACCCCACTATGCTGGATGGACAACACCCCGCCCAACGGGTTCGGGTCAGCTGCCAGGATGCCCCCGGCGCCGGCAGCCACGTCGATGCGGCCGTTGGACACAATCTGCACGGTCCCACTGGCGCGCACATCGATACCATAGCTGCCAATGCCTCCTACCTGGATGAGCCCGGCATGTTCGACCTGCGCATCGCTGCCTGCATCCCAGTCGCGCACCAGCACACCGCTCTGGGAGGCATGCGGGGCGATGATGGTCGCCCCGTCTTCCACCGTGACGTCCAGACGACCTGCTGCTGTCGCCGATCCGGTGTACGGCCGTACCCCGATGCCCAATGTCGTCTGCACGTTGTTCGGCAAGGGGGTCGCGCTACTGGTATCGACCACCGTGCCGCTGCGCACGGTGAGTGCCAAGGTCGGCGCGGTATAGGTAATGCCAGTCGCGTAGGGATTGCCGGAGGCGTCGCAGATGATCACCGTACCGGTGCCGCATTCGTCGGCGGCACTGGCGGTCACGGGAAGCAGGCTGGCCACGACCGCCATTGCCAGTGGGGCCACTGTCATTGCCCCACGTTGGCACCTCGCCCTGGGGAGATTCGGAACAACCCGCTTCATTGCCACGCTCCGGCGTCTTCCGTTCCAGGTGTACGGACGCATGGCGACCGTGAAGATCACGTGACCGATGCAGAGCGCATTGCGAAGAGGGGGTACTCCTGTGCTCACCAGCTGGCACGCAGCGCCACCTCGCCTGCCACTTCGCGATAGCCACCCCCGCGCTGCCAGCCCAGCGTGCCCCGGCCGCTCCAGCGCTGGCTCAACCTCACCTCCGCGCCACCACTGAGTTCGTAGCGATCCCGTGGCAAGCCACCGACCAGCCGCTCCCCGTCGAAACGCAGGCTGTTGTCGCTGGATTCGTGGAACCAGTTCGCCGCCAGGAAGGGCTGCACCCGGATGCCGGACGCGGCCGAGGCGTCGCCCGACATGCGCACCCCGACCCGGCTGCCGAGGCCACCGCCGTCGCTGCCATCGATCACCGTGCCGTTGGATTCGACATGACGGTCTGCGCTGAAACGGGTATAGCGCAGCTGCGCCTGCGGCTCGACAAACAGCGCGACCCGATCGCCATCGACGATCTGGATGCCGTACCCGGCCTCGATCGATGCGCTGCTGGTCTTGCTGTCGTAGCGTTCCTTGCCCAGTGCATCGCCCTGCACGCTGTTCTTGAACGACGCATGGTTGGCCGACGCATCCAGATAGAGGCCGGTGCCAACGGAGGGATTCTGCATCCAGCTGGCATAGACACCCAACGCCTGTCCTTCCACCCTGCCCCTCGCCGCATAGCCGGTCAGCCGCGAGGTCACGGTGGCGGTGGCCCGGCCAGTGCCCAGCATCACGCCCAGCCGGCCGCGGCTGCCATCGCCCCAGGAGAGCAGGTCCGTGCCGATCTGCAGGACATCGGTATCGCCGCTGACGCGGAGTTGTTCGCCGATCACGCCGTAGTCGGCCTGGTGACGGGCCACGCGCGCCCATGCACCGCGCCGGGACGCGCCGCGGTCACTGCCGCTGCGATCCTGCAGGCGGGTGCCGAACATGCCCGCCGCGGCGGACTGGTTGGCCAGGTAAGCGCCGATCTCCGGACGCAGCACCGGCGTCGGCGGCGGGGCGATGACCTCCGGTTCGCAGTGTCCCTGGCCGGCATCGACACTGCAGGGCACAGGGCGCGGCGGCGGCTCGCAACCGTCCTCCCCGGTGCACGGCTCGGGCGCGTCGTTCAACTCGGAGCGCAGGTACCAGCCGCCATCGTCCGGATCGGTCCTGCTGCCCTTGTGAAGGAAGTACTCGTACACCCCGCCCACCGCGCGCCCCTGAAGTTTGAACGCGGCGTTGGAGTCGCCGTCAACCGCGATCAGCTGGATGCCGTTCGCGGTCTGCGCGCCACGGCCGCCTGCGTTGTTGACGGCGATGTTGCCCTGGCCGCTGGTGTTGCCCCGCACCCAGAGGAAGTCGGTTGGCGAGCGGTCATCGCCGAGCGCGCTGTCGAACACCAGCGTGCTGTCATCGATGGTGAAGTCGCCGCGCACGATCAGCTGGTCGCCTACGCTGCCCGCGCCGAGCAGCAGCGTGCTGCTGTTGCGCAGGCTGAGCGCGTCCACCTGCGAATGGCCCCACGCATCCCAGCGGCTGCCGTCCAGCGTCACGTCCAGTCGGGAGGTATCGTCGGCGAAGGCTGTGCCCTGAAGGCGCGAGCCCTTGGCCTGCAGATCGATGCGGCCACCCTGGCTCGCCCACGCCATGCCCTTGCCTGCTTCAACGAGGAGGTCGCTGTTGTCCAGACCGAGATGGAGGACCGCGCCAGTGTCGGCCACCACCGCCTGCGCGCCTCGCCCGATCAGGGTCGAATCGGTGGCGCTGACCCGGTTGACGCTGTCGGGCAGGCCGGCGAACAGGATGGCGTCGCCGCCATCCAGCACGCTGCCGCCGGTCAGCAGCAGTTCGTTTTCCTTGCCACCGAGGAACTGCACGGCGTGGCTTTGCAGCGAGCGCACTGAGGCATTGTCCAGCCGCACGATCGAGCCGATGCCCTCCGGGCTGCCCAAGTCTTCGAACCCTGCCAGGATACCCACGCTGCCTGCACCGTGAGTATCCACGCGGGTATCTTCAAGAGTGACGTCGGCCCGGTAGACCACGCCCGGCCGGCCACCGATGCTCCAGCGCATCGAGCGCGCGTGGATGCCGTGCGCGCCGTCGCCCTCGGTCACGATCTCGCTGTCCTGCAGGCGGACGAAGCCGCCCATCAGGTGCACGCCGACGGCGTCCTGACCGCTGGTCCGGATGTCGCCGCCGTGGTAGTCCACTTTGTTGACGCCGGCGATCGACATCGCGTGCGATTCGCGGCCGGTGGTGGTCACGCGGCTGTCGCGCAGGGTGATCGTCCCTACCTTGTCGAGCGCGCCGGTGCTGCTGTCGAAGCTGGTCCAGCTGAACTGCAGGCCGAGAGCCTTGTCACCAGAGGTAGTGAAGTCCGACCCCTCGATCACCGCGTCGTGGACGATGCCGTCGTTGTAGCGATCAGCGCCGTAATAACCCAGCGCAGCCATCCCCGCGCCGGTGGTGCTCACCTGGGTACGCTCCATGCGCAGGTTGCCACGCGAGATGCTCACCGCCGACCACCCCCGGTCGCCGCCCACATCGTGATTGGTCACCTTGGAATCGTAGACCTCGGCATGATCATGGGTCGACGGCTGGATGCGCTCCAGTTCGGCGTCACGAATGATCACGGTCTCCGCCGCCGAGGCGTTCGCGGGTTGCAGCATGGCGCTCAACGCGGTGGCGATGGCGAGGCCGAGCGCGGAGTAGCGCGTGGATGGGAGGGTCATGGAAATGTCCTGGTGCGGCGGCCACCCGGCCGGGAGGGTGCGACCTCCTTGGCCGGTAGCGGCGAGCGCTCCCGCAACAGGAAGGTCTGATGTGCGCAGGCCCGGCTGCAGGTCTGCCGTCGCTGGTGCCGGGTGGATTCTCCGGATGAGCGGGAGGCGGGCTATACAACTAATACGAATTGGTGCGCTCGACCTTGCGTTGTTCAGGGGGCGGCGGGGTTGAGCACGGCAGCAGGGGGCAAAAGGTCACGCAGAGATACGTGACGCTTCTTTCACAGCCATTTCACGGAAGGAGGACGAATGATTCACCACCTGTGGATGTCTGGCCCTGATTGGCCGCTTCTGTAACAGACGGTAAACAACACGATGATTTTTCCCGGGCGTTTGTCCAGTTTCGTATTTGTTGCATAGCCGTGGCGATTGACCATCCCTATCTTGCGACTCCACTGGCGCCAAGGCGCTCGGCATCGCTGTCCACCGACTCCGCCAGCGCATACGAACTATCCTCAATACAAAGGTCTTCCCGATGCGTACCCACCGCCGTGAATCGTGCCCTTCGGCCGCGCGCCACCGCTTCTTCTTCCATCGTCTGGGCGGGGCGATCGCTCTGGTGCTGGTTTCAGTGACTGCCAGCGGCGCAACGTTACTTCCTGGACAGTCGGCTACCGTGGGTCCGGGAGACCCGCCGGAAACCTGGAACCTCGAACAAGCGACGCTTACGTTGCTGCCTGGAGCAGCCGCGCTGCAGATCAGCGCCTCCAACAGCTCACGGGTCGATGCCAATGGGGCAACAATAACGAGTGCAAGTCCTGGAGGCGGATTGCGTTACTCGAATTCGTTCGGCGAAATCCGCAATAGCGTTGTGGTGAATTCCACGGGATCGGCGTTGGCAACAGGCGCCCTCATCAACAGCGGCCGGCCTGTCTCTCTCGTGGACGTCTATAGCAGCGACATCCAAGGGGGCAGTTCCGGTGTAGTGGTCGCTGGCGGAGGGTTGGTGCGCCTGTATGACACTTCGGTTCGCTCCTCCGCTGGTCTTGGGAACCTGAGTGGCATGGCCGTGCTGGTAGCAGGAGGACGCGTAGAGATCCAGGATCGCAGCACCATCGTTGGGGCAGTGATAGGGCTCGATGTGACGGAAAACACTGCTGCCGGTGGAGTGGCCGGAGGCGCATCCGCGCTGATCGACAACGCGCGAGTTGAAGGCCTTGCTGGGCCTGCGATCCGGGTAAGACAACTTGGTGAGCCTGTGCTGGCCGATGTCACGGTTCGCAACGGTGCGAGCCTGGTCGGAGGCAACGGCAACATTCTCGAGGTTGAAGGCAGCTCCACCGCCAATTTCAACGTCGAGAGCAGCGCACTGACCGGCAACATCGTCAACGACGCCACCTCTATCACCAACGTCAACCTCAGCAACAATGCCAGCATCATTGGCGTGTTCGACAACGTCACCTCGGCCACGTTGGCCGGTGGCGGGCGCTGGCAGCTGGCCGGGGATTCGGACGTGGGCGCTTTGACCCTCAACAGCGGCGGCACGGTTGCGCTGGGCGATGGGACGGCGTTCAACACGCTTACCGTCAGCGGCGACTATGTCGGCGCCGGAGGCACGTTGCTGTTCAATAGCGTCCTGGGTGATGACGCCTCCGCGAGCGACAAGCTCATCGTCGGTGGCAGCACCAGTGGCCAGACCAATGTAGCGGTCACCAACGTCGGAGGTGCCGGCGCGCAGACCGTGAATGGCATCCAGCTGATCCAGGTCGGTGGCGCCTCCAACGGTGTGTTCACGCTGGCCGGCCGCGCAGTTGGTGGGCAGTACGAGTACTTCCTGCACCAGGGCACCGCTGCGGCCCCCACCGATGGCAACTGGTATCTGCGCTCCGAGCTGCCGGTAGTGCCGGACCCGTGCCTGGCCGACCCGACGCTGCCGGGGTGCACGCCGGTCGTGGTCCCGCCGGACCCGGATCCGTGCGTGGTGAACCCCGCCCTGCCCCAGTGCCAGCCGCCGATTCCGGTGTTGCGCCCGGAGCCGGGTGCGTACCTGGCCAATCAGGCGGCCGCGACACAGATGTTCGGCATGCGTTTGAGCGATCGCACCGGCGGCACCGCGCGTGGCCTGTCCGAGCGCGGTGCATGGGCGCCTGGGCCCGTGTCAGCCGCAACCAAGCCGACTACGGCGTGATCGCCGATCAACTCAGCGTCAACGGTGACACCTCGGTGCTGCAGGTTGGCACCGATCTGCTCAACTGGGGCGCGGACAGCCGCGGCCAGTTCGGCGTGATGCTGGGGGGCGGCCGTGCAAACAACACGGTGACCTCGCGCGAGACCGGTTATTCGGCCAAGGGCAAGGTCGAGGGTCAGGCCGTGGGCGTGTATGCCAGTTGGCTGCAGGACCCGGTGCAGACCACCGGTGTGTACGTTGATGCGTGGGCGCAGTACGCGCAGTTCAAGAACACGGTGCAGGGTGATGCGCTGGCCAAGGAACGCTACGACAGTGATGCGAAAACCGCATCGGTCGAAGCCGGTTACAGCTTCAAGGTGCTCGACAGCGCCAGCACTGCGATGTTCGTCGAACCGCAGCTGCAGCTGAGCTACACCGATTTCAGCGCGGACAACCACGTGGAAACCAACGGTACGGTGATCGACAGCAGCGATGCTGGCGGCCTGACCAGCCGCGTGGGCGTGCGGCTGTTCGGCCATGCCAACAGCGACGTCGGTAACCGCGTGCAGCCGTTCGTGGCGGTGAACTGGATTCATGGTGCGGACGACAACAGCCTGCGCTTCGATGGTGAGCGCCTGGAAGGCGGTTTGCCGAAGGATCGCTACGAGGCCAAGGCCGGTGCGTCGCTGCAGCTTGGCCAGCGCTGGACGGCGTGGGGCGATATGGGGCTGCAGAAGGGCCAGGGCGGGTATCGCGATGTAGCCGGGCAGATAGGGTTGCGCGCCAGCTGGTAAAATTGCGCGAGCGAAACACCATTCAACGCGCGCGGTCATTCCGCGCGCGACTTCATGACATTGCAGGACATCCTTTGAGAACCATGACCCGCTTGGCCCTGGCGCTGAGCCTGGCCGTTTGCGCCTTGCCGCTGCAGGCGGCCGACACCCCGGATCCCGAGCGTATCGCCTTCGATGCGTTGAGCCCGGTGATCAATGCGCTGATCCAAGCTGAAGACAACGACGATTTGATGAAGAGAGCCGAAGCGCTTGAGGAGACGAACGGTCTTCAGGCGCTTGCGCTCTATCTGGCTGGGGCACGTGAGGGTCCGAGAACGTTGGCATCGGCATCGTACAAAATAGCCTCGCTGCTGGCCCGCCGCGGTGATGACGAAGCAGCCCTGCTCTATCTTGGGATGGCCAGTGAGCATGGTCTGTATCCCCCTCAGCTGATCGAGAATCCGGATTTCAACGACCTGCGGCAGACCCCTGCCTACCTGACCGTGCTTGCTGAAGCGCAGCGGCTCCGTGACGCAGTGTCACCCGAGTGGGCCGGAGCGGTGGGTCACGTACTTTACCCCGCCACCGAGCGCTCGGAGGCGCCGTGCCCTCCTGTGGTTATCTGGCTGCATGGTTACGGCAGCAATGGCTTCCTGGATGAAAGCTATCAGCCGCTTGCCGATACGGGCGCGATACTGGTGGGTATCAACGGCACCGAGATTGTAGATTCCCTCATCAGCTTCCGTTGGTCCGCGCCGGGTTTCGAGGGGACCCATCAGGCGGTGCAGAAGGGGCTGGACAAGGTGGAAGCATCCCACTGCATCGACCGCAGACGCGTCTACCTGATGGGCTTCTCACAGGGCGCCCTGCACGCCGGTGCATTGCTGGCGCAGCATCCCGATGCCTACGCCGGCGCGTTGCTGATGTCGCCCGGCGGCAGGCAGCCCAACCCGACCACGAGCAAGGCCCGCGGCAAGCGTGTGGTGGTGATCAATGGCGAGCAGGAAGGGCCTGGCAACCTGCAGCGGGCCGATGCGTTCCGGACTTTGTTCGGCAGCGGCAACGAGGTGCAGTCGCGTGTGCTTGTCGGCGAGCCGGAGATCCCGGACGATTGGCAGCGCTCGCTACCTGCTGCACTGCGTTGGATGATGGAAAGCGGAGGCTGATGCACGACCGCGTGCCCGGCATCGCGATCGCGTGCCGGGCATGGCGTGCGGCTGTTGTTGCTCAGCCGCGCAGCGTGGTGGCCCCGTCCACCTAGAGATCGCTCATCGCGCAGCCATTGTCGCGCAGCCGCTCGACCAGTGCCGCGCCGACGCCGCCGCCCGCGCTTTGATCGCCAAGTCGCAACTTATTGTATTCCCGCACATGGTTACGTCCCCTACCCTGTTCTGCTTCGTTGCCCAGCAGCGCCGCCGACACGTACCCAATGTCTCCTGTCTCCTACGTTTCCTGCCGCCACACTCAGCCACGTCGCCGCATATGGCCGGCCGCTCTGCTCTTCGCGTGCCTCCCATTGGCTGCCATTTGCGCGCCTCTGCCATCGCCGGATCAGCGCTCCGTTCCAGCGCCCGGCGCCACCACTCGCCATGCATTGTGCAACGCCGAGCGCTGTGTACTAGTGGATGGAACTGGCAAGCCCCTGTCTTCATGTCCGTTTTCCGAGCTTGCCGGTTTCACGCAAGGCCTTGCAGTGTTCAACAGTTCGCCCTCTGGCTATAAGGGTGTCATCAATTCAGATGGGAAAGCGGTCTTCGCGGGTCGTTTTCCGGTTGTGAACATAGCCGGCAATGGGCTGATCGAAGCGCGTTCGCACTATTCGGGTGGCGACCTTTCCTACTACAGCCGGGACGGACAACGTGTGCGCCATTTTGATATGGCCACCGCGGAGGATCCTCTTCACCTGGACCAATGGTCCGGCGCACCCGTGGTGACCCGCTGCGGCGACGATGGCTGCACGGCAGAGGTAATTGGAGAAGACGGACGGACGCTGGCATCGTTCGCGCGACTCGACGTCCTCGAGGGCGGCACCTTCGCCGCCGCCTCCACGGATGGCAAGCTCTTTGGACTGGTGGATGCCCAACTGGCCTGGCGCGGACGTCGTGACTACCAGACCATTGAAGCAACCGAGTATGGGCTGCTGGCAAAGCGGAAAGATCGTCTCACTGTGCTCGACGCGCAAGGCCGGGAACTGCTTCCACTGGCCGACTACCGGCGCATCCGTCGCCTCGAAACGGGCGCCTTCATGGCCCTCACCTATGCGGGCCAGTGCCGCTACTTCTCGGCGCAAGGAAAGCCACTGAAGGCCAGAAACAACGATTGCGTCGTGTTGGGCACGAGCACTCCGCAGGGCGAGCCGCAGTTGCCGCATCAGTATGGGAACCTGTCCGCGTTTCGATCCAGCCCGCAAGGCACGGTGTTGCGCGACGACCTGCTGGTCGCCGAGGTCGAACAGGGCGTCGGCCTGGTCGATCTGCAGGGAACGTGGAGGATTGCTCCGCGCTACAGCCAGGTCACGCCATTGAGCCGCACTCTGGTGGCAGCACAGGAAAGCCCCCGGCAATGGCAGATCCTGACCACCGACGGCACTGCGAGCGGCGCCACCTACTTCGAGCTTCCCAGGCGCGCGCGCCTGCTGGATGGCAGATTCGGCTTCGTCGTCAGTTCAGGCGACCACGACGGTCTACTGAGCGAGCAGGGTGGCTGGCTGGTACCGGCCCAGTACAAAAACGTGCGCACTACCCCCCAGGGCGCAGTGATCGTGCACCGCGACCTCGGCCCAGGCAGGAGCTCGGCCCATCTGTTCGACGTGCACCGCAATGCGGAGCATCCCGGGCCGGCCATGACCAACCTGAAAGAACGCGATGATGGCCTGATCGAGGGCCACAACATGGATGACGACACCAGGTACCTGCTCACGCCGAGTGGTCAACTCCTGACCACCCTGACCTACACACCACGTTCCATTCCAAGCGGTGCCGACGTTACGCCGCCATCGCCGCCCAGCCAAGATGACGACTGGCCCATCGCGAGTTTCGACTGCAGGCCTGTCGCGCATTGAGCGGCGGATGCGTCGCCGTTTTTCCCGCGCTCGACGCGCATCACCCCCGCAGCGTGGCGCCCCCGTCCACGTAGAGATCGCTCATCGCGACATGACCGGCCTGGTCGGAGAGCAGGAACATCACGGCGTTGGCGATGTCCTCCGGGCGGGCCAGCTTCTGCAGCGGTATGCCGGCCTTGTACGTCTCCGGCGTCCCTTCGATCACGCGCTGCTCGCCCTGCCCGTCCGCCCACATGCCGGTCTGCATGGGGGTGAGGGTCGAGCCCGGCGCGACGATGTTGCAGCGGATGCCCAGCGGCGCCAGCTCCAGGCCGAGGCAGCGGGTGAACATGGTCGAGGCGGCCTTCGAGGCGGCGTAGGCGGCCATGCCGTGGCGCGGGACGCCCGCGGCGTTGGAACTGACCGTGACGATCGCGCCCCCGCGACGCGGCGACATCACCCGCGCCAGCGCACGCGAGACGTGGAAGACGCCGTCCGTGTTGACCGCGAACACCCGGCGCCATTGCGCGTCGTCGGTGTCGGCCACGGTGCCCGTGTGCAGCACCCCGGCGACGTTGATGCCGAAGCCGATCGGCCCGATCCCGGTCTCCACCTCCGCCACCAGTGCATCCACCGCGATCGGGTCGGTCACGTCCAGGGCTCTGGCGTGGACGTTGGGCTGCCCTGCCCCGGCCACATTCTCGGGTGCCACCCTATCGGTCGCGACCACGGTGCAGCCGCTGTCGCGCAGCTGCTCGACCAGTGCCGCGCCGATACCACCGCCCGCGCCGGTCACCAGCGCGATGGTGCCTTCGAATCCAGTGAGTTTCATGCTGGTGTCCTGTGTGTGTCGTGCTGCCGAAGGTGCGCATCCAGCCAAGGGGCGATCTGCGCCACGGCATCGCGGCCGGTGAGTTCGGCGTGCAGGTAGGGAAGCTCGATCGCCTCCACGTGCGCGGCGTGGGTCTGCCACAACGCGGACTGCAACTGCGGGCGGGCGAGATGGTCGCGGCCGGCGCGCACGTGCAGCAGCAGACCGTCGTAGTGGGTGTGATGATGGGCGCGGATCAGGCGGTTGGTGCCGGTGACGGCACGGACCACGCCATCGAGGACGATATCCGGCAGGTTGCCCAATGCACTTTCGCCGCGGCGCAGGAAAGCCAGGATGCGTGCGCGGCTGTCCAGCTCGGGATGCGCTTCCGGGTCATGGCCGGCGATGGCGAGCAGAGCGCGCAGCGCGGCGATCGGGTCCGGCTCGGGTTCGGCCCGCCAGCACTCGCTGGGATAGGCATCGAGCAGGGCCAGCACGCCAACCTCGTGGCCGCGCCCACGCAGGTGCACCGCCATCGCCTGCGCGAGGATGCCGCCGACCGACCAGCCGAGCAGATGCACCGGGCCGGGCCTGCCCACGGCCAGGATGCGCTCCGCGTAGTCGGCCGCCAGTGCTTCGATGCTCGCCGGCAGTGGCCGGGTGGGATCGAGCACCGGCGACTGCAGGCCCTGCACCTCGCGCGCGGGTGAGAGTGCACGGGCCAGGTCGCGGTAGTTCCACGCGATGCCGCCGGCAGGATGGATCACATACAGCGGGGCGCGCGCCGCATCTCCACTGGCCAACCGGATCATCGGGGCCAGCCCATGATCGGTGGCGGTGGGTGGCGCATCGATACGGACCGCCAGCGCGGCGACCGTGGGTGCCGCGAATACCGCGCCCAGGCCCAGGTCGCAGCGCCACCGCTGCTGGATCGCCAGCAGCAGGTGCACGGCACTGAGCGAGTCGCCGCCCAGGGCGAAGAAATCGGCCTCGGCACTGACCGGTGCGCGCAGCCCCAGCGTCTCGGCGAACAGCGCGGCCAGCGCCTGCTCGGTTGCGGTGCGCGGCGCAACGCCCAAGGCAGACGCCTGCGCCGGTGCGGGCAATGCGGCGCGATCCAGTTTGCCGTTGGCCGTGACCGGCCAGTGGTCCAGTTCCACGAAGGCAGCGGGCACCATGTAGTCCGGCAGACGGTTGGCCAGATGCGCCCGCAGCGTCTCCAGCGACGGGCCACCCGTGTTGAGGTAGGCCACCAGCCGTGGCTCGCCGGGGCGGTCTTCGCGCAGCAGCACTTCGGCACGGGTGACGCCGGGTGCCGAACGCAGCGCCGCGTCGATCTCGCCAAGCTCGATACGCAGGCCGCGCAGCTTGATCTGGTGATCGCTGCGGCCGAGATACTCCACCGCCCCGTCGTCGCGCCAGCGCGCCACGTCACCGGTGCGATACAGGCGCCCTCCGACCACGAACGGATCGGGCAGGAAGCGCTCGGCGGTGAGATCGTCGCGCCCCAGATAGCCGCGCGCCAGCTGTACGCCGCCGAGATACAGATCGCCGGCGACGCCGGGCGGCAGCGGTTGCATGCCAGCATCGAGCACGTACAGGCGGGTGTTCCAGACCGGATGACCGATCGGCACCGGCGCGGACGTGTCGTCCTGGTTGGCTGGCCAGAAGCTGACATCCACGGCCGCCTCGGTGGGGCCGTAGAGATTGTGCAGCTCGGCCTGCACCGTGGCATGGAAGCGGTCACGCAGTGCGGCATCCAGTGCCTCGCCGCTGGTAAACACGCGGCGCAGCTGCAGCCCGCGCGCCGCCGGGGCCGCCAGGAACGCGGCCAGCATCGACGGCACGAAATGCAGGGTGGTGATCGCGTGCTGGCGGATCAGTGCGGCCAGCGCCAGCGGATCGCGATGCGCGTCGGGCGGGGCCACCACCAGGGTGGCCCCGCTGATCAGCGGCAGGAAGAACTCCCAGACCGAGACATCGAAGGTGGCCGGGGTCTTCTGCAGGATGCGGTCGTCGGGCTGGATCGCGTAATGCGCGCGCATCCATTCCAGCCGGTTGACGATGGCGCGATGCTCGATCAGCACGCCCTTCGGCTCGCCGGTGGAGCCCGAGGTGTAGATGACGTAGGCCGCGTCGTCCGGCTGCGGCACGGTGCTCAGCGCGGCCTCGTTGTCGTGCTGCCACTGCGCAGGGTCCAGCACGGGTGTGCCCGGGAACCGCGCGCGATCCTGCGCCAGCGCCAGCACGCAGACCGGCTCGGCAGAGCGCAGGATTCGGGCCAGGCGCTCGTCCGGATGGGCCAGGTCCACCGGCAGGTAGGCGCCGCCGGCACGCAGCACCGCAACCAGGGCGATGATCAGCTCCAGCGAGCGCGGCAGCGCCACCACCACCCTCGCCTCTCGGCCCACGCCCTGCGCCTGCAGCTGCAGGGCCAGCGCACGGCTGCGCTGCTCCAGCTCGGCGAAGCTCAGGTGATCCGTGCCGAAGACAACCGCGGTGGCCTCGGGCGTCGCCGCCATCCGTGCGGAGATCAGCGCGGCCAGGCTGAGCTCGGGTACCGGATACGCTGTGGCGTTGATGTCATGCAGATAACGCTGTGCTTCGGCGGGCGTGCACAGCGGCACCGAGGCGATCGTGCCGCCGGTGGCCTGGACGTCCAGCGCGGCCGACACGAAATGCAGCAGGCGCGCGGCATGCGCCTGCACCTGTGCGGGGGTGTACAGCGTGGGATTGGCCTCGATCTCCAGATCGAGCACGTCCGTGCCATCCCCGCGGAAGCCCAGCGTCACGTCATCGACCGGACCGGTGGAGAGCACCTCGAGCGTCGCAGCGACGCCGGCCAGCTGCAGCGGCCGATAGAACGGCTGCACGTTGACCAGCGGGCCATGCAGGCGACGCTGGCCGCCGATCAGGCCGAGGTCGCGCCGCAGCTGCTCGCCGCGGTAGCGACCATGGCGCCGGCCCCGCATCAGGCGCATCGCGATGTCGCGCACATAGGCATCCACGCTGTCGTGCGTGGCCGCGACCCGCAGTGGCAGGACGTTCATCACCATCGCCGGGACGCGTGCGGAGACGCTGCCGAGGCGGCCCATGAACGGCACGCCGATCACCGCTTCCGCTTCACCACTGATCCGGCGGCAGTACTCCGCGCCGAGCGCGGTCAGCAGGTCCGGCCAGGGCTGGCCGATCTCGGTTGCCGCCGCGAGCAGGCGCTCGCGCAGGGCGGTGTCGATCGGCTGCACGTGGCGCAGCGCATCCGCTGCGGCCGGCGCCACGCCCGCCTGCAGCCCGGTGGCGGCCGGCGCGTCGGCCATGGCATCGCGCCAGTAAGCGGCATCGCGCGTGCGGCGCTCGCTGTCACGGTACTGGGCGTCTTCATCAAGCACGGGCAGCAACGGTGCCACCTCAGCCCGCTGCGGATGACCTGCATACAGCGCGCAGACGCGCTCGGTCAGCAGGCCCATGCCGTAGCCATCAGTGGCCAGGTGGTGCACGCGCAGGTACCAGACGCTGCGCGCCGGGCCGAGCAGGAACAGGCGCTGTTGGCTGAGCCGATCGCGGGCGGGATCGACCGGGCCGAGCCGGTCGCGCTGCATGGCGTCGCGCGCGGCGGCAGCGGGGTCCGGCTGATCGGACAGATCC
>NZ_JBKGUA010000085.1:0-15706 GCF_046543485.1 Paraburkholderia sp. EG304 | reverse complement strand
CGATGAGCTCCTCTGGAATCGCGGGCAGCTCAGGCGGGGGCGCAGACCCTGCTTTTGGTTTGCTTGGCATACATGCTCCTTTGGGTACATGTTATGCCTTGAACACAAAATTTCTGACAGGCTCGGCTGGGATCGAACCAGCAACCCCTGCCTTCGGAGCTTTGCCGGCAAATAACACATCCTTATAAATCAAAGCCTTACGCAACTCGCAAACTACAAAATCAAGGCTGCACAAGGTCAATCAAGGCCAATCCGGGGCATCCAAGCTGCAATTTAGCTGCACACAAAGCCGACCAACCAAGCACCGCCACGCTCGCCTAATGTCTTCGCAGCAGCGTGCACCGCGACGCCGGCGAACGCCAGCCCGCCTGCCCGCTAACGTAATCCTTTCAGCTCAGATACACGTCAAATACCCCCTTCCTAGGTATTTGCAGTCGTTGAACTCCAAGTCCTCCTATCGCAGAATGACTCGCGGCTCACCCCATATTTATGCCGAATGAATAAGACGCCGCATCCCGAAAACGATCAATTTCTCCAATGAGGGCAATATGCGTTTAAATGAAGTCGTAATTCACAATTACTGTTCATGCCCGATGGTTCGCGTCGCCCTCTCCAGCTTCAATCCGATAATTGGATACAATAACAGCGGCAAATCCAATATATTGCGTGCGATTAGCTGGCTCCTTCGCAAGTCCGTCCTTCCAACGCACATGTTCCATGATTCAGCCGCCGCCGTCATGGTCGAGGGGGTAATATCCGAAGTCAACATCAATCTACTCCCTACGAATCAACGGACTCAAATTGATCCATATATCGTTGACGGAATGTTGCGATTTAGGCGTCGTCAAGATACTCCGAATGCACCTGCGGCACAGGTTAGAGTTGATGTATTCAATCCAAGCACGGATCAATGGGTCATAAACCCAACGGGATTGGATAACGCCATTGGCGTTCTATTTCCCGATCCACTTTATATCGAAGCGATGGACGACGCCGCCGATGATATTAGTCGCTTTGCAGCTAAAAATACGATAGGCCTACTCCTAAAATATACACTGGACCAGATACGGGCGAATAACGCGGCCGCGCTGAACAACGTTTTAACCGATCTACAGCAAGTCGGCGCTCATCTTAACGGCCCCAATCGAATACAAGAATTGAACACCCTGGAGGGCGACGCGACTCAAGCAATCGGTGACTTTTTCCCGGGGCTGTCTCTCCATCTGGATATACAGGCGCCATCACTTGACGACCTGATTAAGAGTGCAACCATTTCGCTGTCTGACGTACCGGGGCTTCAAAGACCATTCACCTCGTTCGGACACGGTGCACAACGAACGGTTCAAATGGCCCTGATAAAATTATTGGCGTCACAAATTAATCAGCAGGCACCGGCAGGCTCAATCACCGTACTACTCATTGACGAGCCCGAACTTTATTTACACCCCCAAGCCATTGAATTGCTGCGAGAATCATTAAAATTACTATCTCAGCAAAATTTCCAAGTCATTTTTTCGACTCACTCCCCTCTGCTGCTAGGCGCCGAAGGCGTTCTTAACACGAGCATGGTTTATAAGACGACTGTCGATGGAACCGTGGTTCGCGAAAAACTGGCTAACGCGGCGCATACGATAACCACCAACCCACATCAAGCGAGCGTGCTTTTTGCGATACAGAATGCGACATATTTAATGTTTTCAGAGATTGTTCTTCTCGTCGAAGGAAAAACCGAGATGATGATTTTGCCCACACTTTACAAGACAATCAAAGGAAGGACACTCGCTCAAGACAAGGCTTGCCTTGTTGACGGATCAAGCAGCACTTCCATTCCACCTATGATGCAAATTCTAAGGGCCGTGGGCTTCTCGCCTAAAGCAGTTGTCGACTTGGATTTTGTGTTTAAAGTGGGGCCACAAGCCGGGTTGATAGCTAATACCAATGCGGATTTTATTGCGTGTCACGCTTGGTTTGGCACGAACCAAGCAGCGGCCAATTTTCAACTCGGCGCAGACGGATTTCCAGCTAAAAGGAGCACTACGGGAGTAGTGGCCACAGTCGGACCAGAGGAAGCTTTCAGTCTGATGGCGGCGGCGATGAGCGCCGAGGTCGCACGGCTATGCGCCCACTTCCACACTCAAGGGATCTGGGTGTGGGGCAAAGGAGCGATTGAAGCTCATCTGGGTATTCCGAAAAACGACCCTGCCCGGATGGGCTTCATAACGACTTTGCAGACGAACGGAAATGCGAGTCACGCGCCCCATGAACAGGACCTTATCGATTTCGTAGCTTGGGTCTGACGCCGACAAAGGAGACCAGAGGTGCATCAAAATGCATCAGGGTTGCCGTCGTGCAATACGCGCAAAACACGGCGAAGCGTCGCTGTCGCTGTGCTCTACAGCCTTTTGCTTCGGATCGAGCCTGCTGCATTAAAACCAGCGGGCCAAGCGAAGCTCGCAGGCGGGGGGAGGACTGCGCGACGGACGTATGTCGCCGGGCCTTCATGCCGCAAATGAGCCGGACACCGCCCACCAACACGTCGTTCGACGCATGCCCTCCGGCCACGCTCGCGGTAACAACCCGGCCTCTGTTGCTATCGCTCTCGGCCCACCCGATCCAGCCTCTCGGGCGTTACAATCGCCCCGGCATTTGAGTGTGGAGGACCGTCTTGGATAGTCTTACCCCTGCGGAGCGTAGTGAGCGCATGTCGCGCATAAAGGGCAAGAACACCAAGCCAGAGCTGATCGTTCGAAGCCTCGTCCATCGCATGGGCTACCGTTACAGGCTCCACCCAAAAGAACTACCGGGGCGTCCCGACCTGGTGTTCGCCAGTAGGCGCAAGGTAATATTCGTCCACGGCTGCTTCTGGCATCGGCACGAGGGGTGCCACTTGGCGCGGCTTCCGAAATCGCGGCTAGACTTCTGGCAGCCCAAGCTTGAGGCGAACGCCGAAAGAGATAAGGCGGTCGAGCTACGACTTACCGAGCTCGGCTGGAAAGTTTTGACTATATGGGAATGTGAAGTGAAGGAAGGGGCGGCCTTGGCCTCACGCGTTAGGGCCTTCTTGGACGACACGGAGAATAACAATGAAGGCAGTTGAGCTATACGCAGGCGCGGGCGGCCTCGCGATGGGGGTCAGTCTCGCCGGCTTCAAGCCTCTAGCAGTGGTCGAATGGGACCGTTGGGCTTGCGATACGATTCGTGAGAACCAACGACGCGGCTTTCCACTGGTGGCGGATTGGCCTCTTTATGAAGGCGACGTGCGCAAGTTTGATTGGTCGAGCCTCGAAGGCGAGGAAATCGACCTGTTGGCGGGCGGCCCCCCTTGCCAACCGTTCTCGATGGGCGGCAAGCATCAGGCGCATGATGACACCCGGGACATGTTTCCGGCGACCGTGGACATCGTGCGCAAGCTACGTCCTAAGGCCTTCATCGTGGAAAACGTCAAGGGCCTCACCCGCTCCACGTTCGCCAACTATTACCAATACATCCTGCTCCAACTAGAGTTTCCGGAGGTTCCGGCACGCCGCAACGAGGAATGGTTCGACCATCTGCTGCGCTTGCAGGCGGAGCGCGCGAGCGGTCGCCAGAAGGGTAAGAAGCTAACCTACAACGTGGTCCCCACACTGGTGAACGCGGCCGATTACGGTGTCCCGCAGAAGCGCGAGCGCGTTTTCATCGTTGGCTTCCGCTCCGACCTGAACGTGGACTGGAGTTTCCCCCGCCCGACGCATAGCTACGAAAGCCTGCTACGTGACCAGTGGGTCTCCGGCGAATACTGGGATCGCCATCAAGTGGCGCGTCGCTCGCGACCAACGATGCCTGCATCGCTGGAGAGCCGCGTTCGGCGCATCGCGGGCTCACTGCCGCTTGCGAACGAACTACCTTGGCGCACCGTGCGCGATGCGATCGCCGAACTGCCAAGCCCCCTCGCGCGGACGGCAAGCCAATATCAGGATCATCGTTTTCAGCCCGGAGCACGTGTTTATCCTGGTCACACCGGCAGCCCACTTGACTTACCGGCCAAAACGCTCAAGGCCGGTGACCATGGAGTGCCAGGGGGCGAGAACATGCTCGTCAACACGGATGGCTCGGTCCGATATTTTTCGATTCGAGAGTCGGCGCGCGTGCAAACGTTCCCCGATGGCTTCAAATTCCATGGCTCGTGGACGGAAACCATGCGCCAACTCGGCAACGCAGTCCCAGTCGCTCTCGGCCATGTCGTAGCACGCAGCGTCGCGGAGCGTTTGGCGACCGTCCAGCTTGAACAATTGGCGCGGCAACGCGTAGCCGTGCGAGGGGCTGCATGACGGATTCCACTGCAAACATCATTCCGTTCAACCCCCTCGATAAAAAAAATCTCGGGGCGAGTGTCGCCGAGGCGATGCTCGAACAGAGGCCACAACCTCTTGGCGAGCTGAAGCAGTTCATTGGCGTCGGTATTTATGCCATCTACTACGTCGGGGACTTCGACGCTTACACGCCTTTGGCGGAGCGCAATCGGAACGGGGCTTTCCAGGCTCCGATTTACGTTGGAAAGGCCGTGCCGAAGGGCGCTCGCAAGGGCGGCGGTGTTGGAGAGGTACGAAGCAAAGCCCTTTACGACCGCCTGCGCGAGCATGCGGAAAGCGTTCAGCTCGCTGCCAATTTGGATATCAAGGATTTCTTCTGCCGTTTCCTGGTGGTCGACGACATTTGGATTCCTCTCGGCGAGTCACTGCTGATCGCGAAGTTTGCGCCACTGTGGAACGCTTTGATTGATGGTTTCGGAAACCACGATCCGGGCAGCGGGCGCTACAACGGGTTGCGGCCACGATGGGACGTCTTGCATCCGGGGCGTGCATGGGCTGAAAAATGCAAACCGAGGGAAGAGACGCAAGAACACATCATCCGAGACGTTCAAAATTACTTCGCGACAATCTCGTTCCCAGCGTCGCACCACGTCTTAGGACCCGACCAACAGCCGTAAGGTCGCACCTGACGGCGTCGTATCTGCTCGATCACCGCTGCCACGGGAATGAGCAAGGGCCGCGCCCCTAGTTGCCTCATGGGCGGCGTGGCGCGCCCCTTTCAGATCACCGGTTTGCCCGTGCCAATGGTGTACGGCGCGAACCGCACGACCTCGTCGCCGATCCATTCGTTGAGCTGTTCGAAGCGCCGCTGCAGCGGCGCGATTTCGTTGAGGCCGAACACCTCGGCGGCCTTGTCGGCCGCGCCAAATCCGCCGGTATTGCTTGGCACGATCCCCATGAGCTGCGGCGGAATGCGATGCGCCGCGAGCAAGTCGTCGCGCGTGACATTCTTGATGTTGAAAAACTCGTCTTTCGCCGTGACCTCGGAAACGGGAATGAGCTGGATACCGTCTTTCTTTCCGTTCGGCGCGTACATGAACAGGTTGCGGAAATTGCCCGGTCCCTTACTGCTTTTCAAGGCCTCGCGCAGCTTGTCAACATCGCTTTGACTCTGCGCCGCATCCGTCATGTACAGGATGAATCCGGCGTGCGAGCCGTTTTCGTAATAGCGCCGGCGAAACAGCGTTGACGACTCGTTGAGCCATGCCGCGTGCAGCGCGCCCAGGTACTCGGGCAGGCCGTACACCTCCTGATTAATGTCCGGCTCCATCAAGTGATGCACCGAGCCGGCCGCGAACTCGTGCTCGACCTGAAACCCGTCGATCTGAAAGAACCCTTGCAAGTCCGTCGAACGGCGCACGTATTTCGCCGGCGCACGCTTGAGCGCGAGCAACCCGCCGAGCCTGTTGCGCTGTTCCTCGATGTAGCTGTTGCCGAACACCATGTAATCGAGCGCAAGCTTGCCGAACTCGTCGCGCGATAGCAGCTTGTGCGGCTTGAACGTCGATGCGAGCACGTTGCGCTTGAAGTAGATCGCCGAACTATGATGCACGCCGGCGCGAAACGACTTGGCAAGGCCCGACCATGACACGGGCGGCTCGTACCATTTGCCGGCCGCCCATGACTGCACGTAATCGAGAATTTCGGCGCGATCCATGACGGGCACAGGATCGTCGAACGTGAAGGCCTCGGCCCTTGCCGGCGTCGCCGTGGCGGCCGGCGTCGTGCTCGATGCGTGAAAGGTGCGCTTACTCATGAAATCTCCATAAAGCCGGTATTGTTCGCGGTCATACCCTCTAGCGGCTCGTTATCGAGCGCGTGCAGGCACGCCCAGGCTAGATCGGCATGGCCTGTTTCTTCGCTGCGGCTCGCCTCATACGTGACTTTCTTTCCGCTCGCCGTCATGGTCTTTCTGATCGCCATGAACGATTGCGCTAAGTCAGTCCAGCCGGCATCGAATTCGAGCCGGCCCTTGCCGATCACCGACAAGCCCTTGAGCACGAGACGGCCCTTTACCTCGGGCGAATAGTTGAGCGCGACCACGCTCGGATAGAACTGCCTGACGAGCTGATAGACCCCTTGCCCGATGCCTGTCGTGTCGATCGCCATGTAAGCGACGGCGTATTGCTGCGTGATCTGGCGAATCGCCTCGGCCTGCGCCTCGAAATCCATGCCGCGAAACTGATGCTTTTCGAGCACGCGAAACTTTCCGCCTGGCACGGCCGGCGGGGCGACGACGACGAGGCCGGCCGAGTCGCCGGAAAGGGCAGGGTCATAGCCAACCCATACCGCGCGATAACCGAACGGGCGCGGCGCGAGCGGCTTGAAGTCGTCGGCCCATTCTTCCCACGAGTCAACCATGCAGCGTTGCAGCTCGGCGAGCGGGAAAATCGACGCGGTATCGTCGATAAACTGGCACATCAAAAGATTCGCGTATTCCTGCGCGCTGTATTCAAGGCGCAGCTCGTCGATATCGAACAGGTTGCAACCGCCGGCGACGGCATCCTCGACCGTGACGATCTGGCGAAACTGTCGATCGTCGCAGACCCGGCCGCGCGCGAGCGACGAGTGCGAGATATCGAGATGAATGTGATCGACCTTCGCGCGCCCCCTGTTGAAGTGCTCGCCACTCCAGAAGGTATAGGCCTCGTGCGTGATGCTCGACGGCGTTGAAAAGTACGTCTTTCGCCATTTCTTGTGCATCGCCATGCCCGAGGCGACCTTGTTGAGCTGGCGAAATCCCCCGACCCAAAAATATTCGTCGAAGTAGAAGTTGCCGTGATAGCTCTGCGCCGTCTTTGCGTTCGTGCCGAGGAAATAAAGAATCGCCTCGTTAGGCAAAATGATCGGCTCGCCGGTCAACTCAACGTCTGCGGCCTCGCGTGCGAATTGGCAAATGTACTGCCTGAAAACGTGCGCCTGCGCCTTGCTGGCCGATAGAAAAATCTGGTTGCGCCCCGTGCTGATCGCATCGTCTAGCGCCTCGCGTGCGAAATACCACGTCGCGCCGATCTGCCGCGACTTGAGAATGTTGCGCGTGCGCTGATGGCCGTTTCGATACCAGACCTTTTGATAGTCGAACAGCGAATCAAGAAAGGCCTCGCGAATGCGCTCGGCCTGCTCGTCGCTGATCGCGTTGCGCGCGGGGCGCTCTTTGCGCGGGGCCTTGTTGCGGGCCTCGATGTTCGGGTTTAGATCGCTCTCTTTCCCCGTTTCGCCGTATTTGCGCACACGCGCCATTCGCTCGACCTGCCGGCCGAGCAAGTCGATTTCCTTGAACTCGCTGCCGGTCTTTACCGGCTTCGCAATGAGCACCGCGAGGCGCGTTTCTAGCGACGACTCGATGCGCTCGATCGGGCTGGCGTCGGCCCATTTGTCGCGCTGTTTCCAGGCCTCAACCGTCGATCGCTTTTCGCCGATGTGTTCGGCGATCGACGTGACGCGCCAACCCTGCCAATAGAGCGCGCGCGCTATCCGGCGGGGGTCGGCATTCGATTCGAGTGCGGGGGTGATATCGGCTGTTTCGAGCATGGCCGCAAGTTTCCCGCGTCGCGCGCGCGCAAGCACGCCCGCCTATGTGTGCCGAACGCGCGAACAAACGCCGAACGTTGAGGCCTTGCGTTCGTGATCGCAATATATCAACTCACGTTGAACCATTTCCAAACCCGTTGGAGAACTAACGATGCAATCTCGCAAGCTGTCGCTAATGTCGCTCGCCGTCGCGGCGATCGCGTTTGCTTTCACGTTGGATGCACACGCGGCGACGGCCGCCGTGAGCACCATGCTCAACCATGCCGACATGCTCGGCAAGCTCGCGTCACACGGCCTCGACCTCGGCGCGGCCGGCCTCGGCGCGATGGCGATCGGCTCGACGACCGACGCGGCGAAGCTCGCGAAATCCAAGATGTTCCGCATTGCCGTCGAAGGCGCGACGAGCGACGGCCGCAACATCTCGCGCGAATGGCTCACGCAGATGGCGAAGAACTACAGCCCGGAGCTGTACGGCGCGCGCATCAACCTCGAACACTATCGCGGCATCGTTCCCGATGGCCCGTTCAAGGCATACGGCGACGTGCTCGCGCTCGAAACCCGTGACGAAAGCGGCCCGCTCGCCGGCAAGATCGGCCTGTATGCACAAATCGCACCTACCGCCGAGCTGGTCGCGCTGACGAACAAGAAACAGAAGATTTACACCTCGTGCGAGATCGACCCGTCTTTCGCCGACACGAAACAGGCGTATCTGATCGGCCTCGCCGTCACGGATAGCCCCGCGAGCCTCGGAACCGAAATCCTCTCTTTCGCAGCTCAAAACCCGGCGGCCTCGCCCTTCGCCGGCCGCAAGGTATCGCCGTCGAACCTGTTCACCGTCGCCGACGAAACCGTGATCGAGTTTGAACCCGAGGCCTCGCCCGATGCGCCGACGCTGCCGAGCCTGTTCGCCCGCGTGAAAGAACTGCTCGGCATGGCGAAGAAGAAAGAAGCGACCGACGACACGCGTTTCGCCGACCTGTCGCAAGCGATCGAAGCGACCGCAACACACGGCGCGACGCAAGCCGAGGCGACGGCGAAGCTCGAAAAGCAAGTCGCGGAACTGAGCGCGGCCCGCGAGGCCGATCGCAAAGCGTTCGACGAGCTGCGCACGCAGCTCTCGACCACCGGCAACGGCCAACCGCAACGGCCGGCCGCGACCGGCGCGGGCGCTGCGCCCATTACGACCGACTGCTAATCGGCGTCACTCCCTTTCATAGCCCCGGAGAACACAACACATGCGCAACGAAACCCGACTGGCATATGACGGCTATCTGTCCGCAATCGCCCAGCTCAACGGCATCGCACGAGCGACGGAAAAATTCGCCGTCGCGCCGAGCGTGCAACAAAAGCTCGAAACCCGCATTCAGGAATCGAGCGACTTTCTGAAGCGAATCAACGTGATCGGCGTGACCGAGCAACAGGGCGCAAAGCTCGGCCTCGGCGTCGGCGTCGGCGGCCCGATCGCGAGCACGACCGACACCTCGCAGAAGGATCGCGAAACGGTTGACGTGACCGACCTCGACGAGAACGGTTACAACTGCTCGCAAACGAACTTCGATTCGCATGTGACCTATGCGCTGCTCGACGCATGGGCGAAGTTTCCCGACTTCCAGAACCGCATCCGCGACGTGATCGTGCGCCGGCAAGCTCTCGACCGCATCGCGATCGGCTTCAACGGCGTGACGCGCGCCAAGACTTCCGACCGCACGAAAAACCCGCTGTTGCAGGACGTGAACAAGGGCTGGTTGCAGCGCATGCGCGAACAGGCACCGCAACGCGTGATGGATCACGGCGCGACGGCCGGCAAGATTGCCGTAGGCAAGGGCGGCGACTATGCGAACCTCGACGCGCTCGTGTTCGATATGGTTGCGAGCATGATCGACCCGTGGCACCAAGACGACACGGCGCTCGTCGTGCTCTGCGGCCGTGGCCTGCTGCATGACAAGTATTTCCCGATCGTGAACACCGTGCAGGCACCGACCGAGACGCTTGCCGCTGACGTAATCATGAGCCAGAAGCGTATCGGCAACATGCCGGCCGTGACCGTGCCTTTCTTCCCGGCTCACGCGCTGATGGTGACGAGTTTCGACAATCTGTCGATCTACTATCAGGACGGCGGCCGCCGTCGCTCGATCGTTGACAACGCGAAGCGCGACCGAATCGAAAACTATGAATCGTCGAACGATTCGTATGTCGTCGAAGACCTCGGCCGCGCCGCGATGGCCGAAAAGATCGAACTCGCCGCGACGGGGGCGTGATGACTAGCCCCGCCCAACGCCATTTTCAGCGCGTATCGGCGCAGCTCGTGGCGGCCTCGGCCGGCCAGGGTGAAACGCTAGTCGGTAGCGCCTATGAGCTGATGCTCGCGAAGCTCGCGACCGATCGCCGACGCCTGAAGTCGATCGCGTCGATCGAACGCAAGATCGACGTGAAGCGCGCCGAGCTGCTGCCCGAGTATATCGATTACGTCGCGGGCGCACTGAGCGGCGGGCGGGGCGCACAGGACGATGTATTGACGACCGTGATGATCTGGCGCGTCGATGTGGGCGACTACGCCGGCGCGCTCGAAATCGCCCGCTATGCGATCGAACACCGGATGACGCTGCCCGATCAATACGACCGGCCGCTCGCGACCGCGATCGCCGAGGAATTTGCCGAGGCTTCGCTTTCATCGTTCAAGAAAAACGGCCCGCCGGCCGTCGATGGCGCGCAGCTCGCCGAAGTCGCGCAGCTCGTCGCCGAGCATGACATGCACGACCAAGTGCGCGCGAAGCTGCACAAGGCGATCGGCTACACGGCCGAGCGCGCCGGCGACATTCCGGCCGCACTCGAACACCTGCGCCGCGCGCTCGAACTTGACGAGCGCGCCGGCGTGAAACAGGACATTGCGCGGCTTGAGAAAGCCAGCAATGCGACCGGCGACAACGCCGGCCGCACGTAAAGAGCACTCCCCGGCCTGGGCGGCGCCGGCTGACGATCGCAACACCTGACGGAAACGCGATCCGACGCCGGCCCACCGCCCACCTTTTCCGAGCTGATGCCATGACGACATTTAACGCGATCGAAGCCCCGACCCTCGCGCCCGAAACGGCCCCGCCGGCCGACGAGCTGATCGTCGATAACGTCGCATGGTTTCCCTCTATCGACCTGACGCACATGCGCGAAGCCGTGCGCCTCGTCGGCACCGTGACAACCGCGCGCCTGCGCGATGCCGTGATCGCCGCGATCGACGAAGTAAATCGCGAGCTGCAAACGTGGCGCGCACCGCTCGAAGTATCCGGCGTCGCCTCGCTCGCCGAGCTGCCGGCCGATGCGATCGGCGGCGAAAGCGTGCAGTTCGCCCGCTATCGGCGCGCGGTCTATTTCCTCGCACGCGCAGACCTCACCGAGAAGTATCGCGATTTCGATAGCACGAAATCGGGCGCGGCCGACGCGGCCGAAGTCGAAACGACGATCGACGCTGATCGGCGCAACGCACGGCAGGCAATTAACGATATGCGCGGCGTCGCGCGCACAACGATCGAGCTGATCTGATGCGCGTCTATGCACAACAAGGCGATACGGTCGATGCCCTCTGTTTCCGACACCTCGGCCGCACGAAAAGCGTCGTCGAAGCCACGCTAGAACTTAATGCCGGCCTCGCCAATTACGGCCCCGTGCTGCCGCTCGGCCTCGCGGTCGATCTGCCCGAAGCGCCGAACGATCAATCAACCGTCCAGCTCGTCAACCTTTTCGACTAACCCGGAGTCGCCAACATGGCCGAACCTAGCACCACCGCCCTCACCGTCGCCTCGGCCGGCATTGGCTTCGCAAGCCTGTTTCCCGGCATCGACGGCAATGCGCTGATCGGCGCTTTCACGGGCGCGGCGCTCGTCGTCGTCACGTCGAAAGACCTGTCGATCGGCAAGCGTTTCGCCTACCTCGTGATTTCACTGATCGCGGGCTATCTCGCCGCGCCCGATGTGGTGAGCCATACGCCGATCACGAGCACCGGCGTCGCCGCTTTCTTCGCTGCCGCACTGGCGATTACCGTGACCCTGCAACTGATCGAGCGCATCAAGTCTTTCGACCTGCTCGCGCTGTTTCGAAAGGGCTGACCCATGCACAACCCCCTCGCACTGATCGCACTGATCGCGTACAGCCTCGCGGCGCTGCGCATCCTTGCCTATCGCCGCGACGGCGCTCGGCACCGTCAACACGTTTCATGGGTCGCCTGGCTGCTGCTCGTCGTGCTCGGCGGCTCGGCGATCGAGCTGGCCGTGCATGCGGGCACGGTCGGCTATTTCGAAGCGGCTCGCGCCGTTCTTTTCACTGTTTTCATTTTTGGCGCGCGTGGCAATGTCGCGCGCCTGCTGCGGAGTACATGACATGATCCTGAGAAAAGGCGACACCGGCGACGAAGTGGCATTGCTGCAAAGACGGCTCACGCGCGCCGGCTTCCCGACCCCGGAAACGCACGTTTTCGACCACGCGACCGAATCGGCCGTGATGACCCTGCAGAAAGCCCGCGGCCTCGTGATCGACGGCATCGCCGGCCCGAAAACGATGATCGCCCTCGCCGGCGTCGCGCTGCCCCGGCACCTGACCGACGACGACCTCGTGAAAGCGGCCGACACGCTCGGCGTGCCCGTCGCCGCGATCCGCGCCGTCAACGAAGTCGAATCACGCGGCGAAGGTTTCTTGCCCGATGGCCGGCCCGTGATCCTGTTCGAGCGCCATGTGTTTTACAAGCGGCTCAAGGCGCGCGGCTTTGATGCTGACGCACTCGCCGCGAAGTATCCGAACATCATTTCGCCCACTCCAGGCGGATACATGGGCAAGGCGGCCGAGTACACACGCCTTGCGATCGCCGAGCGCATCGACGCCGAGGCCGCGCACGAGTCGGCGAGCTGGGGCGCGTTTCAAATCATGGGCTATCACTGGAAAGCCCTTGAGTATTCGAGCGTCGCCGATTTCGTCGCGCGCATGCAGCGCAGCGAAGGCGATCACCTCGACGCGTTCGTGCGCTTTATCGCGGCCGACACGGCCTTGCTTTCCGCGCTGAAGGGTAGGAAGTGGGCGACCTTTGCCAAGGGCTACAACGGCCCGGATTACGCGCGCAACCTGTACGACGTGAAGCTCGCCCGCGCCTATGACCGATACGCGGACATGGGAACGTCGGCCGGCCCGATGAAGGCGGCGGCATGAAGGCGATCGCCGTGCGCCTCGGCGCGATCGCGCTCGTCGTGCTCGCGCTCGTCGCCGGCTGGTTTTACGTGAAGTCGCTGCGCGCCGAGCTGGCCGAGGCACAAGACACCGCACGCACGGCACAAGAGACGGTCGGCCGGCGCGACGCGACGATCGCCGACCTACAGCACAAGGCGCGCGACAACGCCCGCGACCTCGCCCAGCTCGAAGCGAAGCGCCAGGGCATCGCGGCCGCCCTCTCGCAGTACGAAACCGACTTTGAGGCCTTGAAGCATGAAAACGACACGCTGCGCGCATGGGCTGACGGCGCTTTGCCTGACGATGTTGTGCGCCTGTACAAGCGCCCTGCGATCACCGGAGCCGACGAATACCTTTCTGCAATGCGCGCCCGTCGCGCGCTGCACGCTGCCGGCGATGGCCCCGCGCACGAATGACGAGCTGCGCCTCGCGCTCGATGCAACCGAGGCCGCATGGGGCGAATGCGCGGCCCGCGTCGATCTGATCGTGACATGCCAGGCGCGAGGCCTCGGCGCGCTCGACGAGGCCGGCCATGAATAAGGCGAACAGCCTGCGCCGTGCGCTCACGGCTGCCGTGCCCTCACTTGCGACCGACCCCGACAAGCTGCTCGTGTTCATCGACGCCGGCAACATCATCGCGACCGGCGCGCAATCGACCTCATTCGATTACGCCTATACGCTGAATGTGATGCTGCTCGACTTCGCCGGCGACGCCGATATCGTGTTCGCCGCGCTGTTGCGATGGGTCCGGCTCAATCAATCCGACTTGCTCACAAACGACGAGCTGCGCAAGGCCGGCATTTCTTTCGAAGCCGACCAACTGACACAAACGACCGTCGATCTGTCGATCAAGCTCAAGCTCACCGAAAGCGTGCTCGTCGCGACCGACGCCACCGGAGCGCAGACGATCACGCACGTTGACGAACCCGTGCCCGAGTGGGACGTGCGCGGCCTTGTGGACCCGGAATGGACGAACTAAGCGCCCTCGAATCGTGGGCCGGCGCGCTGCTCTCGCAGCTCGCCCCGGCGGCACGTCGCACTGTGACGCGCGAGATTGCGCGCGAGCTGCAACGCAGTCAACGCACGCGCATCGCGCAACAGCGCAACCCTGACGGCACCGACTACGAAAGGCGCAAGCCGCGCCCGAAAAAGCACCTGCGCGACAAGGCCGGCCGCATCAAGCGCGCGGCGATGTTCGCGAAGCTGCGGCAAGCCCGCTACATGCGCGCCGAGTCTGACGCGGCGGGCCTCGTGATCGGCTTCGCCGGCCGCGTCGCACGCGTGGCACGCGTCCACCAATACGGCGAAAGCGATCGCGTCGCGAAGGGCGGCCCGATGTACAAATACCCGGCCCGCGTGCTGCTCGGATTCTCCGACGCCGATCGCGAAATGATCCGCGACCTAGTGCTCAAGCACCTTACGGCCTAGATCGCCCGCCCGTGCGATACTTCTCGATCCTTACCCTCTCTTACAAGCAAATCAGGATGGCATCGCTACGAAACGCACTGGCCGGCATCGTGAACGCCTCGAAGAAAGCGCCGCTTATCGGCCCCGTACAGCTCGCGCTTTACGATCGTTACTGGCGCGCGAGAACCGCGCGCGAATGGTCGGCGCGGTACACGAGCGCGCCGCTCGTGATCGACGGCAACGGCTCGCCCGAACCATCGTTGAGCGATATCGCCTCGCAGCTCTGCACCGCGTCGCAATGCGTTGAGGACCGTTATCGCCGCTGGTGTCGCGAAATGAAATCGCCCGCACGCCTCGCCCGCAAGCAATGGGAATTCGTCTATACGCTCGAAGCCCTTGCGCAAGCCGGCATGCTGGCCGCCGGCAAGCGCGGCCTCGGCTTTGGCTGCGGCGGCGAGCCTCTATCGGCCGTCATGGCAAAGCACGGATGCACGATCACCGCAACCGACCTTCAAACGGCCGAGGCCGCCGAAAAAGGATGGGTCGCAACCAACGAGCACGCATCGACCCTCGAAGGCCTCAACAGTTACGGCATATGTGCCCCCCGGCAATTCGCCGAGCGCGTTTCGTTCGAATTTGCCGACATGAATGCGGTCCCCGATAAATTCGCCGGCTCGTTCGATTTCGTCTGGTCCTGCTGCGCGTTCGAGCACCTTGGTTCTATCCGTCATGGCCTCGACTTCGTGAAGAACTCGGCGCGCTGCCTCAAACCCGGCGGCGTCGCCGTCCACACAACCGAATTCAATCTCTCGTCGAACGACGAAACGCTCGAAGATCCCGGCTGCGTGATTTTCCGCCGGCGCGACATGGAGTTACTACGCGACGAGCTGGAAGCGGAAGGCTATGCCGTCGCACCGTTCAATTTCAATCCCGGTAGCAAGCCGGTCGATCACCACATCGACGCCCCGCCCTATGCTTCGTCGCCGCACCTGAAAATCAAGCTCGAAGGCTACGTTGCAACGTCGATTGGCCTGATAGTGACGAAGCCGTAAGCGATCAAGAGAACCGCCAAAAGCCCCTATATTTAGGGTAATGCCGTTCAGTTAAGACCTGAACGGCATTTTTGTTTTTAGGGTTGGAGTTGTAAACAGAACGGCAAGCTGTTAACTTTGGTCGCGATGCTGAGCGACCACCTTACCTTCCTGCTCGATGCA
>NZ_JBKGUA010000084.1:0-16283 GCF_046543485.1 Paraburkholderia sp. EG304 | reverse complement strand
CAAGCCGCAAGCCGCAAGCCGCAAGCCGCAAGCCGCAAGCCGCAAGCCGCAAGCCGCAAGCCGCAAGCCGCAAGCCGCAAGCCGCAAGCCGCAAGCCGCAAGCCGCAAGCCGCAAGCCGCAAGCCGCAAGCCGCCGAGCAACGCATCGTAGCCCTCACGGGACGACAGTTGCTCGAGCGAAACCGCGTTGTCACCACCGCCCGACAGATCGGAGCGGCCGCGACGCGTGCGGAACGAGACGGCGACCTTCTGGCGGCTCGGGATATCTGCAACCTCCAGCATGAGGGCCGGGGTGCGCAGGGTGACGCGGCAACCGCGATTGCGGCGAGCCGCTTCGGCGACGATTTCATGCTCGCCGGAGCGCAGGCGCAGATCGCGAGCGATACGGCGTAGCATCTGCGTCGCGTGGTGGGTAACGGCGGAGTCTGCCGCCGCGCCCGCGCTGCGGCGGTCGGCATGCAACACCTTTGGAACCTTGAGCATTTCAGCCTCTGGAAAAGAAAAAGCGAGGTGCCCATTCGGGAACACCTCGCGATGAAGGAATGCGCCGGCGGGTGATGCCGGCATCTGAAGGGCTGGTCAGTGAGTGACGCGAAGACCCGAACTGATCGAAACGAGAAGCACGTGCTCGCCCGGGACAAAGCGCTGGTCGTCCGGTTGAGCGACGACAACCGTGGCGCCCGAACTCTTGCGCACGATGATCTCAAGACCTGAACGCTGCGCCATGGCCTGTGAAACCTTCTGTGCGACAAAGCCCGATGCAGCGCCCGACAAGGCACCCGCGATATAGCGTCCTGTGCCGTTGCCGATGGTCTGGCTACCGAGGAACGCACCCACACCGGCGGTGATCAGCGAAGTGAGCCCGGAGTTATCCGAACCCGCTTCAATCGAGATTGAGCGGGTGCGAACGACGGTGGCCTCTTCGACAGTGCCGGCGCGCTGGACGTCGTAGCGCTGATACGTATTCGGCGAGCCGAAATCGGTACTGGCGCAGGCGGACAGCAAGGATGCGAGAACGAGACTGATGATGATCTTGAACATGGTTGCCTCAAAGAATTGAAGGGCAACCGTCCCATCAGGGAGGTCGCCCTGACGGGAAAAATTCAACCGCGGTAACACAAGCGGTTTGATGAAGGATTAACTGGTGCGAACGTGGTTCGAATATCCGGTGACGCCGACAGCCTTCTCCGGGTTCCAGATCGCCACTGTCTGACTACCGACCATCCACGACACGTTCTCGTCGCTTCCTGCGATGCGTCCTTTTGCAGAAACAGCATCGGGGAACTCACGAACGAGGTTCAGGGAAAACATTTCATAGCTGTAGGCGGTTGTCGCCTGACCGAAACCCTGGCCGTATACAAGACCCAGGAGTTCCCGAGCCTTGTTGTATGCCTCGGCCTGAGAGACTGAAGCTTTTGCGGAGGTCTCGATGTGATCATGCGAAACAAGGACTTGCTGCAGCATGGTGCGGCTTCTAAAAAAAAAGGGAGCCGACTCCCTGTTGGGATTGGCTCCCAGCAGGGTCAAAGACAGGCGGAAGCCCGTCGCGGATGACCGACATCCGTCGGTCCAAGGTTGGCGCACTCCGGCAAGCCAGAGTGTTCTTTCGATGCGCAAAAGCGCGGGTGATACGGCCAGTCTAGGGCAGTCCGAAGCGCGGCCAGCCTGGAAACATCGAGAAAACCGCCTCGCTTTTAAATTTCGCCCGGCTTCACGCGAGCGGCAGCGAAAAAAAAAGCGCCGATCCCGAAGGACCAGCGCTGATCTCAGGGTTCGCGCGCGGCCTGCAGCCGCGCAATTCAGAACAACGTTGGGTTAGCCAAAATACCAGACGCGCGCCTGTCGATACGCGCCCGCCTTGAAGACGCCGACTATGTCGGGTTCCATGCCGCCCCCATCTGCTGTCGGGCGCAAGCAGATACGTTGAACATCGTTAAGCAGCGTGACGACGGCTTCGCCGACGCACGACCTGGCTTCGATAGCGCCAATGGTCGCCATATGGCTACCGTCGACCTTGAAGGCGTCCCAGAACACAAGGTCGATCGCCTGTGCGACGGTCGTCTCACGATAGTCCGAGAGATAGCCTTCAACGACAGATGACAGGGCATCTTCGAAGGTCACCTCGTTGTCGGCGATGAGGACGTACGCGCGAGCCTCGGAAATCAGGTTCGCCGCGTGTTCGCCTTCAAGATCGAAGAGGCCCTCGCCGGTTATGCCGTCAAGCGCGCGTGCGTCGATCGAAAGAGATTCGTCGCCATCGACTTCAATGATCACGCCTTGCATGCGTTGTGCGGCGGCTTTGATACGGGCGGCCGTTTCGTTCATTGTTGCTCCTCGTGAAATAGCCGCGCGGAGCAACCCGCACGGGTTGTCGGTCCGCGCGGGAAGGTTTGTAAAGAACGCCGCTCCCGGAAGGAGCGACGTTGGGCGGAATCAGGCGAAGCTGGGTTCGCCGTCCTCCGGTGCCTCAGGCCACGCGAGCCAGACCAGCGCGAGCCCGAGACCGAGCACGTCCGCCAGCATCTGCATCAACTGGTCCGCATCGTGGCTGGCCAGGTATTGGCTTCCATCGTGCATTAGCGTCGAAGCGACGAAGTACACGACGGCAAACGTACCGGCGACCAGCACGCGGTTACGCGAGGTCGGCCTCACGAAAATGCCCCAGAACAGCGTGAACAGCGAGCAGAGCGCGAACGCGCCCGCCAGATGCTCAATCGCGCCCGGGGCCCACCGCCCCAGATAGTCGATTTCGTCGAGACGGAACCACACCTGATACGGCTCGGCGAATCCGACGTAGCGGTGGAATGCCGCCAGAAGGAGTGCAAGAAGAGCAACGACAAGCGCATTTGCATGCGCATACGGAGTGCTCGCAGTGCGTGCGAGCGCGGTTTTAGAGAAAAAGTTATTGGGCATTCTCTGTGTTTCGAAAAGGGTTTGAGGAATGAAGCTCAGGGATGCAGCGACGAGCACTGCTTTAATGTATAGGGACGTGGTACCTCCATAAAAAAGCCGCTTCCCGAAGGAAGCGGCTGTTCAGTCTGCTGCGGCGGATTTCCGGCTCTTTCGAACCCTCTTTTCCTTGGGTTTGGGTGCCTCGTATCCGAAGCGTGCCCACGCAGCAGGGTCAATCGGTATCGGGTTCGTGCGCCCTGTCGCCAGGTTCACGAACACGCCCGAGTATTTCAACGATCCGGTGCGAAACAGCGTCCAAAGCAGATTGAACGCCTGCACCGCGATCGCGGAGTTGATAACGAGCGACTGCTTGCGCAGCGCGTCGGCCATCGAGCAGGACGGCGTGTCGTCGTCAGCATCTTTCGACGGGTCGACCAGGTCCGGGAACAGTTCGCCCACATGCGGCAACCTGTCCGGACTGGCTTTCCTTTGGCGCCTGGGCATGGTCTGGCCAAGCACCACCTGCCCGCGATCCGTGTCATTGCCGCAGTCGAGGTAATACGCGTGCGTTTCCCCGACGGTGTCGAGAATTGCCTTGCGGGCAGCACGCGTATCAACACAACCAATCACAAGATCGACATTGAAGAGTGCCGTGCGACCGTTCAGGCGTTGCGTGACCGCCCGCCAGTTGGTGCCCATCAGCATGTTCAGCCGGTTCACGATCAGCGAGGCCTTGTAACTGCCCACGTCGTTCGGATAGAAACCCTGCCGTCCAACGTTAGTCGGGCTCACCGTATCGTCGTCGTACACCGTGCACTCGATCCCGCCGGTGTGTCCCAGTTCGATCATGGCGTGGTGCAACCGGGCGAGGGCTGGCAATACAGCACTGCCCGTCCCGCCCGCTCCGACAACGATGACTCTCCAGGGACGCTGCACCATGCGCGCCGGGATTTCATGGCAGATCGCGTCCGTCATACCGCCTCCCGAACGCGCACTGCCTGATACCACGACGCCGGCGCGCGCTCCGTCTCCTCGAAGATCCCCTTTGCGCAGAGGCGCACGGCGATGCTCGGGGTCGAACGGTCACAGTTGCCGATGACAAGCGCCATCTTCACGTCATGCCGGTCATCGTCGTTGTCGGTCGACGAAAAGTACGCGGGATGCCTGCCATGCGAATGGCAGTCCATCACCAGCACTTCGTCGCCCGCGAGAGCCGGAGGCTATACTTCAGCGAACCGGCGGTATGGGTTACGATGCCCACCGGGGCGAGCCGGAAGGCCTGCGTCGAGGGACTCCACACAATCCACGCCCCGGTTTCCATGGGATGCGCCTTGCGGGCCATCTCTGCGAACGCACCTACCAGGTCAGCCGGAATGGTTTCGCACAATAGCCGCGTCGACGGCGTAACCCGTCCATACGGTATGGCCGTGCGGACGTTGAATTCCGCGACCTGGCGCACCAGCGATAGCCAGGGACGCCGGACCTCGAGGAACACACCGTTTTCCGCGACCAGCAACCGCTCACCCGCCGTCAGCATCTCTGCGACGGTTTCGTTGCGCGGGACCATGACGGTCGGAAACGACCGTTGCAACATCAAATCAGGAATGTTCATGTTTCAGCCTTTGGGGCCCTGCGCGATCAGATCGCCGAGAGTCCGTTTCATGGGCACGAGACATTGCAGGGGGAACTGCTCGCCGTACTTGCCGGCCAGCATTTCCTTCCAGAATGCGAATTCGCCTCGTGGGTGATTGACGCGTTTGCCACCCGCATTGGGGTGGGTGAACGCCGATTCGAAAAACCCGGATTCCCAGCCGCTTATCGACGCGATGTCGATGCGATCGGGAACACGTGCGGAGCCAATGCAGATGGAACCGTGGTCCCAGGTGTTGAAGTACGGCGGTTCATACAGCAGCGTGTCAGGTGTCGGCCGTGCGGCGCCGTCAACTGCGTACACGTAGAACCCGCTATTGCGCGCCTGAAAGATCAGGCCCGGGTGCGGAACCACCGCGGTGACCGTGCCAAGTTCGGGGCAGTCGAAAAAGACCCGCCGCGATGTCGGCCGGCACCACCAGGTGACAGCGGTGCGATCGATCGCGAGAACAGCCTCAGGCAGAAACTCGGCCTTCGCCGCACAGCGTTCGGCAAGTGAATCGAGCGCCGTGAACAACGCGCCGCGGTCCACCGGCCGCCCGGCACCAATCACAGGACGCTTGCCCTTGATGGTGACGGGATGCGCCGTCGCGTAGACCGGACTATCCGCGCTCGCAGCACCCGAATACAACAGGATGGCACCCGTCACCGACAGCGGGACTGAATGCCCCGTCGACAGAAAAACGTCTTTCATTGTTTTGTTCCCTGCGGATCGCGCGTGCTCAGTGAAACCACGCGGTCAACCTGACGAAGAATGGAAAAGCCCAACGAGAGGTCCGCGTACTGCCTGCGGATGTCATCGGGTGACTGGGCAAGGGCAATGAACCCGTGAAACAGGGACCCATCGCCGCCGTTACTGAAGTACTCGTAATGGGTATAGAGGACATCACCCACATGCGGGCCGTCGCACGCCGCGATGGACGTGGCGGCATAGATGGCCTCGGGCCTGAACGCCCAGTCAAACAGAGACCGGCGACCGGCCTTCGTGAGCAGAACCGCCAGATGCTCGAGTTCCGCACACAACTCGCGTATCCAGCCACGCTGGGTGTGGCCAAGACGCCGCAGCGCCTCGATGCCGAGTGCAGGAAATGAGCGCCACCGGCGAGCCCGCAGGTCGTACCGGCCGATCTCCATGCTGCCCGGACAAAGCTCGTCGCGAACAACGGACGGCAGGTACTGCTCGTACTCCTGTGGGTCGTCGCCAAAGCGGTCTTTCAGCAGCTCGATCGCCTCTTCGTCGGTACACCACGGATCGCCATCCCAATGCCATTGCGAATACATGCCGAGGAAGTCGTCGGGTGTCCGCATCAACAGCGTGCGAAACGAAGCCCTGTTGATCAGGATCAGCGCCGTGGCGAGCAACCGCGGATGCGCCCTGTTCAACGGGGCCGCCCGGTCCTCGATCATGTAGATGTAGTCCTCGACGGTTTCGATGCCCAGATACAGCGGCGAGCTCACCTCGAACTCCCCGGAGTTTTCCTGGTACATGATCTGGTCCTGGACAGACACCACATCGAGCAACACTGGCCTGAATGTCAGTCGTTTCAGCGTGCCGCACTGGCGCCTCAGCCAGCTGAACAACGCCTGCGCCATCGCATGTCCGGCGACTGCGTAACCGCTCACATCGGACGCCCGGAGCACGCCGGACTCGAAGTGGGTGGCGACGAGCCGTGCCACTCCCGCGTCATGCGGCCACTTCATGGACGGACGTGCAACTACATCGCACGACACATCCGGAAGCGTCAGAAAATCATGGGCAGGTCGACGTCGGGCAACGGCGCGGCGCTGCGGTTGCCAGCTGACGCCGTCGAGAGCGACGTGCGCATCAGCCGGCCGAGGATCGAAGAACATTGCTCGATCTCCTTGTCATGAAAAAAAACCGCCCTTTCGGGCGGTTCATTGGACGATGGCATTGCCTCATCGGCGATGCATTGCATGAGCGCGCGCTTACGCATCACTACCCTTGGCACCTGCTGCACGCATGAACGTGTAGCGGGCCGTTTCCCCGTTGTAGACCGGACCCTCAATGGCGGCCGTGGTCAGCTCCGGATACTGGGCGGAGTACAGATCGCGCACCTCTTCGGGAGAAAAGGTCGGACCGGGATCGACGAAGTTCACGCCGTTGTAGACGAACTCGCGAACCAGACGGGCGACGGAAATGGACATGGCGCAGCTCAGCTGAGCAGGGAAAGAAGATCGGTACCGGAGGACTTCCTGGCATCCACTGGCGTTGCAGAAGCCGGCGCGGCCGACGCAGACGCTGACTGTTCGTCATCATCGTTGTCGGCTTCATCGTCCTCATCGCCCTCGCTGCTGGCGTTCGACCGACCGGCTTTCGCCGGTGCCGTCTTACCGCCCTTTGCGAGAGACTTCTGCGCTTTGGACGCCTGGCTCTTTTCCGCTTCCTGCAGGATCGCGGTGGTTGCCGCGACCTGTTCGGACAGCGACGCATGAGCCGTCGAGTACGAACCGATCGCCGCAGCAAAGCCCTCGTCGAGCTCGGCCGCCGTACCAGTAAGCACCAGCGGCTGGCGCAGCGCTGCGTCCTTGCCCTCGCCTTGCGGCACCACCACTACCGCCATGCGGTCGTTGTCCATCTTCAGCGTAAGTTGCAGCTTGCCGCTGGCTCGAACCAGCGCTTCAAGTTGTTGGAACATGAAAACCTCGAAAAAAAAAGGGGCGCCGCGCGATGGCGGCGTATACATATAGAGGGAGGACGGGGCGCAGAACGCACCCCGCGACTTCAGAACTTCAGCACCTTCGGCAGCTTGCCCTCGTAGTCGAACCCATCAACCTTGAGGAGCGCCTCGATGACTTCCGGCTTCGATTTTCCGAAGACCTTCTTGAAGCTTTCGCCCAGCGCGGCGCGGATGCCGATCTCGTCGGCCAGCACCATCATCTCGGACTTCGTGATCAGCTCCAGAAACTCCTTGTCGAGCTTCCAGTGCTTTTTCAGGTCCAGCCGGTGCGACTTGCACAGCTGGACCAGATACGTCACATCCAGACCTTCGATTGCGGCGAACAGCATTGCAATCATCAGGTCCGCCTGTGAGCTTTCCTTCGCTGCCTGCACGGCGTCGATCGCCTTGGGCAGGTTGGACACGGGTGCCTCGCTGCCAACAATCCGCTCGAAGAACTTGCGGAACGCAGCATCGTCGACCTGACGTGCATGACCGCTCAGCACGACTGCAATCAGATACTGGCGGGCCAGTTCATGATTCATGCCGATATCAGCACGCAAGGCCTTGCGCCACAGCTTCACGCGATAGGCCTTCACCTTCTCGGACTCGGCGATAACCGTGACCGAAGGATTCGTGGACGCCGGAGCACTGGCTGACTGGCTGCCCGTGCTATTAGCGCTTTTGGCTGCTGGTGCGGACTTTGCACTGTCGGGCTTTGCCGGCTGCGATGCAGCCTTCTCCGCCTGGATGCGAGCCGCCACCTTCTTCATGTTGCAGACGGTGTCGAAGCACTGGCCGCGATAGACCTTGCCTACAGAGTCCGGCAGGCCGCTCACGGCCGCGCCGTAGTTCGCACAGGCGTGACAGGCTTTCGCCTGTTCGAGACCAACGCCGTTCGTGCCGTCGACAGCCAGTTGCACGCGCGTATTGTTGTCCCCTGCCCGCACGATACGCACGGTCTGGAACTCATCACGCAGGCCTGCCGCTGTCGCTTCAAGCTGCTTCTCGGTTTTCTCGTTGAAGCAGGTGCGGTTAGTACAGTTTCCCGTGCCGATCGCCTCGCCAAACATCTGTGCCTGCGTTGAAGAGTTGTGCGGGCACCCCGCACAGTCCGTCTTGTCGAAGATGGCAGGAGCCAACGCGCACGACGCTGATTCCACCAGCTTGCGCACATCAGCGGCCGACCGCTTCTCAGCGACAACGACAGGCAGGACCTTGTCCTGATTCTCTTTCGAGAGCGCCGCCAGCAGTTCGGCGTGAGCGATATTGATCTTTCGCTCGCTCAATGCATCGAGCACCGCCGTCGAGCAGTTCAGTAGCGCAAGGCGGCTATCCAGCGTCGCGCGAGACCAGCCAAGAATCTTGGCCGTCACGTCGCGATCGCCGCCCTGCAGACCGAGCAGCTCGGCAGCGTCACGGGCTTCCTCGGCGGGAGACAGGTCATCGCGCTGGATATTTTCGGTAAGCGCAATACGCCGCGCTTCGACGGGATCGACATCCTTTACGACGATGGGCATCGGAAAGTCTTCGCCGTGAGCTTCCATGGCGCCACGATAGCGACGGCCACCGGCGATCACCTCGTAGTCGAAATCGTCCTCAACGACCGGACGGACGATGATCGGCGTATCAACGCCATGCTGGCGAATCGACTCGGTCAGTTCCGCCATCGCCTTCGGATCAAAATACGTCCGGGGATTGCGGCCGAGCTTGATGCGCTTCAGGGGTGCAGTAAGTTGTTGCATTGCAGGTTCTCCAGAAAGGGGAACCTGCTCCCTATCGGGAGTGGTTCCCGATGGGCTCAAAGATGGATGCCGGACGAGCCGGCTGTGTCGATGCGTCAGAGACGCGGTAGGTTCACCAAAGATACCGGCTGAACAACCTCAGGAAACCCTGGAAAGCCTGGAAAATCGACCCCACTTTCGGCAAAAAAGGTTGTTTGCAGATTTCGGGGAAGGGGGGCTCGGTTCGACGTTCGTTAGTCACTCAGCTAGCATCCGGCCAGTCCCCTGTCTCCCCTATGCGAGACATTCGCTTGCAGCGATGCAGTCGACATCTTACGGATGCTCCGTTCAGCAAGCCAGCGCGGATTTGCAGTTCGTTGGGCTCATAACCCGAAGGTCGCAGGTTCAAATCCTACCCCCGCAATCAAAGCGCAGTGAGGCTTTGAAGGATTCCAGCAGTTTTTAGCAGCTCCCACTTTTCCTGGATTTGGGCGCAGCAGCGATCCAGATTGGCCGGTCGGCAGCCGCAAGGAAGGCGTGGGCAACCCGCCGCGCAGCAGCCGTGCCGGCGGACGAACGCACGACGTACATCCGCAACCTTCGCGTCAGTATGCGCGGTGCGATCCGACTCGCGCGTGCGCGTCAGGCAAAACGCGCGGCACAAGGCAAGCGCGCCGTCGCCGTCACAGTCACGGTTGCCGAGTTAATGACGAAGCTCGCCGCGCAAGAGTACCGTTGCGCGATCAGCGGACTGCCCTTCTATGTGGACGACGCCGATCGCTTCGGCCCAGCCTGCCCGAGTCTCGACCGCATCAAGCAGGACGGCGACTACAGCGATGCCAATCTGCGCGCCGTCTATCTCGGCATCAACAGCCTGCGCGGGCGCGGGTCGGATGCAGACGTTTTGCGCATCGCACGCGCCATCGCTGGCAAGGCTCGCAAGGCCGGGTAGCGGCGAACAGTGGTCGTGACGGTCGGTACGGTCGCGCGCCGCTGCCTCATATGTCCATAAGGTCTGCCACCATGGCTCGCATCTACATGCTGGCGGCTGGCATTCCGCTGACCACCGAGATATTTATGGTGCCACGCCGGAGCGTTGTGACGCAACGGAGTGCCGGCCCGGTCTGCGGCCACTTACCCGGAGGAGACGCCTTGGGGCGAGCGTCGCTGATCGGACCCTCAACGGACGGTGGACCCGACGCTACGAATCGGCGGCCCCTGAGTACAACGGCCGCTCGTTCATAAAAATCTGGGCGAAACTGTTGCGACCAGTGTTCGCTTTGCTGTGCAGGACTTTCCTATGCTATTACCTGAAGCAATGATTTCAGGTACTTCGCGCGGCCTGTTGTCGGTCGAAGAAGTGTGGGATCTTCCGCTCCAGCATCCCAGCAAGGCTAACGTCCGCGATCTGGCGCAGGCGCTGGAGCGCGAGGTTCAGGCCACTGGCGCAACGAAGTCCTTCGTCAAGCCTGAAACCAAGAAAGACCCGCTGACACAGTTGCGCTTGAAATCGCGCTTAGCATTATCGAGGTCAAGGTGCAGGAACGCGACGCCAAGCAGTAAGCGGCTCAGCTCGTGTCAGTATCCACGCCTCTTTGGCCGTTCGTTGTTCGCCGACGTTGCCCGTTCATTGTTGCAATGAAACAAGCGCGTCCTGCACAACCGTTGCCGCTTGTTTGCCTGCTATCGCAGAAACCATCGATAGCAGCACCTCCGGCTTTCTAAGTTCTTCCCAGCCATCAACAGGTACAGTTGAGAATGCCCGGCGAGCCGAGTCACTCACGAGATGGGGTTTGAGTGTGTGCGGTGCGCCTACCCCGTCGCCTCCGTCATCGACGTCGGCGGTCAAAGCACCTATCAGATTGCTTCCCCGCCTTTCGTTGTCGTCGTCACCGCGACCGCCGCCTGTCCCCTGCGTGCCAGTTAGGACCGTAAATGGACTACCGAATCCCGAACCAAGACTCGACGGGGCCCTACCCAAATTGACCGGCGGGGGGCCGGCGTCGGTACCGTCGTCGCTCGGGTCCGCCCCCTGACCATCGCTTTTTCCGTCATCGCCGCCTGTTCCTTCGCCCCCTTTGGGACCGCCGCCCTCGGTACCTTGGCCGCCGGAATCTTTGCCATTGTTGTTCTGGTCGACGCCACTCCCTGGCGTCTCTGGCTGGATAGGGTTGCCGTCCTTGTCATATTCTTGAGTGCTTATCGAAATGTCGCCACCAGCAGTCTTCGTGATCGTCGTTTCACTGATAGTTCCGTCCTTATGTTCCGTGGTCGTAGTCATTGTTTGATTGCCCTGCGCGTCTTTGCCACCAGTCGTATAAAAAGGTTCGCCAGCAGAATTGACTCCAACAGAATCGAATTGACTCGCTCCAGTTTTGTTGTCGGTGACTTCGGTCCCTTGAAATCCTGTTGTCGATCCGTCCGCATTCAAATCGGCGTGCCCTGTTTGCGTTACGGTCGTGTCGTTGGCGCCTGGCCCCGACGCGGTCTGAGTTACTGAGCCGCTAAATTGGCTTCCATCAAACTTCTGTACCATGTCTGTCGAAGATGAGTAGGCCCCGCTGGTAACGGTTTCGGTCCCATGTGCGATCCCGCCTGGTTCACTCCTGCCTGTTACCGTTACGGTGGCTCCAGTTGCCGTCGTGTAGGTGGTTGTCTTCCAATCCTCGCCGCCGTCTAATGCGCGTTGCGTGTTCGTCACGTAGCCGGTGTCAGAGAAGAACTGCACACGGGTTGTCTGTACCAGATTACCGTCCGCTCCAAAAACAGAGGTCGTAAGCGTGCGTTTTGCGAGTTCACCGTCAGTACGTGCTGTGCGGACGACTCGACCTGAGCGGTCAGTCCATTTCACTTCCCCCGAGCCGTTATTCCAAGTCGCGCGCGCTTCCACATAGCCGTCCGTCGCCGTCCACTTCGTAGAACGTTTGGTGGTCGTAGCAGTCCGCTCGAAGCTGTCGTTCCGGCTTTTGCCAGACGGATACACTGTGACCGACTCCGCACTTATAGCTCCCCCCTTCCCTACGAAGGACGCGGTCCGGAAGGCGCGGCCTCCTGGTACATTGACGGGGCAGGCTACGGTCTCACGCCACTCCTTGTTGCCCAAAAGCTCGACGATTCGACAACTTGTGAAAGATCCCTCAATCAGGGTACCAACCCCGTGCGCCGGATCACACGAAGACACAGCGTAGTCCCCATTGCTGAATCGCTTGATTCGAACGGTCGTTCCTGCTGGGCCATATCTACGGGCAGTGTTCATTAGTTGCTCCTCGGGAAGGCGCATCGCTCGTGTGTGCCTTTAGTCCATCGGTTCAATTGTGAACGGACTACTCGAATTGCTCTGGCCCACTAAGCCCGCATGGAATTAAAGGGCGCTCAAGTATGTTATGCAAACAAATAATTTTCAGCAGACTTACCTTTTCAGCTTGCATGTAATCGGATGAGGTGCTAAGAGCCGTGAACTCCCGGCGCCGCTACGAAGTTCAATCGCCGATTCAGCCAGGTCTATCGCCCGTACAGGGCGAGATAGCGTTTCCTCGTTGATTGTGTCGCGCGCGTGACGCCGAAGGAACTCGGCCCGCTCTGCCCGTAGAGCGGCGACATCCAAACGGTTAGCGAACTGTTTCGATCGTCGTGCCCGGTCACGAAGGTCTCCATTCGTCTCCCCGATTCTGCCCAGAGCGTCCAACTGATCGCATCTAAAGGACCAGCTTCGTTGCTCTGGCCATCGCACGCCTCAAATGAATACTTGTATACCCCTGTTCTGTGGCTCCATGGTCTGCGCTGCCTGCTCAGCATTCGCCGATTCGCCAGTTCAATCACGCCGATTGCCCGATAGCTCACATGTCGAGCGTGCGAGTTAGAGAGAGACACTTACCTAGCATGTTGTCGCGATCCTCCGTCAGCTTCCGAGGTGACATAGCCATTCCGATGACCGAAACCGGACTTTCATGAATGGCCGGAACTGGCCCGACCACTGCCTATCCGCGAGCGGTCTTCCTTGGATATCAGCGAAGAACGCAAAAAAGCCCGGCGATGATCTGCCGGGCTGATTCAATGACATGGTCGCCGGAAATCCCGGGAATATTCAAGGAGCAGGCTCCACGCGCGCTGGGACTGCGCGTGAGAGCATCGTGGTCACGGCGCCCGAGACGTTCCAGCCGACGAAAGCCTTTTCATGAGCTTCGTGCACCAGGCGATCAAGACACAGCAGCTCTACGCCGTCGCGCTCCATGCGACCAAGCACACCGGCCACAACGGCGCGCCTCGTGCCTTCGCGCTTGATTGTCACGACGCCATCGCCGACCAGCACGCTTACCTGTGACTCCTTCATGCAGCCTCCTTCAAAATTGCTCGCATATCGCGTGCGGTATGGTCATGTGCGCTCGCCAGATCTTCGACGAAGCGATCCAGAAGCGAATCCATGTGCAGAAACGTCTCATCCTCGAGCTCGGGCGTCGCCCAGTCCAGTCCCGCCTGCATCGAATCGCGCTTGTGCGCAACCATCTGCGCCTGATACTCATCGATGCTGCCAGGGAGATGGAAATACTCCACGTTCAGCACCCCCTTGCGGTTCCAGCGCAGCGCGCGCCGCATCGCCTGATACTCGATGCGCCACGTCCACGACCGGTCGTAAAAGAGCACGTAGTCCGCGTTCGGCAGGTTGTAACCCGCACGACCGGAGGCCTTCGTCGACAGCAGCCCCGTTGCGCGACCGGTAATGAAGCGTCGATCCTTGTCAGCCACACGCTTCCCGATCGGAATCTCGCCATGAAAGAGAACCGTATCCACACCACCGGATGACAGTTCCCTGGCGATAGCATTGAGCACGCCAGGATTCTCAGCAAACACGATCGCCTGCTGCCCCTTTGCGGCGATTTCCCGCATACGGGTAATCACCGCGCGCTGCTTGCTCGTCAGACCCGAGAGCCGTGCGACGCCCTCCATCCCGTACTGCGGATAGTTCGCGGCGAAATGCACGGCACGAATGCGCGCGAGAATCGTCACGAGATTGCAGGCTTTCCTGTCGTCGCGCGAGCGTCGATACCAGTCCGCAAACTCGTCGGCCGCATCGAGATAGGTCGCCATATGCTGAGAGTCCCAATCCACCGTGTGCGTGGTGACCACGGGCGGATCGATCTGGATGTAACGCGACACGTCGGGTTCGCAGACCAGCCTGCGCTTGACGTGCGGCGCCAGCATCGCGCGATACGCGTGCAGGTTGCCGATCTTCGGCACTTCGCGCTTTGCCCCTTCCTGCAGGCTTTCCGCGAATTGCCACGTGACCCACTCCAGCACCACGAAGTCGTCACGGAACCGGTCGACGCCGCGCATCGCGAACTCCACCGAGTTGATCCAGTTCGGCTCGATATAGCCTCGCCGGTACCCATACGGCTGCGCTGCCGTCCCGTCGCCACCCGAAAACGCCATCAGCCCGAAGGCATCACGTGGGTAGTTGGGAATCGGGCTGCCCGTCAGCCCGTCACGCCGTTGCTCAGGCTCGCCGCTTCTTCAAGAATCGCTATCTTCGCTTCGAGCGGCACCTCGCGCGGACGACCGCCCTTCGTCCCGCGCACGACGGCCAGCACCTCTGGATTGCGGATAGCCTCAACCGGGCGCAACATGAAACTCTCCTGGACGCGCACACCGAACGCCGCCTGCAGCTTCAGTTGCACCGCCGTATAGGGGCAGGTTCCGGCGATCTCTTCGATCTTCGCTGCGGCGTCAATGCCGTGTGCCTCCCATGACTTGTCCTCTGTCGCGACATAGCTACGCACTAGACCATGCTCACGGCGGTCAACATAGTCGGCCAGCGTTCGCACCAGTTTCGGCTTGCCCATCCATTGTGCGATCGCCCGCACGTACGTCAGCTTGTTCTCGATCGTCCCCCCACTCTGGCCATCCGCGACCCAGTGTTTGACAAGACATTCGACGTGCTTGTGCTTGAGAGACCATGGCGTCTGTAACGCATAGCCGTGTTTCCGCAACTCCCTGAACGACTTGCACAGCGCCGTCGCCCGACGTTCCTGCGTCTTGATCGACAGCGCCTTGTGACTGATCCGGGTCGGGCTGTGAACCTGCGCGACGTGCGTATCGAGGAGCGCGAGCATCGCATCCCTGAACTCGGGAGCAAATCTGTATTTATTGACCACTGCGCGCACGTTGAGAATGGCGGCCATCGTTGACGCTCCACGCGGCGAGCTCGCCGCAGTATCGTTGCCCGGAGCCCGCTGGTTCGCAGCATCCCTACCTGATGCCGTGACCCGAACCAGCGGGCTTGTCTTTTCTTCGCCGCCTGTGCGGCTTCGCCGTTTCCCCGGCGCGAGGGTCCTGCCTTCCGTTCCTTTAGCGATTCCATCCGATCAGCCAGATGCATGGGAAGAGCATGCGGTCCGACTGTCCAACCTGCTGCCTGCCGGTGTGCATCGCGCTTCGCGCAAAACACCACCGACGTATTCGCGAGGCATCCCTGCCGTCGCGCTGCGCGGGTAAATCCCGCCTCGATGCAGCTTCGTGGCTACCCTGCCAGCGTGACGCTTTGCGCGTCGGGTTCGTTCGCCGCTTCGCGGTGACGCCCCCCCTCGCTATGGGCCGGGCAAAACCTGATACGCGTTTTTTTACGGCCGCGCGCCCCGTGTCCTCTTCCGTCAGGGAATCGCGGTGTTCCGGTCTTGTCCGGTCCGCAGGAGTTCCCCCGCCCCCAAGCACGTTCATCTCCGCCGCCGTGTATCGGGCTTCGTGAACGCACCCAGCCATCGCTGAAAGGGCGTGTGCAAACGCAGATGAGCATGCGAAAAGTGTCCGGTGTCCGGTCTCTCCACATGTCCTCATTGCGTCACATCGCGGCAAACCGCCGCCAATCGTATGGATATCGCAGTGTCCGGGGGTCCTCATGGTGGACCATCGTGGACTTGATTTACTTCATAAAAAGGCCGTTTCATTGTGCGGCCCGGTCATTTGCCTGTTTCTGGCCCGTTGCGGGCCTGGGGATATGGACGTGCGAGTGCCTTGCACTCTGGTTCGATGCGTCATCGACGCGGTAGGTGACCCAAGGATAGAGGCGAATTGAACACACGCACCGCCCGAAAGCTGGGCAGAACCGGTTGGCTTTGCTGACTTGACTTCGCTGGACGCTCGATAGACTCGAAATCAGGCAGAACTGACAGAAAAGTGTCAGTTGCACCAGCAAGCCCCGGCGCGATGCGCAAACTGACACTTAAGGCTACGCTGAACAAGCAGCTGAATTTGCGACGTGTCGGCGATGTAGAGGTGTTCAGGTCGTGAAGCCGACCGTCATCCTTTGGTTTTTGGCCCTTGCGGGCATTGCACGCGGGCGTTTTGC
>NZ_JBKGUA010000083.1:0-16366 GCF_046543485.1 Paraburkholderia sp. EG304 | reverse complement strand
GGGCAAAACGCCCGCGTGCAATGCCCGCAAGGGCCAAAAACCAAAGGATGACGGTCGGCTTCACGACCTGAACACCTCTACATCGCCGACACGTCGCAAATTCAGCTGCTTGTTCAGCGTAGCCCTAATAGTCATTTCACGCCATTGCCCGCATTAATCTGATATTTTATGTTTATGTAATCGTTGCACGAGCCGTCCATTCGCATGCCGATTCGGACCCACTAACCGTCGAATGCGCAGGTCATGGCTTTTACCGAACCAAGGTCTCCATTTTTCAAGTGGCTCGTGTCCTCGGCTCAGAACCTGAGTCCGGACAACCGGCAGATTCTGCTTGCTAATCTGTTTACGCGAACCGCTTCGATCATATTCGCGTCGATTTGCGAAATCAGCGTTTGCGCGACTGCGTATTATCTCTATCCAATACCGCTGTATGCCGCGTGGGGCATTGCGGTCGTCGCATTGCTGATCGCGCGGCTCCTGTTGATCTGGCTATGCCGCACGCGCGCCGCAAAAGGGCTACCCACACCGACTTCCGCGTTTCTTTTCGCGAGTCTGTTGTGGAGCGCGCTATTCGGTTTCGGCACATTTCTGTGCAATATCAGCGGGAGTCCCACGCTTTTTCTGCTTGGAAACGTTTGCGCGGTCGGTGTGATTGGCGGATTGGCCGGACGCAATGCGAGCACACCGCGGCTTGCGTTATTGCAGATCGTTTTTATTCTGAGCTTTCTGAGTATCGGTGCGGCGATGTCGCCGGGCAATGGCAAGCTCGTGTTGCTGTTTCAGGCACCGTTTTGCGCGGCCGGTTTTTTCACGGTTGCGCTGCGCAGCAATCGCGACACCGTCGCGCTGCTGCTCGCGCGCGAATACAGCCATCGCCTCGCGCGCCAGGACAGCCTGACCGGCTTGCCGAATCGCGCGCGCATCAGCGAGTTGCTGCTCGAGCGCACCGGCGAGAGTTCGACCGGGCAGGGCGGAGCGTTTGCGGTACTGCTGATCGACCTCGATGGCTTCAAGGCGATCAACGACAGCCTCGGTCATGCCGCCGGCGACCAGATCCTGCAGGAAACGGCGACGCGATTGCGCGACCTGCTGCCAAGCGGCGACCAGGTTGGCCGCCTCGCGGGCGACGAGTTCGTGGCGATTTCGGACGACACCGGGCAGCTTCGCGACGTGCGCGTGCTGGCCGATCGCATCGTCAGAACGCTGGCGCGGCCGTTCGTGCTGAGCGAAGCGCTCGTGCATATCGGCGCGAGCGTCGGTATCGCGCTGTACCCGGAGCATGCCAAAACGGGTCCGCAATTGCTGATCTGCGCCGACCGCGCGCTGTATGGCGTCAAGCGCAGCGGCAAAAGCGCGTTTGCGATTTTCGATGCCGAGAAGCACGTATCCGACGAAAGCCTGAGCCTGCTGCGCAGCGACCTCGAAGGCGCGCTGAAGTCGTTCGATGGTTTGCGCATGGAGTATCAGCCGATCATCGATCTTCACACCGGCGCGGTGGCGGGCCGCGAGGCGCTGATTCGCTGGGCTCATCCGACGCGCGGCGAGTTGTCGCCGTCGGCGTTCATTCCAACCGCCGAGCGCACCGGCCTGATTCTCCTGTTGGGCGAATGGGTGCTGCTGCAATCGTGCATGGCGGCGTCGACGTGGCGCGACAAGGTGATCGTTGCGGTCAACGTATCGCCGGTGCAGTTGCGCGAGGAATCGTTCGCATCGACGGTGACGGCAATACTTCGGAAAACGCGGCTACCGCCGACGCGGCTCAATCTCGAGGTCACGGAAACGGCACTGCTGAACGACGACGAAGTGACCCGCCGCAATATCACCCGGTTGCGCGCGTTGGGTATCGGGCTGGCGCTCGACGACTTCGGCACCGGCTTTTCGACGATGTCGACGCTGGTGCGCTTCTCGTTCGACAAGCTGAAGATCGACAGCTCGTTCGTGCGCGAGGCCGTGCATGGTCGCGAATCCGCGGCCGTGGTGCGCGGCATCGTCGCGCTCGCGCGCGAGATCGGCATGCCGACCACGGCCGAGGGCATCGAAACCCAGGAACAGCTCAACTTCGTGCGCGTATGCGGTTGCACGCATGCGCAGGGTTATCTGCTGGGCAAGCCGATGAGCAGCGAAGAAATCGAGCAGTGCGAAGCCGTGCTCGATGCGCGTGTCGCCGACAAGGCCGCGCCCGCGGACTTTTGATAACCGTTACCGATGCGATCGAGGTCGTAATGTCATCTCCCTTGCAGTTCCAATTGCGGATCACTGCGTCGGCGGCGCTCGCCGACTCGCTGCGCGCGGACCCTTCGTGCGCAGCGCATCCCGCACTTCGTGCCCTTTTGCAAACGCATCAAGCAACGCTCAAATGCCAGTTCGATGCATTCGCCGACTACGTGAGCGAAGCGGAAAGAATGGGCGCTGAAAACTACCCGCTTTATCAATGGACGCGGCAGACCATCGAGAACCCGGAGAAGAAAGCGAAATACCTGCAGTCGTTCACGCTCTATGTGAATGGCGACGAAGTGTATGACAAGGATGTCGCCGATGCGCTCGAAGTCGGCTTGTCGAAATTGATCGACGCGAACGGCATTGTTCGTGTGTCGAGGTTCGACACAAATCCCGCCAACAATCCACAGCCGACCGCGCGCATGTGAGGCGGCCGTTTAAATTTCACTCTGAAAGCTTCACGGTCAAGCGACTTAACATTTGACGACACGCCACGAAGTTCGTGAGACGATGCCATTTCACTTATTTTTGTGGGAGTGCGACATGGGACTTCTGGACGAAGTGGGCAAGATCGCCGGTGCGGTCGCCGCCGTTGAAGCCGCGGAGAAAGTCGATCCGCAAGCGGGTCTGCTGACCAAAGGCATCGCCGCTATCGCTGGATTCGAAGGCGCCGGCAAGCTCGAAGAGCTGGTGGAAAAGAAAGAAGAGGAGAAGCAGGACGACGCCGACAACGCTCAAGCCGCGGACGATACGAGTTCGCAAACCTGAGCGGCGCTCAGGCGGATTGCCGGTTGCATGCGCGTGATCGAATTGCGCGCTGCACCGGCAATTCGTTTTTATGAGCGGTTCAATCTCAATCCCTAGCTCCCGCTGTTCTCCCGATGTTTTCATCGGGCTGTCATCGCCGTCCGGCTACGATCGTCCGTCACTTCACTTCCGCGCTCGCCCCGCGGGGCGTTGTTTTGCGCTGGCATTCTTCCACCTGAACAACCATCCGGACATGTCGAACAGAAAAATCGTCAAGACAACGCCTGCCGACGAGCACGGCGCATCGATCGTCTCGCGTCGCGGCTTTCTGAAGTTCGCCGGCGTATCGAGTCTCGCGACGGCGGCGGGCGCGCTCGCATCGACCGCGCGCGGCGCGAATAGCGGCACACCCGATGGCACGCCCGAGCAGATCCATCTGACCTGGGGTAGCGACCCGACGAGCGAAGTTACCGTATCGTGGTCGTCGCTCGCGCCCGCGGTCAATCCGCAGGTGCGCATCAGCGGCACCAATCACGGCGATCGCGCGAAACATACGGTGCACGCGGTGCAAAGCACTTACACCGACGGCATCAACGGCGAGGTCGTGTTCAACTATCACGCGCGCGTGCGCGAGCTGAAGGCCGACACGACCTATCAATACGAAGTGACGGCCGATAACGACAGCAACGCATCGCAACCCTTCGCCGCGAGTTTTCGCACCGCGCCGCGCGGCCGCGCGCCGTTTCGCTTCACGAGCTACGGCGATCTCGCGACGCCGAATACGAACTGGGTGCTGTCGTCGCCGCAAAGCCGCTTCGCGGTGGCAGCCGTCGAGCGCTTCGAGCCGCTGTTCCATCTGCTGAACGGCGACCTCTGCTATGCGAATCTGAACCCGATGCAGCAACCCGAGGTGTGGCGCGACTTCGGCAACAACGCGCAGACGTCGGCGTCGAACCGGCCGTGGATGCCGTGCCCAGGCAATCACGAGCTCGAATTCAACAACGGTGAGCAAGGGCTTGCATCGTATCTGTCGCGCTACATGCTGCCGGACAATCACACGCGTTTTCCGGGCCGCTGGTACAGCTTCCGGGTCGGCTCGGTGCTGTTCATTTCGCTCGATGCGGACGACGTCGTCTATCAGGATGCCGCCGCTTTCGTCGCCGGGCCCGCGCCGTTGACGCCGGTCGCGAGTACCGGCAATCCGCCGATTCCGGCGGGCACGTCGCTGTACGTGCGCGGCTATAGCAATGGCGAGCAGACGCGCTGGCTCGAGAAAGTGTTGCAGCATGCGTCGCACGATAACGACGTGGACTGGATCGTCGTGCAGATGCATCAGGACGCGCTCAGTTCGTCGAAGACCGGCAACGGTTCCGACAAAGGCATTCGCGAAGCGTGGCTGCCGCTGTTCGATCGCTATGGCGTGGACCTCGTGCTGTGCGGTCACGATCACGACTACGAGCGCAGCTATCCGGTGCGCGGTTGCAATCACAACAGGGGCACCGACATCGCGACGGGGCGCCCGGTCGATACGTTGCAGCCCAAGCCGATCATGTCGGCGGTATCGGCGGGTGCGTCGACGTTCGATACCAGTCACGGCACGATCCACCTGATTCTCGGCGGCGGCGGCACGAGCGCGCCGCTCGACGTGTATGGCGTCGATGCCGGCACGGGCCTGCCGCAGGCGCGCATCTTCACGAAGCCGAATCGCCCGGTGCCGGGGACGACCGCGGGCACGTTCGTGCGCGCGAGCGCCGACGCGGTGGAAGACGCGATCTGGTCCGCGCAACGCGACACCGCCACCGGCTACGGCATCGCGGTGTTCGACTATGATCCCGGCCAGCCCGGCGGCCACACGACGATTACGATGAACTACTACCATGCGCCGGGCGCGGATCAGGCGCCGACACCGGAATATGCGCTGTTCGAGACGATCGAATTGAAAAAGAAGCGGCGCGGGTAGAAGAGATCAGATTCAGACCGCTAACCGGCATTCACTCCAGGGCCGCTCACCACGAGCGGCCCTTGTTTTTCGCGGTCACCGCAAAAAACAATACCCCATTCATTTTGTTACACGTCTTACCGCGATGGACTGTCGCAGTTACAAAGGCCTTTCGAAAGCCCCGCTATACTCGGCGCCGTCTCACTAAAACAAAGACCCGATATGTCCAAGAAGATCATCCAGATGGTTGCCGTGGCCGCATTGAGCGCCGCGGCGTCGTTGCCGGCCCTCGCCGGTGATATGAACAACATGCTCGGCGGCGCGCTCGGTGGCGTGGCCGGCGCGGCAGTCGGCGGCGCGGTGGGCGGCAGCACCGGCGCGGTGATCGGTGGCGCGGTGGGCGGTGGTGCGGGCGGCGCGGTCACGTCGAATCGTCGCGAACGTACCGGCGCGATCATCGGCGGCGCGCTCGGTGGCGGCGCGGGCACCGCAGCCGGCAACGCGATGGGCGGCCGCACTGGCGGCCTCGTCGGCGCGGCGCTGGGCGGTGGCGCGGGTTCGGCGCTCGGCGGCAACATCTCCCGCTCGAACTCGTACGCCGACGACTACTCGCGCGGCTACTATTCGGGCAAGCGCCATCACAAGCATCGCCATTACGACTGAGATGGCTTGACATCGACGGGACCGGTCCGCGTGCGCATCAAAAGCGGACGCGCCGGCCCTCGTCCATCACGCATGCAAGACCAGTTTCTGAACACGCCAGTTCAGCAACTCGGCAACGAATAAGACGTTTTCCGAAGGGCACGCCATCTCGTGAATCCAGCCGAACTGTTTCGGCTGTTTGCCCGCTTTGCCGAGTACGCCGAGCACTTTGCCATCGAGCGTCATCTTGTAGATGCGGCCCGGAAACGCGTCGGCGCTATAGAGCACCTGATTCGGTCCCGGCGAAATACAGATCGCCCAAGGCGAGCCCGGCGCGAACGTGCCCGCGGCGAGCTCCGCTTCGCTCGGCATGTTGCCGATCGCGGGGCGCGCGTCCGGCGGCACCGGCACGTCGATCGTGAACTGGCGCAGGAACGTGCCCTCGGTATCGAACACCTGGATGCGCCGGTTGCTGCGATCGGCCACGTACACGTGGTCGTGCGCATCGACTGCGATGCTATGGGGTGTATGGAACTGCCCTGGTCCGGCGCCGCGATCACCCCATGACTTCAGCCAGTTGCCGTCGCGATCGATCTTCGCGACGCGCGAGTTGATGTACCCGTCGCTGATATACGTGTTGCCTGCCTTGTCCCACGCGACGTCGGTCACCTGGCGAAAGCGTCCGGGTTCGGACGGCAGCGGCGGGTTGGGATGCTTGAGCGGCGCGGTCTCTTCGTCCGATGCTTCCTGCTTGCGGCCGAACACCATCGCGCCCCGTCCTTCCGGCGTGAACTTGATCACCATGTCCGAGCCCTTGTCGGTGACCCAGATGTTGTCATGCCGGTCTACCTTCACCGTGTGCGCGAACGACCACGCATACAGGTTGTGACCGATCTCGCGCACGAAGCGTCCATCGGGCGCGAACTCGAGCAATTGCGCGGCGGCCGCGCCATACGCGGGGCCGGTGGTGTTGCCGCGCGACAGCACGAAGATATGACCATGCGAATTGAGCGCGACGCCCGAGCATTCGCCGAAATACGTGTCGTTCGGCAAACGTACGGGATTGGCAATCGAGTCATAAGCAATCGTGGGCACGTCGGGTGCGTCCGCGGCGAACGCGGACGGCATCGCGAGTCCGGCGGCGCTGCCCGCAAGCAGGCTCATGAAAGTCCGACGGCTCATCGCCCGGTGGTCGGGACTGCCGCAGCACGCGCAAAACGACTCGTATCGCTCGCTCATTCTTTGTCTCCTTTGATCCATCGCTTGAAGTGTGCAAAGGCAAGCCTAGTGCACAAAACGCTTAATAGCTAAGTCGTTTTGCGATGCTGGAAGAGACAATTCCCGTTATGCGCGTCCCATGCTCTTTGCGGCGCGTCCCGTCGATTTCGCCGCGCCACGCACGAACTCGACGAAACGCGCGGTCACCGGATCGTCGCGCGTAGGCTCCCATGCGAGTCCGACGCGCCAGCGCGCCGCCACATCGCGTAGCGGTATGACGGTCGCATCGCGCAGCAGGGATTGCACCCGCGACGGCACGAACGCCGCGCCGACGCCAGCGGCGACGGTCGCGAGCACCGTCTGGATGTCGTCGGCTTGCTGGATCACGCGCGGCACGAAACCATGCGCGCCACACCACCGATCGATCTGCGCAGCCAGACCCGGCCCGCGCCCACGCGCGAGCGCAATGAATCCCGGCTCGTTCAACCGGTCCAGATTGGCAGGCAAGCGCTTGACGCTGGCGTTTTGCGGCAACGCGAGCGCCAGTCGTTCATCGAGCACGGCGAACGATGCCAGTCCGCCCTCGGCGGGCAAGCGTAGAAAGCCGACGTCGAGTTTGCCGGCCAGCAGCCGCCTGCTTTGCTCCGCCGACGACAGATCGTTGAGCGTGACGAAAACATTCGGATTGAGCCGCCGGAATTCGGCGATCAGCGGGGGCGCAAAGTCGAGGGTGGAGAGCCCGAGCCCGATGCGCAATGCGCTGCGTTTGCCGCTACCCGCCTCGCGTGCGCGCGCGAGAACCTCATCGGCATCCCGGATCAGCGCGATGGCATCGGCCAGAAACGCTTCGCCGAACGCGGTGAGTTCAGCGCCATGCCGGCCGCGCACGAACAGGCGCGCGCCGAGGCTCGATTCGAGCGCAACGATCTGCTTGCTCAGCGCGGGCTGGCTCACGCACAGATGGTCCGCAGCGCGACCGAAATGGCCTTGTTCGGCCACCGTCACGAAAGCGCGCAATAACTTCAGTTCCATTCTCTTCGCCTATCGAACGGATCGAAATATTCATTTTACTTATCGATGCACGGCGGGTCCAATGAGGCTATCCGAATTGCCGTTTGTGAGGTCTTTGACGTGTCTGCTTCGATGCTGCGTGTTGCCGCCGTTCCGTTGGAGTTGTCGTGCCGAGGGATCTCGCCACAGGTCACTCGCGTTTCGCTTGTCGCAGAGCGGCTTGCGCGTGCCGAGCGCGAAGGGGTCGGGCTGGCGGTGTTTCCAGAAGCGTGTCTGGTCGAGTGCCCGAGTCTGGCGAAGCTGCGTCGGCGTGAGGTCGAAGCGCTGGCCGAGCCGCTCGATGGACCGTCGGTCAGCGCGGTCGCCGAGGCGGTCGAAGCGACGGGCGTCGCCGCCGGTGTCGGCCTGTTCGAGCGCGCGCCGGACGGGCGTATTTTCAACAGCTACGTGATTTGCCTGCCCGGCGGCATCCATCATTGTCATCGCAAGCTGCATGCGTTCGAGCATCGGCGCGTCGAATGCGGTGACCGCTTCACCGTCTTCGACACGGCCTGGGGCGTGCGCATCGGCGTGCTGATCGGCGCCGACAACTATCTGATCGAAAACGTGCGCATGAACGCGCTGATGGGCGCAACGCTGCTGGTCGCGCCGCACCGGCGCTATCTGAGCGCGAGTCAATGCGACGAGCGCGATTCGATTGGCGCGCTGCGCCGCTGGATGCCAGCGCGCGCGGCCGATAACGGCATGTTCGTCGCGTTCAGCGGAGCGACCGAGGGCGGCTGCGAGAAAGGCAACGAGAAAGGCAACGAGAACATCGACGAAACGGACGCCGCGTTGATCGTCGACCCTTGCGGCCGCGTTCTCGCCGACAGCGTCGGCGATGAAAGCGCATTCGTGTCCGCCGAACTCGACACGGCGTTGATCGGTGAGAGCGCCGGCCGCCGATGGCTCGAAAGCCGCCGCCCGGAACTTTACGGTCCGCTGGCGCGGGCGGCTGGCGCAGCGCGGGCCATGCCACCGCATACCGCAGTCGCGGCGCGCGGCGGCGCGGTACCGCTCAGCGTCGCCGTGGTGGGTCGCGACCGGCTGACAGTCAGATGGAATGTGCGGTGACGGCAGGGCATCGCGAGCCAGCCCGCTTTGCTACCATGCAGCACAGCGACCGATATGGTCCGCTTTCGTCCCGCGTTGTTCCATCACACAAGGAGATTCGAATGAGCAAAGGTTATTGGGTGACGTCATACCGCAAGACAAACGATCCGCAGAAACTGGCCGCGTACGCGCAACTCGCCCCCGCCGCGGTGGCGGCGGCGGGCGGGAAGTTCATCGTGCGAGGTGTGGCGGACGAGGCGCGCGAGCAGGGCCTGAAGGAACGCACGGTCGTGATCGAATTCCCGACCTATGAAGCGGCCGTCGCCGCTTACGAAAGCGATGAGTACAAGAAGGCGCTAGCCGCATTGGGCGATGGCGTCGAGCGCGATCTGCGCATCGTGCGCGGCGCCGACTGACGCGCAAGCCGATGTCCACACTGCGCGGCATGCGCCGCGCAGCCGCTTACTTCACCGCGCCGAGCGCGAGCCCCTTCACCATATAACGCTGCAACCACGCAAACACGATCGAAACCGGCAGCGTCGCGCCCAAGGTCGCGGCCATCACCAGATGCCATTCGACCACGTACTTGCCCGCCACCATATCGGTCACCTGCACGGTCAGCGTTTTGTTTTCCGGCGAGCGGATCAACGTATAGACGACCGCGAACTCGTTCCACGCATTGATGAACGTGAAGATCGCGGTGACGACGATCGCCGGCACCGCGAGCGGCAGAAATACCTTGAACACCGCGCGCGTACGGCTGCAGCCTTCGAGCCACGCGGATTCCTCGAGATCCTGCGGCACGGTCTGAAAGTACGACGACAGCATCCACACCGCGAACGCGATATTGAACGCCGCGTACGACACGATCACGCCGATCCTCGAATCGACCAGGTTGCCGTCGCCCCACGGAATCATCGCCGCGAGCCGGAACAGGCCGACCACCAGCAGGATCGGCGACAGCATCTGCGTGACGAGCAGGAACTGCCTGTACAGACCGCGTCCGCGAAACGGAAAGCGCGCGAGCGCGTAAGCCGCGGGCAGGCTCACCGCGAGTGCGAGCGCGGTGGACAGGCAACTGATGATCGCGCTGTTGCGCAGCGCGACGCCGAAGTTGGCCGCCTCCCACATGTCGACGAAATTGCGCCACTGCCACTGCACCGGCAGCCAGCGCGCCGGATAGACGAAGATCTCCGACGCGGGTTTGACCGAGGTGAAGAACATCACCGCGAACGGAAACAGTATGACGATCACGAGCGGCGTCAGCGCGATCCAGCACCACAGCGAGCGTTTGGTCTTCGCGCTCAGACTCATGACGGCACTCCTTCTTTCGTGCGTTGCAGACGCAGATAAGCGATCGAGAACGCGAACAGCATCACGAGCATGATCAGCGAAACGGCGGCCGCTTCGCCGGGGCGTCCGAGCCGGAAGCCGAGTTCGTACAGATAGGTGACGAGGATGTGCGTGCTGTTGTCGGGCCCGCCTTGCGTCATCACCCAGATGATCGGAAACGAGTTGAACACGTAGATCACGTTCAGCAGGATCGCCATGTTGATGAACGGGCGCAGCAGCGGCATCGTCAATTGACGGAACTGCTGCCACGCGCTCGCGCCGTCGATCCGCGCAGCTTCGTAGATATCGCTCGGCACCGAAGACAGGCCGCCAAGAAAAATCGTCACCGTGAACGGAATCGACACCAGAATGCCGACCGCGATTTCGACGGGGAATGCGAACTCGGGCGTCGCGAGCCAGTGAATCGGGCCACTGATCAGGCCGAGCCGCTGCAGCGTCACGTTGACCATGCCGTAGTCGTCGTTGAAGGCCCAGCGCCAGACGACGGCGGTCATCGTCAGCGACACGGACCACGGCAGCATCACGATCGTGCGCGCGACACCGCGGCCGTGAAAGTCCTGATTCAGAATCAGCGCAACAGGTACCGAGATCAGCACCGTGCCGCCCACCACGCACACGGTCCAGATGATCGTGCGGCGTACCGAAGCGACAAACACCGGGTCCTGGAATACGTTGATGAAATTCTGCGCGCCGGTGAAGTCGCGAATCGCGCCGAAGCGCGACACCTCATGCAGCGATTGCCACACGATGTTGAAAATCGGATAGCTGATGATGAACAGCGCGAGCACGAGGCTCGGCGCAATCAGCAACCAGGGCGCGTGCGCGCGCGGAGAAACGGAGCGGCTCATGCGTGCTCGATCGTGAGACGCGCCCGCTTTCTGGCGGCGGGCGCGACGGAATGGGCCGGTGGGTGCATCGTGCTGCATAGGCTCGAATGTTGGGGTGGCGTGGCGCAACGCGCGGCGCTTTAGCTACGGCGCCGCGCGTCCCCTGTTCGTTTCGTTACTGCCGCAAGCCGCGCATCAATGACCGAGCGACTTGTTCGCCTGCGCAGCCGCCGCATTCAACGCGTCAGCCGGTTGCGCCTTGTTCAGATATATCGCTTGCATCGAGTCGGTCACGGCCTTCGCGGTGTCTTCCCAGCCGGTCACGGTCGGCGCGAAGTGAGCCGTGGGCAGCAACGCGATGAACGCCTTGATGTCCGGATCGTTGAACGCCGGGTCCGCCGCTTCGGCCTTGGTCGTGGGCAGGAAGCCTTCGGTCGTCGTGAACTCGACGCGCGGCTCCTTCGTGAACAGATAGTCGAGGAACTTCCACGCGGTCTTCTTCGCCTTCGAGTTCTTGAACATCACGATCGAGTCGGTCACCGCGTAGGTGGCGTGCGTCGTGCCCATCGGCACCGGATCGATGCCGTACTTCAGGTTCGGCGCTTCCTTCTTGATCTGCTTCGCGAGGAACGGCGCGGAGATCACCATCGCGACGCGGCCCTGCTTGAACAGGTTCTGCACGTCTTCGCGGCTATAGCCGGTGACGCCCGGTTGCGTGAGACCCTGGTCGATCATCTGCTTGTACATCGTCGCGGCCTTCACGCCCGCCGGCGAATTGAACGCGGCCTTGCCGTCCTTGCCGACCACGTCGCCGCCCATCGTCCACAGCGCGTAGTAATAGTAGACGTCGGTTTCGATTTCCTTGCCTTGCAGACCGAAGCCGGCGATGCCTTGCGCCTTCAGCTTCTTCGATGCATCGATCACGTCGTTCCAGGTCTTCGGGCCGTCGGGATAGCCGACCTTCGCGAGCATGTCCTTGTTGTAGTACAGCGCGCGTGCGGACGCGGCGATCGGTAGCCCGTAGGTCTTGCCGTTGATCTGGCCGGGCGCCAGGAACGGACCGATGAAGCGGGCCTTGAAGTTCGCGTCCATGTAGCCGTCCAGCGGTTCGGCGACGTCGTCCTTCACGAAGTCGAGCAGCCACCGCGTGCCGACGATCGCGAGGTCCGCGTTGGCGCCCCCGGAGATGTCCGTTTGCAGCTTCTGTTGCAGCGTATCCCAGTTCACGTCTTCGATCTTGATGGTCGTGCCGGGGTTGGCCTTCTCGAAGTTGCGGGCCATTTTCTCGAAGTACGGCGCGGTCGCGTCGCTGTAGTGAGCGACCGTCACGCGGACCGTTTCGGCGTGAGCCGACACGGCGATACCTGCAAACGCGAGCGCCACGGCGACTTTGCCTAGCGCGAGGGAAGCACGGGCATGCAACGACATTTTTCTCTCTCCTGTGGGTGGTTTGCTGCCGTCGCCGGCCGCCTTGGGTACATTGTTTGAAAAAATCCTACATGACGCAAAATTGCTTGTCACGTAGGGTCTGCGATATTTTTTCCTCGCTGATTTTGTGCATAAGATGCTGGAAAGCATGGGGTGTTCTGCAGTGCGCGATGGTACGAAAACCCACTCTTCGGGATGACCGACAGTTGTCGCAAAACGCGTTTTGTAAGAAATTTACAGCGGTGTGCGCGGCGCGAGCCGGGTGGCGGAGGGCGACGGCAAGACGGCCGAATCGGCCGGACGAACGAGCGAGGAATACATGGATCGTGTCGTATTGGTAACGGGCGCATGCGGCGGTATCGGCAGCGTGTTATGCGAGCGCTTCGTCGAGGCGGGCGATACCGTGCTCGCGCTCGACATCGACGTGGCCGCGCTGCAAGCGCTGAGCGCGCGTCTCGGCGCACAACAGGGCGCAGACAAAATCGTGCCGGTCGCGGTCGATCTCGGCGACGCCGCGGCGGTGCAGCAAGCGGTGGCAGCGGCGGTCGCGCAGCGCGGACCGGTCGACGTGCTGGTCGCGAACGCGGGCGCCGCGCTCGGCGCGTCGCTCGCGACCACCGACGCCGCGAGCTGGCACCGCGACATCCATCTGAATCTGAACGGCACGTATCACACGGTCGAGGCGGTGCGCGCGTCGATGATCGAACGGCAGCGCGGCGCGCTCGTGCTGATCGGCTCCGTGAACGGTCTTGCGGCGCTCGGTCATCCGGCATATAGCGCTGCGAAGGCCGGCCTCATCAGCTATACGAAGTCGCTCGCGATCGAGCTGGGCCGCTATGGCATTCGCGCGAACATCGTGTGTCCGGGCACCGTGAAGACGCAGGCGTGGCAGGCCCGCGTCGACAAGAATCCGCAGGTGTTCGAGGAACTGAAGAAGTGGTACCCGCTGCGCGACTTCGCGACGCCCGACGACATCGCCGACGCGGTGCTGTTTCTCGCGTCGCAGCAAGCGCGCGTGATCACCGGTGTCGCGTTGCCGGTCGACGGCGGCTTGATGGCGGGCAACCGGCTAATGGCGCAGGAGCTGACGCTCGAGTCGTTCTGAGCTGCGCACGGCGCGCGCATTACGACACCCGCAATACAACACGCAGCAAGACGATGAGGACAGCATGGCAGCAGTGCAACTGAGCGGCATCTTCAAACGCTATGGCGACACCCAGGTCGTGCACGGCATCGATCTCGACATCGACGACGGCGAGTTCGTCGTGCTGGTCGGTCCGTCGGGCTGCGGCAAGAGCACGCTGATGCGGATGGTGGCGGGGCTCGAGGAAATCAGCGGCGGCGATCTGATGATCGGCGGCACGCGCGCGAATACGCTCGCGCCGCAGCAGCGCAATATCTCGATGGTGTTCCAGAGCTACGCGCTGTATCCGCATCTGTCGGTGTATGAAAACATCGCGTTCGGTCCGAGAATCCGCAAAGAGTCGTCGGAGAAATTCAAGCCGCGTATCGATGCGGCCGCGAAGATGCTGAACCTCAGCGGCTATCTGGACCGTTTGCCGCGCGCGCTGTCGGGCGGTCAGCGGCAACGCGTCGCGATGGGCCGCGCGGTGGTGCGCGAGCCGTCGCTGTTCCTGTTCGACGAGCCGCTGTCGAATCTCGACGCAAAGCTGCGCGTGCAGATGCGCACTGAGATCAAGGCGCTGCATCAGCGCTTGAAGAACACGGTGATCTACGTCACGCACGATCAGATCGAAGCGATGACGATGGCCGATCGCATTGTCGTGATGAACGCGGGACGGATCGAGCAGATCGGCCGTCCGCTCGAACTCTATGACCGGCCGGCGAATCTGTTCGTCGCGAGCTTTCTCGGCTCGCCGTCGATGAATTTCGTCGAGGGCGTGATCGTCACTCGCACCCATGGTGAAGGTCTCGCGTTGAAGCTCGCGGACGGCAGCGAGGTCGCGCTCGAACGCACGCCTGCGTCGGCCGTGGTCGGCGCGAAGGTCACGCTCGGCGTGCGGCCCGAGCACATCGAGATCACGACGCTGATACCAGATGCCGCGCTCGACGTCGAAGTGATCGAGCCAACTGGCGCCGAGACGCACTTGTACGGGAAAATAGGCGGCTCCGCGTGGTGCGTGACGACGCGCGAACGCTCGAAGATCGAGCCCGGTCAGCGCGTTGCGCTGCGTCTGCCGGCCGAACACATTCATCTGTTCGATACGGAGAGTGGACGCAGGCTGGTTTGACCAGGCCGATTGAAGCCGTAGAAGCTGCGAGCGACGCGGATCCATATGAAACAGCCCCTAAGGAACACCGGGTGTCCGCACCGAACTTGATTCCCCATATCCGCAATGCACTCGCGAGTCTGCGGCCCGCCGAGCGCAAGGTCGCCGACATGGTGCTCGCCGACGTCGACTTCGCGATGCGCGCGAGCATCACCGATCTCGCGCAGCGCGCCGACGTGTCCGAGCCTTCCGTCACGCGTTTTTGCCGCGCGATCGGTGCGCACGGTCTGCGCGACTTCAAGATGCAGCTCGCGCAGAGCGTGGCGGGTGGCTTGCCGTATGCGTCGACCGCGGTCGCCCGCGACGACGACGTGCAGACCTTGATGGACAAGGTCGGGGAAGCGGCGATCGACGGCATCACGCATGCGCGCGGCGCGCTCGATCCTGCGGTGGTCGAAAGCGCGATCGCGGCGCTTGTGAGCGCCCGGCGCGTGTTTTTCTTCGGGGTGGGTTCAGGTTCGGGGCTCGTCGCGCAGGATGCGGCGCTGCGGTTCTTGCGCATCGACATCGCGGCGGCCGCGTTCACCGATGGTCATTTGCAGCGTCTTTACGCGGGCCTGATGGAGCCGGGCGACGTCGCGTTTGCGATCTCGCATTCGGGGCGCAGCGTCGAAGTCAACGAAAGCATCCAGATCGCGAAGGAACGCGGCGCGACGACGATCGCGCTGACCAACGTCGGCTCGCGGCTCGCATGGCTCGCCGATATTCCGCTGCTGCTGCGCGTGGCGAGTCCGATCGATCCGAATACGCCGGGCGTATCGCGGCTCGTGCATCTGTGCATCATGGATGCGCTCGCGATCGGCGTCGCGCTGAAGGCCGGGCCCGAGACGCTGGAAAAGATGCGTAACGCGAAAGCGCGGCTCGTGCCGCATGAGCCGGAAGGGGCGGGCGGTTAGAGCGCGCTCGAAGCGCTAGCGCGCCGTCCTCTTCGGCCGGCCGATCATCGATACCTTGTCCACCGGCTGCGCGACCGTTGCCGCCGCGCGAACCTTGCCGCCCATCGGCAGATCGATCAATTGCCACTTGCCGTGCCTCGCGAGTTCGAGCGAGAAGCTCGCTGCGAAACGTCTCTCCCAGCTATCATGGCAATCTGCCGCATGCGTCCAACTCATCGTCCAATCAGAACCGGCTCGAAGCGTTCTCGTTCAGGTCCGTCCGCCCATGTCCTCCCATTCCGCCGACACCGCACCGCACGCTCCAACCACGACCACCGCCCAACGTCCGCCGACACTGCTGCTGGCCGCCGCGCTGTCGCTCGGCAGCGCAACAGCGCTCGGTTTCGCGCGCTTCGCCTACGCGTTGCTGTTGCCGTCGATGAAGCTCGACCTCGGCTGGAGCTTCGCGCAGGCCGGTGCGATGAACACCGCGAACGCGCTAGGCTATCTGCTCGGCGCGCTGGTGTTCCCGCGCCTCGCGCGCCGCTGGTCGGCGGGCGCGCTGTTCGCGGGCGGTTGCGTGCTGACCGCGCTGTTGATGGCCGAGGCCGTGTAAAAACGTCTGGGCCGGCAGGCCGGAAGAGCACCTGTGAGACCGCGTCTGCGCAGTTCCGGTTTGCCAGCGACTGACCGGATCGCGTTATGCGAGCAATCATGGTCAGGCGT